>NZ_CP031467.1:1208266-1510333 GCF_003368325.1 Paraburkholderia caffeinilytica | reverse complement strand
GCCCTTGTCCTTGTCATCGCCGAGCTTGCCGGTTTTCTGGTCGCCGAACAGGCCGCCTTCGGCACTCACCAGAATTCGCGTGTGCAGATTGCGCGTGACACCCGCGGTTTCGATCGGCAGCGTGACGCCGTCGTGGTCCTGGGTCGGCGCCGCCGCGGAAGTGGAGCGGAACCAGTGCACGGAGGTTGCGTGAACCGCTTCGGCGAGACCATGTACGATCGAGCCATAACGCAACACGTAGCCGAGCGCCGGCAAACCGTGTTCGCCATGGTCGATCAGCGTGCGGCCGAAATGGCCGCGCTGCGATACGTGGATGCGCTGGATCGCGGTAGCGTCGGCGGGCCAGCGCAGCGGCTCGAGAATCATCCGGCTGCCGTGCGAGACGGCGATCGCGCGCGGATCGGCAATCGAATCTTCCGGCTCGCGCGCGTCGATCAGCGCGATCTTCAGCGCCTGCGTCGCGCTGCGGCGCGCCAGCCAGCCGGCGAGCGCCAGCCCGACCGGCCCGGCGCCGACGATCGTCACGTCGAAATCGAAGGGACGGTCGGACGCGGCGGGTTTCAGAATCACCGTCGACTGGGAAACGTCGTTCATTGCGGGTTGCTTCCTTGGGTTACTGCCTGGATTACTGCTTTGTTTCCTGGGCCGCGCGGGCTTCCTGCATCAACGCCTCGATCTCGTCGGCCGCCACCGGGACGTCGCGTGTGATCAGCTCGCAGCCGGTTGGCGTGACGATCGCGTCGTCCTCGATGCGGATGCCGATGTTCCAGTAGCGCTCGGGCACGCCTTCGGCCGGACGGATATACAGGCCGGGCTCGACAGTCAGTGCCATGCCCGCCTGCAGCGTGCGCCACGGCAGTGCGCCCGCTTCGTCGCGCGGCGCACCGCGTTCGCGGTAGTCGCCGGCGTCGTGCACGTCCATGCCGATCCAGTGGCCGGTACGGTGCATGTAGAACGGCGCATAGGCGCGCTCCGCGATCACCGCGTCGACCGAAGCGAATTTCGTGCGGTCGACGATACCCGTGTCGAGCAGCCCCTGCGACAGCACGCGCACGGCGGCCTGGTGCGGATCGTCGAAGCTTGCGCCGACGCGGGTGGCGTCGACGGCAGCCTGCTGCGCGGCCAGCACGATGTCGTACAACTCGCGCTGCGCAGGCGTGAAGCGGCCGCTCGCCGGGAAGGTACGGGTGATGTCGGACGCGTAGCCGTCGAGTTCGCAGGCTGCGTCGATCAGGATCAGGTCGCCGTCCTGGGCAATCGCGTTGCCGGCCGGGTAGTGCAGCACGCAGGCATTGGCGCCCGCGGCGACGATCGACGTGTAGGCCGGCGCTTGCGCGCCGAATTTGCGGAAGGTGTAGAGCAGCTCGGCTTCGAGTTCGTACTCGCGCACGCCGGGGTGGCAGGCGGCCATCGCGCGGCGATGTGCTTGCGCCGAAATCTTCGCGGCCCGGCGCATGATGGCGAGTTCGTGGGGGTCCTTGACGAGCCGCATGTCGTCGAGCAACGGGATCAGGTCACGCGCGGCCGCGGGCGCGGCGACGCCGCTGCGGCCCAGCGAGCGTATCGCGTCGAGCCAGCCGCGCACCTGCTCGTCCAGTTCCGCCGAAGTGCCGAGCGCGTAATGCAGCGCGGGTTTGTCGGCGAGAATGCGCGGCAGTTGCGTGTCGACTTCGCTTACCGCGAAGGCGGCGTCAAAGCCGAACGCCTCGCGCGCGCCGTCCGGCCCGAACCGGAAACCTTCCCACGTTTCACGCTCGACATTCTTCTCGCGACAGAACAGGATCGAAGCCGGCTCGCCTGGCGCGGCGCTTGCATCGAGCACCAGCCATGCCTCGGGTTCCGTGAAGCCCGTCAGATAGTAGAAGTAGCTGTCGTGCCGGTAGGGGTAGTCGGCGTCCCGGTTGCGCAGCTTTTCCGGCGCGGTGGGGACGATGGCGACGCCCCCGCCCGCCGCGCGCAGCGCGGCGAGGACGCGCTCGCGGCGCGTGCGGTAGACGTCGATGGCGATGGTGGGTTCGGTCGGCTGGTTCATCTTGCGATTGTAGCGCCCAATGCGGCGACTTATTCTGCGTGGATACTGACGGGGAGAGAGGGGCACGCCAGCCGCGTTGGCCCGTGTTGGCCATTTGGCCGGGTAGACGGCGCGCGCTCGCAGCGGCAATGTTGCAATCCATCCACAGCGAGCATCCATGCGGCTTGCGAAGCGACTGCGCTGTGTTCGGGAATGCCGCCGACCACTTATACTTTCGCCGAATTCAAGAAAAGGCAGATGGTAATGATGAAACTCATCGGTTCGCTCGCCAGCCCGTTCGTGCGCAAAGCGCGGATCGTTCTGGCCGACAAGAAGATCGACTACGAACTCGTGCCCGAGAACGTCTGGGCGCCCGACACCACGATTCACACCTTCAATCCGCTCGGCAAGGTGCCGTGCCTCGTGATGGAAGACGGCGAAGCCGTGTTCGACTCGCGGGTGATCTGCGAATACGTGGATACGCTGTCGCCGGTCGGCAAGCTGATTCCGCCGTCCGGTCGCGAGCGCGTCGAAGTGCGTTGCTGGGAGGCGCTCGCCGACGGCATGCTGGACGCCGCGGTGCTGATTCGCCTCGAAAGCACCCAGCGCACGCCCGAGCAGCGAGTGGACGCATGGGTCGCGCGGCAACAGCGCAAGATCGACGAAGGCCTGATTGCCATGTCGCAGGGTTTGGGCACCAAGCCGTGGTGCACGGGCAATCACTACACGCTCGCGGATATCGCAGTGGGCTGCGCGCTGGGCTACCTCGATTTCCGCATGCCCGAGCTGAATTGGCGCGAAGGCTATCCGAATCTGGATAAACATTTCCAGAAACTGTCGCTGCGTCAGTCGTTCATCGATACGGTGCCGGTGGGTTGAGCGAAGTACTCGCAGGTTCGCAGCGATGCGGTTATCTGCATCGCGCTGCCCGCAATTTCCGCTAAATTGCAAAATGATGTCATTCCTGCTTTCATAAGCATGAATTTAAGATTACGTTTGTGGTAAAAATGCGCCTGCCCGTCAGGCGCATTTTTTGTCTGTCGCGTGAGGCAATGGTTTATGCAATCGACATATTTGGAGTTTTTCTCCGGTGATATGCGGCCATTGCGAATGGGCGGTGCATTAAAACGTGCCGTCGATGTTAATAACGTCCGCAAAAGAGACTTCCACCATGAAAACGTACCGCTTTGTCATTGCCGTTTCTGCCTGCGCACTATTTGCCGCGTGCTCGAACGTCGGCAACGTTAACCCGACCGCGCTGATCCAGTCCGGCCAGCAGGCCGCTCAGGCCGCCACACTCAGCGACGCCGACGTGCGCGCGCTGACCGACAAGTCATGTGCACAGCTGGACAGCGAAAATCAGATTGCCGCTGCGAACAGCAAGTACCAGAAACGTCTGAACAAGATCGCCGCGCAACTGGGCGATAACATCAACGGTGTGCCGGTGAACTACAAGGTGTACATCACCAAGGACGTCAACGCATGGGCGATGGCCAACGGCTGCGTGCGCGTGTATAGCGGCTTGATGGACATGATGAATGACAACGAGGTGCGCGGCGTGGTCGGCCATGAGATGGGCCACGTGGCGCTCGGCCATACGAAGAAGGCAATGCAGGTGGCGTACGCGACCTCGGCTGCGCGCTCGGTGGCTTCGTCGGCGGGTGGTGTGGCGGGGGCGTTGTCCGGTTCGCAGCTGGGCGATTTTTCCGAGAAGCTGATTAATGCGCAGTTCTCGCAAACCCAGGAAAGCGCGGCCGACGATTATTCATTCGACTTGCAGAAAAAGAAAAATCTCGATCCGTCGGGATTGGTGACGGCGTTCAACAAGCTTGCCCAATTGGACGGTGGCAAGTCGAGCATGTTGAGTTCGCATCCGGCTTCACCGGCGCGTGCGCAGCATATTCAGCAGCGGATTGCGTCGAATCAGTAAAGCCTGATTTTCTTATAAGCGCGCGCTCACGGTGTTTCGGAGCGCGCGTTTTTCTATTGGCGTGACGGGTAAGGGATGAGATAACGCCGCGATTCACTGCGGCGTTATCGCGTATACGCGGCATGGGTGCAGTCACGCGATCTAGCGCGATTTATTTCTTGCCGTTTTGCCGCCGCGTAATCCCCGGCCCGAACGCAAACCCGAACGCCAGCAGCAGCAACGAAACCGCCAGCACTGTGTTATTGCCGCTGGTCACATAAGGCGTGCTGCCCGAGGTGCCTTGTACCGTTACGTCGAGCGAGCCGATCGTGTACGGCGTCAGGCGCCCGATCACCTTGCCGTGGGCGTCGATCGCGGCGGTCATGCCGGTGTTGGTGGCGCGCAGCATGGGCCGGCCGGTTTCCAGCGAACGCATGCGCGCGATCTGCAGATGCTGATCCAGCGCGATGGTGTCGCCGAACCAGGCGAGATTGGTCGAGTTGACCAGCACACCCGCCGGCGTATCGCTCTCGCGAATGCTCCGTGCGATCTCTTCGCCGAAAATATCCTCGTAGCAGATGTCGACGGCCACCGGCTGGTTATGCACGATGAACGGCTTCTGCACGGGCGCGCCGCGTGCGAAATCGCCGAGGGGAATGCTCATCAGATTGACGAACCAGCGGAAGCCCCACGGCACGAATTCGCCGAACGGCACGAGATGGTGTTTATCGTAGCGATAGACCTCGCGCGTGCCCGGCGTGACGCCGAACAGGCTGTTCGTGTAGTCGACTACCTGGCCTTCTGGCGTGATGGTGCCGCCGATTGCGCCGAATACGATCGCGCTGCCCGTCGTATCCGAAAAGTTGCGCACCGCCGACGCGAACTGCGGCGGCAATTGCTGCGCGAGCACCGGAATGGCGGTTTCCGGCGTGACGATCAGGTCGGCCGGCTTCGACGTGATCATCTGCTGAAACTGGTCGATCGCGGCGCGCATGCCGGCTTCCTCGAACTTCATTTCCTGTTTGACGTTGCCTTGCAGCAGGCGCACCGTCAGCGGCGCGTTGGCCGGCAGGGTCCATTGCGCGAGCGGCAGCAGCAGGCCGGCGGCGATCAGCGCAATCGAGATTGCCACCGGCACGGCAACGCGCGCGACACCGCGCCTGCCTCCCTGGCCGGCAGTTCCCGCATGGCCGGCGTCGATGGCATCGAACCGCCCGCGCGAAGCCAACAGCGGCACCAGCGCCTGTACGATCAACGCAGCGGCCAGCGCCAGTATCCAGCCGACGCCGTACACACCCGCCACGGGCGCAAACCCGGCGAACGGGCCGTCGACTTGCGCATAACCGCTCGCAAGCCACGGAAAGCCGGTGAACACTGTGCCGCGCAACCATTCACCGATCGCCCACGCGCTTGCGAACGCCAGCGCCCCGTGCCAGGTCGGCGAGAACGGTTGGTCGGTATCGGGCGCGCCATTGCGTGCGTGCCCTGCGCAGAACGACCAGATGCCCGCAGCCAGCGCCGGATACACGGCCAGATACAGCGAGAACAGCACGACCGCCGCGCCCGCCAGCGGCGCGGCCATGCCGCCGTAGTCGTGCATGCTGACGTACAGCCACCACACGCCGGTGACGTAGTTGCCGAAGCCGAACGCGCCGCCCGTCAGCGCGGCGCTTTTCCAGCCGGTTGTCCGCGTGAGCCAGGCGAAAAAGAACACGAAGATCACGAGTTCGAGCCAGCCGCCGTGCGGCGTCGGTGCGAACGACAGCGTATTGGCCGCACCGGCGGCCAGCGCGACGAGGTAATGCCAGCGGGGCAGTGCACGGCCGCGCGCTTCCGGGGCGGCAGGGGCACTCACGCCGCGGCGCGAACGGGATGTAATCGGGTCGGCCATTGTTGCGCGGTCGGCGTGAGGAGTGGAAAAAGCGAGGACAAGAAGCGGATCAGGTTTGCACGTGCTGTGCTTCGCGCTCGCGCTGGCCGGCGAGCGGGTCGCGGCGCACCAGCAGCATGTGAATCTGGCGAGCGTCGCCGCGCAGAATCTCGAAGATCAGATCGTCGAGGCGGACTTTTTCGCCGCGATGCGGCACCCGCCCGAAATGATGCGTGACGAGGCCGCCGATCGTATCCACTTCGTCGTCCGGGAAATGCGTGCCGAAGGACTCGTTGAACTGCTCGATCTCCGTGAGCGCGCGCACGCGGAAGCGGCCGTCCGGCGAGGCGATGATATTGCCGCTTTCCTCGTCGAAATCGTATTCGTCTTCGATGTCGCCGACGATCTGCTCCAGCACGTCTTCGATCGTGATCAGGCCGGCCACGCCGCCGTATTCGTCGACCACCACGGCGAGGTGATTGCGATTCACGCGGAAGTCGTGCAGCAGCACGTTCAGGCGCTTCGATTCCGGAATGAAGACGGCGGGGCGCAGCATGCCGCGTACGTCGAATTCCTCTTCGGCGTAGTAGCGCAGCAGGTCTTTCGCGAGCAGCACGCCGATGACGTTGTCGCGATTGCCCTCGTAGACCGGATAGCGCGAGTGCGCTTTTTCCAGCACGTAGGGAATGAATTCGGCGGGATTGTCCGCAATGTTGATCGCGTCCATCTGCGCGCGAGGCACCATGATGTCGCGCGCGCTGAGTTCGGACACCTGGAACACGCCTTCGATCATCGACAGCGAGTCGGCGTCGATCAGATTGCGCTCGTGCGCGTCCTGCAGGATTTCCAGAAGTTCGGCGCGCGAATCGGGTTCGGGCGAGATGAAGTCGGTCAGACGCTCGAGGAGTGAGCGTTTTTCCTGTGGTTTGTCGCTAGTTCGGTGTCGACTGGGATACGTGTCGTTCATGGTAGTGCGCCCGGCGAGACTGGGCGCGCTGTTGCAGAGCATTAAGGATACACCAGGCACATGGCAGGACCGTGTCCTGACGGGCTGGGCGATGGGTGAAGCTGTGATGCTGCCGCCCGGCCGCGTGCGGTGGGCATGGGTCAATCCTAACTGATTGCGCGGGGAAAAGCGTTTTCGAGCAAAAAAGTACGGATTGTGGCGGCGTGCGCGCTGCCGATGCGGGTTTGGCTGGAGCGGCCTACTTTCCTTCGGGACGCCCGTTCGGCAGTGTCCCGGCGGCGCCCGGCCCGGCCGTGCCCGAGTAAGCGGCGACTTCCGCGCCAGCCGGTTCGCGGCTTATCGCGTCGGCCCCTGGCTCGTTTGCCGGTCAACTTCACAATCGGCCTCGCGGCAGCGTTCAAGCAGCGCTTCCAGTGCGCGATCCGGCATGCCGCTCTCGCGCAGCGCATGCACGGTGCGGCTGACGTAATCAAGCGTGGTGCCGTAGCGACCGGACGCGCAGCCGAACACCGTTTTGACGACCTCGTCGCGCAGCTTGCCGGTGTAGGTCGGCACGTCGCGGCGCATCACGAACGCGAGGGCGTCGACGCGCCGGCCATCCGCGAGCACGCACGGCAGCCACATCGGGCGATATGAACCCATCGGCATTTCACGGCGCCACAGCGCTTCCAGGTGCGGCATCGCACCCTCGGCGGCGAGGCGGAAGGCGATGCCGGTGCACGAGCCGCCGCGATCGAGCGCGAGTACGAGGCCCGGCTGTTCGGGTGTGCCGCGATTCACGCGCGACCACAGATACAGGCCGCGGTGATAACCGTGGACTTTGGAACGGGCGGCTTCGACGGTAGGCAGACCGGGATTCCAGATCAACGAACCATAGCCGAACAGCCACAGATCGCTCTTGCGGTCCCAGTCGCGCAACGTGCATTCGAGCGACGCGCGCAACTCATCTTCCGTCAGCAGCCGCGGTTCGCCGAGCGCGGGCGGATAGTCCGGGCAGGGTGTGTTTCGCGTCTCGGCTTCAGGGGAGGAGGTGCTCACGGTGGCTTCTAACGGTGATGATAAAGACGATGGCAACGGCTATTTATTGATAAGGATCCGGGAAACCGAGCTTGCCGAGGATTTCGGTTTCGATGGCTTCCATTTCCTCGGCTTCTTCCTCGACCTCGTGGTCGTAGCCTTGAGCATGGAGAGTGCCGTGCACCAATAGATGCGCGTAGTGCGCGATCAGCGGCTTGCCCTGTTCGGCGGCTTCCTTTTCGACCACCGGACAGCACAGGATCAGGTCGCCCGTCACCGGATCGTCTTCCGATTCGGCGTACGCAAAGGTCAGCACGTTGGTCGAGTAATCCTT
The DNA here is from genome assembly GCF_003368325.1 of Paraburkholderia caffeinilytica. Taxonomy (NCBI): domain Bacteria; kingdom Pseudomonadati; phylum Pseudomonadota; class Betaproteobacteria; order Burkholderiales; family Burkholderiaceae; genus Paraburkholderia; species Paraburkholderia caffeinilytica. The sequence continues at coordinate 1,502,225 of NZ_CP031467.1, read as the reverse complement.
GCCGCGATAGGTGCGGTTCAGCGTGCGGCCTTCTTCGGCGTCGACGAAACGCACGGTCAGCTCGCCGTCCGCGAAGAGCGCCGCCTTGATCCAGCCGGCCACCGTGGCGCGTGGCAGCAGCGCCTTGTGTTCCGGCCAGGTTTTGGCGGCGGGGAATTGCAGATTCAACGTCAGTTTCGGTGCACGGCTCATGCTTGATCGGTTTGTTGCCCGGTTTGCTGCGGCTTATCCAGTGGAGTTCGGCTCAATTTAGCGACGCAAACTAGCGGCGCAAATCAGCGCGAATCCGCCGGACTGGCGGTTTTCTGCGAATGCGCATCGTACGCCTCCACAATTCGCGCGACCAGCGGATGCCGCACCACGTCCGCGCTCGTGAAGCGCGTAAGCGCAATGCCGCGCACGTTCGCCAGCACCTGCTGGGCTTCGATCAGCCCGCTCTTGTGGCCGCGCGGCAAGTCGACCTGGGTCGTGTCGCCGGTCACCACGGCCTTCGAACCGAAGCCGATCCGCGTGAGGAACATCTTCATCTGTTCGGGCGTGGTGTTCTGCGCCTCGTCGAGGATGATGAACGCGTGATTCAGCGTGCGGCCGCGCATGTACGCGAGCGGCGCGATTTCGATCATCTGCCGCTCGAACATCTTGGCGGTCTTGTCGAAACCGAGCAGGTCGTACAGCGCGTCATACAGAGGACGCAGATATGGATCCACCTTCTGCGCCAGATCGCCCGGCAGGAAGCCGAGGCGCTCGCCCGCTTCGACGGCGGGACGCGTCAGCACGATGCGTTTGACCTGATCGCGTTCCAGCGCGTCCACCGCGCAAGCCACGGCCAGATACGTCTTGCCCGTGCCTGCCGGGCCGACGCCGAAAGTCACGTCGTGCGAAATGATCTGCTTCAGATACTCGCGTTGCATCGGCGTGCGGCCGCGCAGGTCGGCGCGGCGTGTGTACAGCTTCGGGCCGAGTTCTTCGAGGTCTTCGTCGTCGCTGTCGGCGGGTTGGTCGAACGGGTGATCCGGATTGCCCGGAAAGCGCGGGTCCAGCGCTTCCGCGCCATGGCCGTTGCCGTTCGTGCGACGGCGCGCCGGCTGACGCACTTCAACGAGCGCGAGCTGGATGTCGTCGACCGACAGTGGCTTCTGCGAGTTGTTGTAGAACTTTTCGAGCGCGGTGAGCGCGAGTTTTGCGCCGCGTCCGCGAATCGTGATGCGGTGGCCGCGGCGTTGCAGCGTCACGTCGAGCGCCTGCTCGATTTGCCGCAGATTTTCGTCGAGCGGTCCGCAGAGGTTGGCGAGCCGCGCGTTGTCGTCGCGCGGTGCGGTGAATTCCAGATGCTGCTGAGTGGTCTTCAAGGCGGAGGATCGATCCTGTCGGGTTCGTGACGCTGGCGGGCGTCGCTCAGTGGGTGGTGGCGGGCGCGTCGTCGTGCACCAGCACGAGCTCGCCACGTAACGAATGGGGGTACGCATGGACGATTTTCACGTCCACCATCTGGCCGATCAGCCGTGCGTGCGACGCGACCGGCGCCGGGAAATTCACCACGCGATTGTTCTCGGTGCGGCCCGCGAGTTCGTTCGGGTCCTTGCGCGCCGGGCGCTCGACCAGAATCCGCTCGACCTTGCCGACCATCGAATCGCTGATGCGCTGCACGTTTTCTTCGATCGTAGCCTGCAGATGGTAGAGACGCTTGAGCTTCACTTCGTGCGGGGTGTCGTCGTGCAGATTCGCAGCCGGCGTGCCGGGGCGCGGGCTGTAGACGAACGAGAAGCTGGTGTCGTACTTCATCTCGTGCACCAACGCCATCATCTTGTCGAAGTCCTCTTCCGTCTCGCCGGGGAAGCCGACGATCATATCCGTCGACAAAGACAGGTCAGGGCGGATCGCGCGCAGCTTGCGGATCACCGACTTGTATTCGAGCACCGTGTAGCCACGCTTCATCGCCATCAGGATGCGGTCGGAACCGTGCTGCACCGGCAGATGCAGGTGGCTGACGAGCTTCGGCACCTTGGCGTAGGTGTCGATCAGGCGCTGCGTGAATTCCTTCGGATGCGACGTGGTGTAGCGAATCCGTTCGATGCCGGGAATGTCCGCGACATATTCGATCAACTGGGCGAAGTCGGCGATCTCCGACGAGCCGAGCGTGATGCCGGCGCGGTAAGCGTTCACGTTCTGGCCGAGGAGCGTGACTTCACGCACGCCCTGGTCGGCGAGGCCGGCGATTTCGGTCAGCACGTCGTCGAGCGGACGCGACACTTCCTCACCGCGCGTGTACGGCACGACGCAGTAGCTGCAGTACTTGCTGCACCCTTCCATGATCGACACGAACGCGCTCGCGCCATCGACGCGCGCCGGCGGCAGGTGATCGAACTTTTCGATTTCCGGGAACGAGATGTCGACCTGAGCGCGGCCGCTTTCGCGGCGCTTGTCGATCATTTGCGGCAGACGGTGCAGCGTTTGCGGCCCGAACACCAGATCGACATACGGTGCGCGCGCCACAATCGACGCGCCTTCCTGACTCGCCACGCAACCGCCCACCCCGATGATCAGATTCGGGTTCGCCTCTTTCAATTCGCGCACACGGCCGAGTTCGGAGAAGACTTTCTCCTGTGCTTTTTCGCGCACCGAGCAGGTGTTGAAGAGAATGACGTCCGCGTCTTCCGGGGTGTCGGTCTTGACGAGGCCTTCAGCCGCGCCGAGTACGTCGACCATCTTGTCGGAGTCGTACTCGTTCATCTGGCAGCCGTAGGTCTTTACATAAACTTTCTTGGTCATCGATTTTCGCCGGTCGCAGTGGTTAACCTGGGGGCGTCGTTTAAAAGGTGATGAGGGGCCAAACGTGCGGGTAGCGCGCGGACGGGCCGCGGGGCGGCGCTTGAGCCCGCTTGGGCTTGATTGAGCCCGCTTGAGCCTATTTCGGTCCGCTTTCAATGCACGTTTGCAGCGTAGCTCAATATTATAGCCCTTCACCGGATGCGGTTTCCGCGGCGGCCTTCGCGCTCGGCCGCTCCGGCGGCAAGCCCAGCAGGCCTTCCAGTTCGTCCGACACCTGCGCGAAGCGCTCGCTCAGAAAATCCAGCAGAACGCGCACGCGCGGCGCCATGAAACGGTTGCGGTGGTAGAGCGCGTGCAGCGGCGCGTCCGGATAGCGCCATTCGGGCAGCAGGATTTTCAGGCAGTCGCTCCGCAAGTCCGCTTCCACGTCCCACATCGACTTGATGACGATCCCGTAGCCTCGCCGCGCCCATTCGCGGGCGACGGCGCCGTCGTTGGTTTCCCGGGATGTTTCGAACGGCACTGTGTAGTGTTGCACTTCGTCGCCGCGCGTAAAACGCCATTCGTTGGCCGGGCCGGACGCGGTGCCGAGCACGATGCAGTCGAAATTCGCCAGATCGTTCGGGTCCTTCGGCTCGCCCTTGCGTGCGATGTAGTCCGGCGACGCGCACAGCACACGCCGGTTCGGAGCCAGCTTGCGGGCCACCAGCGAACTGTCCTGCGGCACGCCGAAGCGGATTGCCAGATCGATGTCTTCCTGCACCAGATTCGAGAGCGAGTCCGACAGCGTCAGCGCGAACGTGACTTCCGGGTAAAGCGCGTTGAACTCGTCGAGCCAGTGCATCAGCAGGTTGCGGCCGAAGTCCGAGGTCGCGGAGATCCGCACCTTGCCGCGCACCACGCCCTGGCCGGCTTGCAGCGCGGCTTCGGCGTCGTCGAGCGATTGCAGCGCCTGGCGGCAGCAGTTCAGGTAGAGGCGGCCTTCGTCCGTGAGCCTCAGCTGACGGGTCGTGCGCTCGAATAGACGCGCCTTCAGGCCGGCCTCGAGCTTGGCCAGCCGCGCGCTGGCGGCGGCCGGCGTCAGGCCCATCTTGCGACCCGCCGCCGACAGGCTGCCTTGCTGCGCCGCTTCGACGAACAGGCGGATGTCACCGAGGTTATCCATCGCGATCTTTCAAATTAATTTGAAAATGCTTCAAATGCTACGCCAATTATCAAATCGGTGTGTTCCGCTCACAATCCACCCCTCGTCAACCCTTTGTGCTCCGTGCAGCCCACGCCATGCAACTCGATCACGCAACGATCGTCACGGCCGACCTCGAGACCGCGCGACGCTTTTTCGTCGACGTCGCCGGGTTGACGGCGGGCGCGCGTCCACCGTTTTCGATCGGCGGCTACTGGCTGTATGCAAACGGCCGCCCGGTGATTCATCTGATCGACGCGACCCCATCCGCCATAGCGGGCCGGGCCACGCCGCGCATCGACCATATCGCCTTCCGGCTGGAGAGCGCCGACGGATGGCAGACGCTCTTGCAGCGCCTGCATGCGGCGGACGTGCCTTATCAGCTTGCCGACGTGCCGCAGATGGGGGCGCGGCAAGCCGAACAGCAACTTTTCGTCGCGCTCGCGCCAGGTGTGGTCATCGAATTCGTGACTGCGTTGCGCGACGCCCACCGCAGCTAACACGCTCAACTTTAGAACCAGGAGTAGAAACATGCCCATTCCATTACTGGCGCTCGCGATCAGCGCTTTCGCGATCGGCACCACCGAGTTCGTGATCATGGGCTTGCTGCCCGAGGTCGCGCGGGACCTGGCCGTGTCGATTCCGTCGGCGGGTTTGCTGGTGAGCGGCTATGCGCTCGGCGTGGCCGTCGGCGCGCCGCTGCTCGCGGTGGTCACCAGCAAGATGCCGCGCAAACTCGCGTTGCAGTTGCTGATGGGCGTGTTCATCGTCGGCAATACGCTGTGCGCGGTCGCATCGGACTACTCGGTGCTGATGATCGCGCGGGTGGTGACGTCGTTCGCGCATGGCTCGTTCTTTGGCATCGGCGCGGTCGTGGCGGCTTCGCTCGTGCCGGCCGAAAAGCGGGCAAGCGCCATTGCGCTGATGTTCACCGGTTTGACGCTCGCGAATGTGCTCGGCGTGCCGTTCGGGACGTTCGTCGGCCAGGAGTTCGGCTGGCGTGCGGCGTTCTGGATCGTCAGCGCATTTGGCGTGTTGTCGCTGGCGGGCGTGTCGCTGCTGGTGCCGAATCGCCATGATTCCGGCCCGGTCGGCTTGGGCCATGAAGTGCGCGTGCTGAAAGATCCGCAAGTATGGACCGCGCTCGCGATGACGGTGCTCGGTTTCGGCGGTGTGTTCGTCGTGTTCACCTATATCGCGCCGATTCTGGAGCAGGTCAGCGGCTTTTCGCCCCGCGGCGTGACGCTGATCCTGGTGTTGTTCGGTATTGGCCTCACGATTGGCAATACCGTGGGCGGCAAGCTCGCGGACCGCGCGTTGATGCCTTCGCTGATGGGCATTCTGGTGGCGCTCGCGGTGGTGATGGCGATCTTCGCGCGCACCAGCCACTCGCAGGTGGCCGCGGCTATTACGATTTTCGTGTGGGGCATTGCGGCGTTCGCGACGGTGCCGCCGTTGCAGATGCGTGTGGTCGAGAAAGCCGCTGCCGCGCCGAATCTGGCCTCGACGCTGAACATCGGTGCGTTCAATGTGGGCAATGCGGGTGGCGCGTGGCTCGGCGGTCTGGTGATCAATCACGGCCATTCGCTCGATACCCTGCCGTGGGTTGCGGCGGCGGTTAGCGTCGTGGCGTTGCTGCTGACATGGTTCGCGGCGCGGATGGATGCGCCGGCAACCACTGTGGCGCAAAGCGCCTGAGTTTGCGCGAGCACACCTGATGCCCACGGATGTGCCTGAGTGCGTGTGTTCGCGCTCAAACGCCTCTGGGTCGAACCCGCCCATATGAAAAATTCGCACAAGCTTTGCGAGAATCGTCCTCCGCAATGCTGATAACAGTGTGAAGATAACTTCGTTGGGCGCGGCAAGTCGCGATGCTATCTTGCTTCCACTAACCGCTTGCCCGCCGTCCGGCGGCGCTCCTGGAGGCAATCATGCATTCCCCGCTTGCGCTGGTTCGCGATCCCACGGCTGACACCGATGCGTCGCCGCGTGCTGCTGAACCTTTCGATGCTCTTGAACATCTGGTCGGCGTGAATCTCGCCCGTTTGCGCGCCGAGCGCCAACTTTCGCTCGACGCCCTGGCCCGCGCCTCGGGCGTCTCGCGAGCGATGCTCGCGCAAATCGAATCGGCGCGCAGCGTGCCGTCGATCAAGGTGCTGTGCAAGGTGGCAGCCGCGCTGAAAGTATCGGTGGCGGCGTTCTTGCGGCGTCATGCGACCAACGGCTTCGAGCATTTGCCCGCGGATCGTTCGTCGCGGCTCGTCAGTTCGAATGGACGCTACTCGGCCCGGCCGCTTTATCCCGACGCCGAGCCGACCGCCGCCGAATTTCACGAGCTACGCATCGCGCCGCTGCATACCGAGGCCGGCACGCGCCGCGCGCCGGGCACCACGGTGAATCTGGTGGTGAGCGAAGGCACGCTGGAAGTCAGTGTGCACGACCAGCGTCAATTGCTGGCCACCGGCGACGCGATCGTGTTCGATGCCGACCAGCCGCACAGTCTGCGCAATCCCGGCGACACCGAAGCGCGCGCGTTTCGCGTCACGCTGAAGGCGGAAACGCCGCCGCGCTGGGATGTGCCCGCGCCGCACGATTTGACGCGGCAGGCTGAGCCGGTCTGACGGGCAATATTTTTCAGGCGGATGCGCCGGGAAGCCGGGGTGTCCGTCCAGTCAGTGAGGGTTGCGCTGCAGGTTCCGCGCGACTGTTGTATTCTTTGCCCGCCGGTTGATCCGGCAATCAGTGCGTCTTCAGGGCGGGGCGAAATTCCCCACCGGCGGTATGCCGGCAGCGCGAAAGCGTGAGCCGGTGAGCCCGCGAGCGCCCGCGTCGTCAATGTGGTTGTTCGGGCAACTACGTTGCTGGGATCAGAGTAAGCGCTTTGCACTCACTCAGATCGACACACGGGGTCAGCAGATCTGGTGAAAAGCCAGAGCCGACGGTTAGAGTCCGGATGGAAGAAGATGTGCAGATAGTCATGTTCGTTTCCGTGACGCCGCCAGAAGTTGAGGCGGTGCATGAGCGTCGCTTTGCGCGGCGCTCAACGGCGCGTCTTTGTCTGTTTGCAATGCCCTGAAACGTTTTTCGCCCAACTTTTGCGATGAGCGTTTCAACTATGTCCTTTGCTACTTTTCCTGCTCCGTCGGTGATTGCGGATGACGCATCGCTCGATCTCCCGCTGCTCGCCACCGAGCCCGTTCCGCCGCGTATCGCCGCCGCCTTGCAAGCCATGCGCGAAGGCCGCGCCGTCGTCCTGCAAGACGATCACGACCGCGAGAACGAAGCCGATCTGATCGTCTCCGCGGAGCGTCTTTCCGTCGAAACCATGGCCTTGCTGATTCGCGAATGCAGCGGCATCGTCTGCCTGTGCCTCCCCGACGACAAGATCCGTGCACTCGAACTGCCGCCGATGGCTGTCAATAACGAAAGCCGTCATGGCACCGCGTTCACGGTCTCGATCGAAGCGCGCGACGGCGTGACCACCGGCGTGTCCGCACTCGATCGCGTGACGACGATTCGCGCGGCCATCAGCGATACGGCGAAGCCTGCCGACATCGTGCGTCCGGGACATGTGTTTCCCCTGCGTGCGCAGCCCGGCGGCGTGCTCGCGCGCCGCGGCCATACCGAGGGCACGGTCGATCTGGCGGTTCTCGCGGGTCTGAAGCCGGCCGGCGTGCTGTGCGAACTGATGAACGCGGACGGCACGATGACGCGCGGCGCGGACGTGGAGCGCTTCGCTCAACGACACAATCTGCCGATGCTGACGATCGCCGAGTTGGCGGAATTCCGCCAGGCGCTGGCGACGGCGCGCGAATGCGTCGCGGATGAGGCTTGATAAAACCCCCACGCTCGAAAAAAGCGCGGGGTCTCGCAGGAATCTGAAGCCGGCTGTCGAAGCCGGCTTTTTTATTGAGGCATCCGCTAAGACTGCACGTCGCCGAACTCGCCGCGCACACCGGCCTCGACCAGCGCGGGCAGCTCATCCATATGCTTCATGATGCGTGTCATACCCATCTTGCGCAGCGCGTCAGCATAGCCGTCGGGGATATGACTCGCGCCGACGAAGGCAATCGTCTTCATCCCCGCCGCCCGCGCGGCATTCAAACCGGCCACGCTGTCTTCCACGACGACGCAACGCGAGGGCTCCACGCCCAGCGTCTTTGCAGCGAACAGATACACATCCGGAAAAGGTTTCGGCCGCGCGACCTGTTCGGCGCTAAAAATCCGCTCGCCGAAAATCTGCTGCAAGCCCGCTCGCCGCACCGACGCGTTCACGCGCGCCATCCGGCTGTTCGACACGACCGCGGCCGGCAGCGTTACGCGTTGCAAGGCGTCGCGCACGCCGTTAATCGGACTGAGCGACGCCGCGAGCGCAAGCTCGACGTTGTGTTCGATCGTATTGAAGAAGTCGGCAGGCAGCGTGATATCGAACGACTTCTCGATACCGTCGAGAAAGCGCGAGGTCTGCTGGCCGAACGCTGTCTTGACGACGGGTTCGAAGTCGAGGCCGGGGAAGGCGGCGGACAGCGTTTCGAGCATCACGCGGTCAGCGATGATTTCGCTGTCGACGAGTACGCCGTCGCAGTCACAGATGAGGTGGTCGATCATGCTTTAAAACGGAAAGCGAGAGGCGCGCAGGCAAGGCAATTGCAAGCTCATACGCGGAGATTGAAAGCATCATGATACGTGCTTTGGCGCCGCGTGCGCGGCGCCGTCGCTTTCCGTCGGCGCTGATTACGCCCCTGGTGTGCCCTTGGTGTGCCGTTAGTGCGCCAATGTGCGCGCTACGTGCATCCCATGCGCGCTGCAGGATCAGTGCGCGTGGAGGTACAAATACAGCCCTGTTGCCGCCGCGCCGCCCAGCAGCGGACCGCACACCGGAATCCACGAATAGCGCCAGTCGCTGTCGCGCTTACCCGGAATCGGCAGCAGTGCATGCATCAGACGCGGCGACAGGTCGCGTGCGGGGCTCATGGCGTAACCGGTCGGACCGCCGAGCGAAATGCCGATGCCGAGCACCAGCAGGCCGACCGGGAGTGCGTCGAGCGCACCGAGGCCAACTTGTGGCGAAGCCAGATACAGCACGCCGAGAATCAGCACGAACGTTGCGATCATTTCGGTGAGCAGGTTATGCGGCACGCTGCGAATTGCCGGCGACGTGCAGAACACGCCGAGCTTCACGTCGGCATCGCCTTCCTTATTGAAGTGCTGACGATACGCGGCCCACACGAGCAGGGCGCCCGCCATCCCGCCTAGCATCTGAGCCGCGACGTAACCCGGCACTTTGGCCCACGCGAATTTGCCTGCCAGCGCGAGGCTGATCGTGACCACCGGATTCAGGTGCGCGCCGCTGTACGATGCCGTGACGTACACAGCGATGAACACGGCCATCGCCCAGCCCATCACGATCACGATCAGGTCCGCGCCTTTGCCCTTGGTGCGCGCGAGCAGCACATTGGCAACCGCGCCGTTGCCGAGCAGCACCAGGAGTGCGGTGCCGATGAATTCCGCAATGTAAGGAGACATGATTGGTTATCCGAAATATTGTTGTTGGGGAAGCCACTGGATAAGCGGCTTCGTTATGGCGAAAGATGTCTTGTGGCGATGATCGACCGCAATCAGGGCGTGTCGGCCCAGGCCTTCGCGGCGCGGATCGCGCGCTTCCAGCCGTCGAGGCATTCCTTGACGTCGGCGTGCGGCAATGCAGGCGTGAAACGACGATCGAGCGCCCACTGGCTTTTCAGTTCGTTCACGTCTTTCCAGTAGCCGACCGCGAGGCCGGCCAGATACGCCGCGCCCAGTGCGGTCGTCTCCGATATCTTCGGACGCACTGCGTCGACGCCGAGAATGTCCGCCTGGAATTGCATCAGCAGATTGTTTGCGCAAGCGCCGCCGTCCACGCGCAATTCACCGATGCGAATGCCGGAGTCGGCTTCCATCGCTTTCAGCACGTCGAGCGATTGATAGGCGATCGAGTCGAGCGCGGCGCGGGCAATATGCGCCGAACTCGTGCCGCGGGTCACGCCGAACAGCGTGCCGCGCGCGCGTGCATTCCAGTGCGGCGCGCCGAGGCCTGCAAACGCAGGCACCAGATACACGCCGTCACTATGCGGCACGCTGCGCGCCATCGTTTCGATTTCGGCCGCGTTCTTGATGATGCCGAGGCCGTCGCGCAACCATTGCACCACCGCGCCGCCGATGAAGATGCTGCCCTCGAGCGCATAGTTGATCTGGTCGCCGATCTGCCACGCAATGGTGGTGACGAGATTGTTCTTCGATTCGATCGGCTTGTCGCCGGTGTTCATCACGAGGAAGCAGCCGGTACCGTAGGTGTTCTTCACCATGCCGGACTCCGTGCACATCTGGCCGAACAGGGCCGCGTGCTGGTCGCCCGCAATGCCCGCGAGCGGAATCTTGGAGGCGAACACGGTGGTCTTGGTCGGCCCGTACACTTCCGACGACGCACGCACTTCCGGCAGCATGTTGCGCGGAATGTCGAGCGCTTCGAGCAGTTCGTTGTCCCACTTCAGCGTGTGGATGTTGAACAGCATGGTGCGCGACGCGTTGGTTACGTCGGTGACGTGCAGTCCGCCCTTGGTGAAATTCCACACCAGCCAGCTATCCACCGTGCCGAAGGCGAGGCGGCCTTGTTTCGCTTTTTCGCGTGCGCCTTCGACGTTGTCGAGAATCCAGCGGATCTTGGTGGCCGAAAAGTACGAGTCGATCGGCAGACCGGTTTTCGCGCGGACTTTTTCTTCGAGACCTTGCTCTTTGAGCTGGTCGCAGAAGTCGGCGGTGCGGCGGTCTTGCCAGACGATCGCGTTATAGATGGGATGGCCGGTTTCGCGATCCCACACGATGGTGGTCTCGCGCTGATTGGTAATGCCGATCGCTGCGATCGACGTACCGTTCATGCCGGCACGCGTAACCGCTTCAGCGGCGACGCCGGCCTGCGTCGACCAGATCTCCTGCGGGTCGTGTTCCACCCAACCCGGACGCGGATAGATTTGCTGGAATTCTTTCTGAGCGGTCGACACGATATTGCCGAGCCGATCGAACAGCATCGCGCGTGAGCTGGTGGTGCCTTGGTCAAGCGCGAGGATGTATTGATCCTGCATTGTCTCTTCTCCATGCGTTTTATGAATCGCCGGCTTGCTGACCGGCGACGGGAACGGCTTATTGTTTTAAGCGGGCTGCAACAGCTTGCGGTTGTGCGTCCCGGCTTTGTCAGTAGCCGAGGGATGAAAATCGATTCGGTTCGTGCGGGTTCATTCACGTGCCCAGGCCGTGTTGCTATAGCCTGACCAGGCGGTCTGACTAAATGGCTCAGCTAAATGGTTTAACTGAGTGACCTGATTAAATAACCAAACTAAGTGGTTTATCTAAATCGCTTAACTGAACGAGTTAACTAACTGGTTTGGCTAGGCACTCTGTCGGAACGGCTCGCGGGCGAACCATGCGTCAATGTCGTGTGTGATCGAATCGAGCGTGCCCGGTTCGACGTGCAGGCCGAGCTTGGAGCGGCGCCACAGTACGTCCTGCGCGCTGCGCGCCCATTCGGTGTCGCGCAGGTAAGTGAGTTCGGCTTCGTAGAGACCCGGCGCGAACGCGCGGCCGAGGTCGGCCACCGAGCGCGCATTGCCGATGATATGCTTCACGCGCGTGCCGTACGCACGCGCGAGGCGGTGAGCCAGATCGGCGGGCAGCCATGCATGCTGCTGCTTGAAACCAGCAAGGAAGCGCTCGAAGTTGGCTTGCGGAATATCGCCGCCAGGCAACGGCGCACCGGCTGTCCAGGAAGGCGTACCGTTACGCAGCGCCTGCGCGAGTTTGTCGACGGCTTCTTCCGCCAGCTTGCGGAAGGTCGTGATCTTGCCGCCGAACACCGACAGAAGCGGTGCTTCGCCCGCCGGCGCGTCGAGCTCGAGCGAGTAGTCGCGCGTGACCGCCGACGGATTGTCCGCACCTTCCTCCTCTAGCAGCGGACGCACGCCCGAGTAAGTCCAGCGCACGTCCTTCGGCGAAATCTTCTGCTTGAAGTAGCGGTTGATCGAATCGCACAGGTACTGTGTTTCGTCGGCGTTGATCGCCACTTGCGACGGGTCGCCGCGATATTCGAGGTCGGTCGTGCCGATCAGCGTGTAATCGTGTTCGTACGGAATCGCGAAGATGATCCGCTTGTCCGGATTCTGGAAGATGTACGCGTGGTCGTGTTCGAACAGACGGCGCGTGACGATATGGCTGCCTTTCACGAGACGCACGCTATGCGTCGCTTCCCGGCCGAGCGCGCCCTGCAGCAATTCGCCGACCCACGGCCCGGCCGCATTCGCGATCGAGGCGGCGCGCACGTCGAGGAGCGTGCCGTCCGCGCGTTCGAGTTGCGCGTGCCATTCGCCGCCGGCGCGCACCGCGCTCAGCAGCCTGGTGCGCGTGAGAATCTCCGCGCCGCGCTCCTTCGCATCCAGCGCGTTCAGCACGACCAGACGCGCGTCGTTCACCCAGCCGTCCGAATACACGAAACCGCGCTTGATCGAATCGACCAGCGGCGCGCCGGCAGGATGGTTGCGCATCACGATGCCGCGCGAGCCGGGCAGCAGCTCGCGTTTGGCGAGGTGATCGTAAAGGAACAGGCCGGCGCGGATCAGCCAGGCCGGACGCAGATCGGGCATGTGCGGCATCACGAAGCGTAGCGGCCACATGATGTGCGGCGCCGCGCGCAGCAGCGTTTCACGCTCCTGCAGGGCTTTGCGCACCAGCCCGAACTCGCGGTACTCGAGGTACCGCAGGCCGCCATGAATCAGCTTGGTGCTGGCCGACGACGTATGGGCCGCCAGATCGTCCTGTTCGCAGAGCAGCACAGACAGGCCGCGGCCCGCCGCATCGCGTGCGATGCCTGCGCCGTTGATCCCGCCGCCCACGACGAGCAAATCGTATCTCGAGCCTTGCGTCACCTGCTGTGTCCTCTGCGTCGTATTCAGAAAGCGGTTTGGAAAAACTATCGAACCGATAGTGTTCGTTTGCGAACTTTAGTGAACATATTCGAAAAAGTAAAGTTCGATTTTCTTAGGTGCGTTTCTAGCGTTCGCGAAGATATGGCGTAACGCGCGGTCACGGACGATACTCTCGGCAGAAGTCATTTCGAGGTGAATTCATGCGTGGACTTTGGATGATCGGCGCCGCTGCGTTCCTGATGGGATGCGTCAGCTCGCCGGGCTTGAATGGGACGATGGGCGCACCCTCGTTCGCATCGTTGCAGCAGATGTGCAGTGCCCAGACAGTCGACTACGGTCGCGACTCGCAAGGCGTCTACGCGACGCTGTTCGATGCGTACGTGGCGAACCGGCGCGGCAAGTTGTCGAAGGACGATTACTGCGCGTTCCAGGCGTCGCTCGCGCAGCACTATGCGAGCCAGGGGGTGAGCGCCGATCCGCAGGTGCGCAATCAGTGGGTCGCGTTCTTTACCGACCAGCGGGCCAAGGCGTTGAGCTGGCGCGCGGCGGCCGATCCGACCCTGCGCGCGGGCTGAACTTCGAGTTCGGTTTTTGCCACCCTGTACTTTTCGGCGCGTTATTCCGTGTCGAATGAGTGGATGGGCTGACCCGGGCTAGCCGCGCTGCGGCTGCGCGCCGCGCCACAACATCCGGCGAATCTGCGCGAATACGGCCTCGCGCGTCGGCGCGTCGCTCCCTGGGGCCTGTTGCGCCTGTGGCAAAGGCAACTGATTGGCGAGCGCCAGCATGGTGAAGCCGTGCAGGCTTGCCCAGTAGGCGTAGCCGATCAATTGTGGGTCGCCTTCCAGAATGCCCGCGGCAACGAGCTGCTCGAAGTGCGCCCCGAGCATGCTCCAGGCGCGCTGCGATGCTGCTCTGAGCTCTGGATAGGCGCCGTCTTGCTGGGTTAGATCGAACATCAGGCGATAGGCGTGTGGTTCGTCGAGCGCGAACGCCACGTAGGCGTCGCTGACGGCGGAGCGGTCAGCTGCGGCTGCTTCTTTCGCCGCTGCTTCGAGCCGCGCCGCGAAGCGGTTGAACGCGGCCGCGCGGACCATCGCAAGGATTTCGTCTTTGTCGCGGAAGTAGCGATAGGGCGTCATCGCGCTGCATCCCAACTCCTTCGCCAGTTCGCGCATCGTCACCCCTTGCGCGCCGCGTGTGGCGAACGCGTTTTCGGCCACGCGCCGCATGGTTTCGCGGAATTGCTGGATGTCGTCGGAGGAGAGTGTTTTTGGCATGCGCGAAGGCAGGAGGTCCGTCGCGTCAATTTACTGTGTAAATGAATTGGGCACAACAAAGCGGCCGTTCATGCGGCCGCTTTGCTTTGTAATCCAACGTACTAGGAAAAACGCTTGATGGCCCGAAGCGCACTGTCGCCGGTTTCGGTTACGCGCCATTGTTCGTTGCCCGACGCGAGCCGTTCGAGTTGCACAAGCTGGCGTTCCAGCAGGGCGTCGAGTTCTTCTCGCTCCATGTCGACTTGATTGGGAGCGTCCTTGACGAGCAACAACGTGGCGAATTCATGCGGACTCAGCATCGTTCTCTCCATGTCAAGCAAACGCGGACGGCCATGCCGGCGACTGGCACGATGCCAGTGAAGTCCGCTAGAGGATCAGGCGGGAGGTGCGGCTATCACGACAAGTTCACGCTGCCGGCGCTCCGCGTAACGCGGAACGGACGCCGGGGAACTGGAGTGTAGTCAACCGCCCGTTAAACCCCAAATGGGCCCCAGTAAATTTTCCCTTTGACAAATGGAACCTGCAGAGGCGGTTTGGAGCAGCGGCCAGATCCTTGATTTCACTCGAAGTTTCGCGTGCACTGCAGCATGGCCGAAGACGCCTGGATTACCCGGCGATATACACCTGGCAATTGGCGGCGGCGAGCGTTTCGTTCATCTCGGCCGGCGGTGCGGCGTCGGTGAAAAGCGCGTCGATCTGATCGAGATGTCCTTGACGCACGAGCGCCGGACGGCCGAATTTGGAGTGGTCGGCGGCGAGAAACACCGTGCGCGCGTGCTGGATGATCGCCTCGGCCACGCGCACTTCGCGGGTGTCGAAATCGCGCAGCGTGCCGTCCGTTTCAATGCTCGAGGTGCCGATAATCGCGAAATCCACCTTGAACTGCCGGATGAAGTCGATCGCCAGTTCGCCGACGATGCCCTTGTCCCACGGCCGCACGATGCCGCCGGTCACCAGCACTTCGCAATCCGGATAGCCGCTCATCATGCTGGCGACGTTCAGATTGTTGGTGATCACGCGCAGACCGCGATGCCGGTTGAGCGCGCGTGCGACTTCCTCGGTGGTCGTGCCGAGGTTGATGAAGAGGGACGCCTGGTCCGGAATGTGAGTGGCCACTAGCGCTGCAATGCGCCGCTTCTCTTCGTGGAACATCCGCTGACGCGCCGTGTACGAGACGTTCTCGGAGCTGGTCGGCAGACTGGCGCCGCCGTGATAGCGACGCAACAGGTTCATGTCGGCGAGCCAGTTGACGTCGCGGCGGATCGTCTGCGGCGTCACGTCGAAGTGGGCCGCAAGGTCGTCCACGGTCACGAAGCCATCGCGTTGCACCCACTCCAGCAGTTCCTGTTGCCGGGCATTGAGAGTCAGGCGGGGGTCTCGGGTCATGGGTTTCGGGTCGTGGGTTTTTATCGGCGCTGCCCGCCGCCGGCCCAATAAGCGGGTCCGGAAAACGGGTAATGCGTGAACGAGGGTGAGCGTATTGTAAGACCATCGCCCCCCTTGTCTGCCAACTCATGCGTCATGGTTCGGATCCGGGACGACCGCGCGACGATCCATTCAGGTCGTTTGCGCATTTATTCATTTGATAAATGAATTTGTTTTTTGGGCCGGATCGCGCTGCAATCCAAGGCTTCGCGCTTTACCCGCGATGTGCCCGCGATTCACCCGCGTGTTACCCGTTTCCCATGGTGTCCGGCGATCGAGAACGCGCCGGACCACGCTTTCGAGAGTGTTCGACATGACTGGCTTCAACTGGCAAAACTCTTATCCGACGCCGCGTCTGCCCGTATTCGCGCGCAACATCGTTTCGACTTCGCATCCGCTCGCCGCGCAGGCCGGCCTGCGGATGCTGTGGAAAGGCGGCAATGCCGTCGACGCGGCGATCGCGGCGGCCGCCGCCATTACGGTGGTCGAGCCGGTGTCGTGCGGTCTTGGCGGCGACGCCTTCGCGCTGGTGTGGGACGGCAAAAAGCTGCATGGCCTGAACGCTTCCGGCGTGTCGCCGGCGGCCTGGAACGTCGACTATTTCAGGCGCAAGTACGGCGAGGAAAACGGTCTCGCGAGGCAGCCCAAGCGTGGCTGGGATGCCGTGACGGTGCCGGGCGTGATCGCCGGCTGGGAGGCGCTGCATCGGAAATTCGGCTCGCTGCCGTTCGCCGATCTGATGGAGCCGGCGATCGAGATCGCCGAGCGTGGTCACGCGGTGGCGAGCATCGTCGCCTACAAATGGGCGGCCGCCGTACCAGAATTGAAAGACCTGCCCGGCTTCGCGCAAACCTTCATGCCGCGCGGCCGCGCGCCGGAAGTCAGCGAACTGGTGCGCTTTCCCGGTCACGCGAAGACCTTGCGCAAGCTCGCCGAACAAGGTCCGCGTGCGTACTACGAAGGCGAGATCGCCGAGCGGATCGCGGCGTTTGCGCGCGAAGGCGGCGGCGCGTTGACCTTCGACGATCTGCGCAACTACAAAGCGGATTGGGTCGAGCCGATCGGCAAGGACTATCGCGGCTACACCGTGCATGAGATTCCGCCGAACGGCCAGGGCATCGCGGCGCTGATCGCGCTGGGCATCCTCGAAAAGTTCGACGTGAAAGAGCTCACCGTCGACAGCGTCGAGTCGCAGCATCTGCAGATCGAAGCGATGAAGCTGGCGTTCGCCGATGTCTACCGCTACGTCGCCGATCCGCGTTCGATGGACGTGACGCCCGAACAGATGCTCGACGAAGCGTACCTCACGTCGCGCGCGAAGCTGATCGATCACAAGCGTGCCACGCAGTTCGACTTCGGCATGCCGAAGGCCGGCGGCACGATCTACATGTCGGTGGCGGACGAGCGCGGCATGATGGTCAGCTTCATCCAGTCGAACTACATGGGCTTCGGCTCAGGCATCGTGGTGCCGGACAGCGGCATCGCCATGCAGAACCGCGGCTGCGGCTTCTCGATGGACCCGAAGTCGCCGAACGTGGTGGAGGGCGGCAAACGGCCGTTCCACACGATCATCCCGTCGTTCCTCACGCAGCAGGTGGACGGCAGGCAGGAAGCCGTGATGAGCTTCGGCGTGATGGGCGGCGACATGCAGCCGCAAGGCCACCTGCAATCGATCGTGCGGATGCTCGACTACGGTCAGCAACCGCAGGCCGCCTGCGATGCACCGCGCTGGAAGGTCAACCGCGACTTCACGATCGACATCGAATCGACGCTCGATCCGACGACCGCCGCGGCGCTGCAGAAGCTGGGCCACACGATCAAGTCGGTCGACGATCCGTACATGGACTTCGGCTCCGGTCAGTACATCTGGAAGCTCGACCGCAACGATCCGGATCGCGGCTATGTGGCGGCGAGCGACAGCCGCCGCGATGGGCTGGCAGCCGGGTTCTGAACGTTTCATTCGAAGCGCGGCGCCGCCTGGGCCGCCGCGTTTTGCGGCACCTTCGCGATGGCGGTGATGCCGCCGTAAGCGTCGACCGGTCTGGCGGCGCTCGTGTTGATTCTGCTCGCGCGGCACATACAAGGCTTCGTAGCGAGCCTTGTCGCGCTTGAGGTACTTGTCGCTCAGCTCGGGTCAAAGCCAGCTCTTCCAGCTGGCTTTTTTTTGCCTTGCATGCGCTGCTTGTAACTATCCGCAGTATTCGACTACCGTGAAATTGGAACTGCGGCGGTTCGGCACGGTCTGTGCTGGGTTATCTGCAGAATTGTGAAACACCGGCTAAGATGCAAGATACAAGGGGTTAACTCTAATCAAGGCGCTGTATCTGGCCCGGCGAACTGCCTTTGCGATAGTGGGCGGTTTCGAGCGCTCCACGAGTCGATACAGGTTTCGGAGCTAAGACACAATGCACACTGAGCTGAACCATGTGATGCCCTGGCGGATCGAGGATATCGACCTCACCCGCATAGATCGTCAGAAGGCAGTGGCCAACGAAGACTTGCTGCTTCTGCTGTGCGCCGCTTCGTTTATCGAAAGCGGCACCGATCTTTACACCAGCAATCTGAGCACCTTCTTCGACGGCGACCCGGAAGTTTCCGCCTGGCTCAATCAGGAGTGGGAGCCGGAGGAAATGCAGCACGGCCGTGCGCTCAAGACCTATGTCGCTTACGTCTGGCCTGAGTTCGATTGGGACACGGCATTCCGCAATTTCATGGAGGAGTACTCGCTGACCTGCTCGGTCGAAGACTTCGAAAAGACCCGCGCGCTCGAAATGGTTGCACGCTGCGTGGTGGAGACGGGCACCGCAACGCTCTACCGTGCGATCGGCGAGTGTTCGGACGAGCCGGTGCTCAAGCAGATCACCGACAACATTCGCACCGACGAAGTTCGTCACTACAAACACTTTTTCAAGTTCTTCAAGAAGTACAACAAGATCGAAGGCAACGGCCGCCTTGCGGTTCTCGGCGCGTTGATGCGGCGTGTGATGGAGATCAAGAACGAAGACTCGGAGATCGCCTTGCGTCACGTCTTCGCGATTCGTTATCCGGAGCGCGTGCACGATTCGGCCTATAACCGCGAACGCGCCGCGCGCATCAGTGCGCTGGTGCGGCGCAATCTGTCGGCGGATATGTGCGTGAAGATGCTGCTCAAACCGCTCGACATTCCGGCCAAGATTCAGCCGGGCGTGCATTACCCGCTCGCCAAAATCACGCAGCACGTGTTCTTTCGCTGATGTTTTTCTGCTGAGTTCGCGGCGTACAGAGATGAAGACGAATGGCCCGCTTGTGCGGGCCATTCGTCTTTCGAGGCATGATGGATCCTTGCAACACCGGCAACCCTCGTAACCTCGGCAACCCGCCACTGACCGGATCGATACGATGAGCGATTCTTCTTCACCCGAACGG
The DNA here is from genome assembly GCF_003368325.1 of Paraburkholderia caffeinilytica. NCBI lineage: Bacteria > Pseudomonadati > Pseudomonadota > Betaproteobacteria > Burkholderiales > Burkholderiaceae > Paraburkholderia > Paraburkholderia caffeinilytica. Next base: position 1,483,212 of record NZ_CP031467.1, on the reverse strand, counting down.
CTGCTCGAACAGAACGTGTTCGACGAATGGCCCGACGCCGCCCGCACGTTGTTCGACGGCTCGTCTCTCGCGAGCAAGACAGGGTTCACCGCGTCGCTGCTTACCGTCGATGCGAACGGCCACGTGCGTACGTCGCTGCTGGGCGCCGGCGAGTTGTACGCGCCGGATTCGCGATCGCTGTGTGTCGCCTTGTGGCCGCAGTCCCGGACGGCGCGCGTAATCGGGCAAACCGGCCGGGCCGCGCTGACGTTCGTCTGCGACGAGGCGTTCTATCAGGTGCAGCTGCGTTTGACGCCGCTAACGCGCGTGACAGGCGATGACAGCGGCCTCGTGTACCTCATCGGCTCGATCGACACAGGGGAGGCGCAGAGCGTGCGTTATGCGCGCCTGACAGGCGGCATTACGTTTGAACTGGAGGGGGACGGGAAGGCGGTGCTCGATCGATGGGAACGGCAGATCGAGCACCTGAAGCAGGCCGCCGCTGCGGCTAGCCGATAGTCTGCGACTACGGCCAGCGAGCAGCAGCGCTTGACACTTAACGGCCGCGTTGGCCGCTGCGCGTCGGCTGGCCGCCACGCGGCGCGTCGTTGCGCGGCTTCGCGCCACCCAGCAACGCGCCCGGATTGCTGCCTTGCGGTTTTGCGCCATGCGGCTTGCGCGGTGCGTGTTGCGCAGCGCTGCCTTCGTGCGCCGCCGCACGCGGCTGACCGTCATGACGCTGGCCGTCGCGGCGCGGCTGGCCGCCGTTGCCGGCCGGCTTCGCGCCTTGCGGCTTCGGTTGTTGCTGACCATTCGCCGGCCGTTGGCCCGAACGTTGCGCAGGCTTTGCCGACGACGCGCCATCGCGCTTCGGCGCACCTTGGCTCTGGCGCGGCTGACGATTGCCACCACCACCGCCGCCACCCTGACCACGGCGCAGAATCGGCTCCGGCTTGGCAGTCGGATCCGGTTCGAAACCGGCGATCACTTCCTGCGGCACCGGACGCTTGATCAACTTCTCGATGTCCTTCAGCAGTTGCAGTTCGTCGACGCACACCAGCGAGATCGCTTCGCCCGTCGCGCCTGCGCGGCCCGTGCGGCCGATGCGGTGCACATAGTCTTCCGGCACGTTCGGCAGATCGTAGTTGACCACGTGCGGCAGCTGATCGATATCGATGCCGCGCGCCGCGATGTCGGTTGCGACCAGCACTTGCAGCGTGCCGTCCTTGAACTCGGCGAGTGCGCGGGTACGAGCCGACTGGCTCTTGTTGCCGTGAATCGCCAGTGCGCTGATGCCGTCTTTGGTCAGTTGTTCGGCGAGGCGGTTCGCGCCGTGCTTGGTGCGCGTGAACACCAGTACCTGGAACCAGTTGTGTTGTTTGATGAGGTGGGTGAGCAGCTCGCGCTTCTTGTCGCGGTCGACCGGGTGAATCTTCTGCGCGACCGTTTCAGCCGTCGTGTTGCGGCGGGCGACTTCGATCAGCGCCGGCGAGTCCAGCAGGTTGTCGGCAAGCGTCTTGATCTCGTCGGAGAAAGTGGCTGAGAAGAGCAGGTTCTGACGTTTCGGCGGCAACTTGGCGAGTACGCGCTTGATGTCGTGAATGAAGCCCATGTCGAGCATGCGGTCGGCTTCGTCGAGCACGAGAATCTCGAGATGCGACAGGTCGATGGTCTTCTGTTGCATGTGGTCGAGCAAACGGCCCGGCGTCGCGACGACGATGTCCACGCCACTGCGCAGTGCGCCGATTTGCGGATTGATACCGACGCCGCCGAACATGACGGTCGACTTCAGCTTCAGGTACTTGCCGTAGGCGCGCACGCTTTCTTCGACCTGTGCGGCCAGCTCACGCGTCGGCGTGAGGATCAGCGCGCGCACGGCGCGCTTGCCCGACGCCGTGGCGACAGCGGGCATGGTGTTCAGACGCTGCAGGATCGGCAGCGTGAAGCCGGCGGTTTTGCCGGTGCCGGTCTGCGCGCCGGCCAGCAGGTCGCCGCCGTTGAGCACGGCGGGGATCGCTTGCGTCTGGATCGGAGTCGGGGTGGTGTAGCCGAGTTCGTGTACGGCGCGGACCAGCGGTTCGGACAAGCCGAGGGAATCAAAAGACATAAATGCTCTTTGCAATGCAGTTTCGCGAACGGCACCAGACGGCACCCAATGGACCCAGGCGGGAACCAGCGGGTGCAGGCACGGCATGAACACGCCCGCATGGCGCGTTCGAGGCCAGAGCCCAGTTCCGGTCGCAGAGAAATCGGCGGCACGCTCAAGTGCGTGCCGAATGCTTCAACGCGCTATGCAGACACGTTGACTGGCCTTAAGTTGCATTTCGCCGCCGTGGGATGTCACGCGACGTAGCGCGCAACACTGACGAATTGACACAGACTGCCCGCCAGTACGAACAGGTGCCAGATACCATGTCCGTGCCGGATGCGCTCGTCGTTGATGAAGAAGTAGATGCCGGCGCTGTAGATGACCCCGCCGGCCACGAGCCAGGCGGTACCCGCTGCCGGTAAAGCTTGAACCAGCGGGCGGACGGCAACGAGCGCGAGCCATCCCATCAAGACATACAGCACCATCGAAACGCTGCGGGTGCGTCGCCCGAGCGTCAGTTCCTGCACGATGCCGAGCGCGGCAAGCCCCCAGCTTACGCCGAATAGCGACCAGCCCCACGGTCCACGCAAGGTGACCAGCGTGAACGGGGTGTAGCTGCCGGCGATCAACAAATAGATCGCCGAATGGTCGCATTTTTGCAGAACCGCTTTGACACGCGGGTTGCGCACGCTGTGGTAGAGCGTCGAGATAGCATACAGCACGAACAGCATTGCGCCGTAGACGCTGAAACTCACCACCTTGTACGCGTCGCCGTCGAGCGCGCCCATTGTCACGAGCGTGGCCAGCCCCGCCACCGACAGCACGGCGCCGACGAGATGGGTAATGCTGTTGAAACGCTCTCCGACATGCACGGCTCTTTCCTCCTGCGCGGTTTCATAAGGGTTTATACCCACATGATACCGGTCCTGCAAAAAACGAAGGGCGCGGCCGCGTGATTCGCAGGCCGCGCCCCAGATACATCTGACGCTGCTTAGTCGAGCGGCGCTGAACGCAGATCGGACACTTGCTGCGGCGACACCGCCGTACCGTGGTTGCCCCAGGACATACGGATGTACGTCACGACGGCTGCCACTTCCGTGTTCGACAATGCCTGCGCGAACGGCGGCATGCCGTACGGATGCGGGTTGGCGTTCGTGCTCGGCGGATAACCGCCGTTCAGCACCATGCGAATCGGGTTGACGGCCGACGGCATCTGGATCGACTGGTTATTTGCCAGCGGCGGGAAGGACGGCGGCATACCCAGACCGTTTTCCGCGTGGCACTTTGCGCAGTTGTCAGCGTAGATCTTCTGACCTTGCTTCAACAGTTCGCCACCGAACTTTTCCGAAGTTTCGAGCTGCAGCGATTCCGGTGCTTCGCTCTTCTGCGGAATCGTCTTCAGGTACGTAGCCATCGCGTTGATGTCTTCGTCCGACATGTACTGCAGGCTGTTGTGAACCACTTCAGCCATCGGACCGAACACCGCGCCGCGGTTCGACACACCGGTCTTCAGCAGGTCGGCGATGTCTTTGGTTTCCCAGTCGCCGAGACCGGCTTCCTTGTTCGACGTCAGCGACGGTGCGTACCAGTTCTGCAGCGGGATCAGGCCGCCGGCAAACGCCGCCGAGTTGACCGGGCCGCCCATGGCGTTGATCGAGGTGTGGCACATGCCGCAGTGGCCGAGGCCTTCGATCAGGTAAGCGCCACGGTTCCATTCCACCGACTTGGTCGGATCAGCCTTGTACTCGCCTTCGCGGAAGAACAGCGTGCGCCAGCCGATCAGCATGTTGCGCTGGTTGAACGGGAATTTCAGCTCGTGCGGGCGGCTCGGCACATTGACCGGCGTGACCGAGCGCAGGTAGGCGTAGATCGCGTCCGAGTCGGCGCGCGTGACCTTCGTATAGCTCGTGAACGGGAAGCCCGGGTACAGCAGGCTGCCGTCTTTCGAACGGCCCGTGTGCATGGCGCGGTAGAAGTCGTCCTGGGTCCACTTGCCGATACCGTACTGGTCGTCAGGCGTGATGTTCGGCGTGAACATCGTGCCGAACGGCGTGAGCATGGGCAGGCCGCCGGCGAACTGCTTGCCGCCGCGCACCGTGTGGCAGGCGATACAGTCGCCAGCGCGGGCGAGGTACTCGCCCTTCTTGATCAGGGCTGCCTGGTCGGCGGGCGTTGCCGCCACGGCCGTACCGTTGTGCAGATTGTCGCCGCCCGACCACAGGACGGGAACGAGTGCGGCAGCCGCAACGACGACGACTGCCGAGAGGGCGAACAAAGACTTGCGTTTCATTTGAGTGTCTCTCCCGGTGCCTTATTGCGGTTCGCTGCCGCAGGCAAGCGGAGTCTTCAACGAGCGGGCCGGAGCCGGCACGGGGTTTTGTGGCGCCTTTTGCGTGGAAAGCCAGGCAGCGACGGCGTTCACGTCTTCGTCAGTCAGACGGGTGGCGATGGTGTGCATGCAATCAGGTGCGATGGCATGGCGCGAGCCCGAGCGCCATGCGCCCAATTGCGCGCTGATGTAGTCAGCATGCAGGCCGACCAGACCCGGGATAGCGGGTTCCATGCCGGTCAGCGCCTTGCCGTGGCACGCCGCGCAGGCCGGAATCTGTTTGGATGCGTCGCCGTTCAGGACGATCTGCTGGCCGCGCGCGACGATGGCCGCCGACACAGTCGGCTTGGCCGGCGTGGGGTACGGCGGGCGTTGCTGCGAGAAGTACGTGGCGATCTGATGAAGGTAGTCGTCCGAGAGATACGTGACGAGATAGTTCATGGGCGGGTACTTGCGGCGCCCTTCGCGGAAGTTCTGCAACTGGTTGTAAAGATAGTCGGCCGGCTTGCCCGCCAGACGCGGGAAATAGTCGTTGTCGGTACCTTGGCCGTGCGAGCCGTGGCAGGCCGTGCAGCCTTGCACGCGCGCTTCCATCGTATCGGGGGCCTTCGGTTGAGTCTGCGCTTTCGCAGCGCTATAGACACCCGCGGTGCCGATCAGCAGAAGGGCAAGCAGCGGGCGGAAAATGCGTCTTGAAGACACGCGTAACTCCATCAAAATCGGGGACCTGACCGAACTTCGAGCGGCTCGGTGTGAAGGGCAGCCGGCGCTGCGGCGACGCAGCATTCTATCATCGAAGGGTGATGGTGACTATTTGCCACATTAGAGAAGGTTCCGGGTGTCACGGCGATGCGACAGTTTGACGCGCGCCGCCGCGCCGCAAGTGGGGCGGCCATTTCGATTTTGTTCGCCGGATCGCCGGCGCACATGCCGTTCTAGCGGGCCCGCATGACAAAGCAGGTTGAACCGACGCGCGTGCGGGCCATCGAAGCGTACACTTCCGGGCGCGCCGGCGTCCGTCCGGGACGGACGCCCCCTTGACTCACCGCTTACCGTTTTCTTTTCCACAAGCTATCGGCCTTACATGAAGCTATTCAATTTTTCCCATCCGGCGCTACGCGCGTTGACGTTCGGCGCCGCGGCGCTGGTCATGACGTCCACGGCATTTGCGCATGCGCATCTGGTGTCGAGCGAGCCGGCGGCGAACGCCGCAGTGGCCGCCGCCACTGAAGTGATGATCCATTTCACCGAGCCGCTCGAGCCGGCTTTCAGCCGCATCGAACTGAGCGATGCCGGCGGCAAGCCTGCTGCGCCGGCTGCGTCGCAAGTCGACCAAAGTGATGCAAAGGTGATGCGCCTGGCGCTGCCGCAGTTGGCGGCCGGCCGCTACGCGGTGCACTGGATCGCGGTTGCCACGGATGGCCACCGTACGCAAGGCGACTTCGCCTTCATCGTCAAATGAGCGTCGACGGACTGTGGATCGGGCAGGTCGCCATGGCCGCGCTCATGAACGTCGCGTTTGCGTTTGCCGTCGGTTCGGCGTTGCTCGGTGCGTGGCTCGCCAAGGACGCGCAAGCCAAGATCGCCCCCGCCCGGCCCGCCTGGTTGCGCGCGCAACGGTCGATGTTGACGGCCAGCGTCGTGCTGGTGCTCGCGGATCTCGGCTGGCTGCTGTATCAGGCGGCGTCGATGAGCGGCGTCGCGTTGCCGTCGGCGCTTGGCGTGGTGCCGACCGTATTGACGCAAACCCATGTTGGCTTCGGCTGGAGCGTGGCGTTCGCCGGCGCGCTGGTGTTGCTTGGCACGGCGCTGGCCGGCCATACGGGCATGCTGCGCAATGCGCTGCTGTGGCTCGCGGTGATCGCGATCGCGGCGGGCAAGGCGTCGCTCGGGCATGCGGCCGATGCCGGCCCGGCCTCGGCGGCGATCGGCATGCAGACGCTGCATGTGCTGGTCACGAGCGTCTGGGGCGGGCTGGCGATGGCGGCGGGGCTCGCGATATTGCCCGCGCTCGGCACCTCGACCGCACGCGGGATACTGATCCGCACGGCGACGCAGGTGTCGCATGTATCGGTGGTGGCGGTCGGGCTGGTGCTGCTCACCGGTGTCTTCAATGCCGCGCGCGGATCGGGCGGCTCGTTCGAAGCGATCCAGGTGAGCACGTGGGGCCATGTGCTGACGCTGAAGCTTGCGCTGGTCGCGCTTGCGCTGGTGCTCGGCGGACTCAACCGCTTTTCGGCGTTGCCGCGCCTGCGCCGCACGGCCTCGACGATGGACGCGCATACCTTCGTCAACGTGCTGTATCTGGAAGCGCTCGCGATGGTCGGTGTGTTCGTCGCCGCGGCCGTGTTGTCGCATAGCGTGCCGGCATTCGCCGCACTGGGCTGAGGCTAAAAAAAGCGCCGCACAGCAAATGCGTGCGGCGCAATACACACGGTCGCCCGGCGGTGGCCGGCCGATCCGTACTGCTCTCTAGGCGGCGAACACGTTGTGCACCCGCTTCAGCATCTCTTCCGGAAACATCTCCTGCTGCAATTCGCCGTCGTCGCCGAACCACTGGCAGATCAACCAGTTGCCCGGCGCGAACAGCACAGGTCCGGTCCAGGTGGCTGTCATCGGACGTCCGCCGGATTTGAGCGTCAGGACGTCGCCGGCGCGGTAAGCGGGTTTTGCGGGTTCCCCGGGTTTCGCGCGCCGTGCAGGTTTCTTTCCCTGTCGCATGGTGAGCATCCGTTCGATGAACCCAATCATTCGAGGCCGAGCCGATGTCCGAGAATCGGTGCGCAGAAGAGCGCGATCGCGCAGCCCGCTGCCTTGCCTTCCAGTTCCGCGCCTGCGGCACGCGAGCCGTACGTATGCGTCAGCAGATCGAAGAGTTGCGGCAGGCAGTACAGGACCGCGGCGGCGATAAAGCATTTTTCGACCACGGAAATGCGCCAGCCGCGTTCATAGGCGAGCATCGCGCCGATGATGCGAAGCACGCCGAACACCACCAGCGCGCCGACGGCGGCCTGTTCGCGGAGCAGATAGTCTGGAAGGAATTCGCCCATGATGTTCCCCGATGCATGTGTCGTTTTGAATGCATTGGAGCAAGGAGTGGGCCATACGTATGTCCGGTGCCGAACAAACGGCTTGAAAGCCTTTGTGGATAAGGCTTTGCGCAACGCGAGACGGGGCCTTTAAGAAGCCGGAGAGCGCGACTTCAGACCGTTCCGGTCCGCGATGTTACGTAACTGAGACGGCGCGTGCTACGTCTGCCGTAACGTGCGCGCCGGTGAGCTTGGGCTAAGCCTTCTTCATGGCTGGCGGCGCCCACACTCGGGACCTTGACCTTCAGACGAGTTTTTCTGACGATGGCCGTGGGCCGTTCAAAACAAAACGCCGCCCGCAGGCGGCGCTCCATCAAGCAGTCACGCGCTTACCATTCCGCGACGCTGCCATCCTCGTGGCGCCACACCGGATTGCGCCAGCGGTGGCCGACCTTCGCCATCTCGCGCACCTTCTCTTCGTTGACTTCGATGCCGAGGCCGGGGCCTTGCGGAATCGACACGAAGCCGTCTTCATACTTGAACACTTCAGGGTTCTTGATGTAATCGAGCAGGTCGTTGCCCTGGTTGTAGTGAATGCCAAGGCTCTGTTCCTGGATGAACGCGTTGTAGCTCACTGCGTCGATCTGCAGGCAGGTGGCCAGCGCGATCGGACCGAGCGGGCAGTGCAGCGCGAGTGCGACGTCGTACGCCTCGGCCATCGAGGCGATCTTGCGGCACTCGGTGATCCCGCCCGCGTGCGACGCGTCCGGCTGGATGATGTCGACGTAGCCGCCCGCCAGGATGTGCTTGAAGTCCCAGCGCGAATACAGACGTTCGCCCAGGGCGATCGGCGTGTTGGTCTGGTTGACGATGTCGCGCAAGGCTTCCGCGTTTTCCGACAGCACCGGCTCTTCGATGAAGAGCAGCTTGTACGGGTCGAGTTCTTTGGCCAGCACCTTCGCCATCGGCTTGTGCACGCGGCCGTGGAAGTCCACGCCGATGCCGATGTTCGGCCCGACCGCCTCGCGCACGGCGGCGACGTTGTTGATGACGCCTTGCACCTTGTCGAAGGTGTCGATGATCTGCAACTCTTCCGAGCCGTTCATCTTCACCGCCTTGAAGCCGCGTTCGACCACAGCGCGTGCGTTGTTCGCGACATCGCTCGGACGATCGCCGCCGATCCACGAGTACACCTTGATCTTGTCGCGTACCTGGCCGCCCAGCAGCGCGTGAATCGGCACGCCATGATGCTTGCCCTTGATGTCCCACAGCGCCTGGTCGACGCCGGCGATCGCGCTCATGCTGATCGGGCCGCCGCGGTAGAAGCCCGCGCGATACATCACTTGCCAGTGGTCTTCGATCAGCAGCGGGTCTTTGCCGATCAGATAGTCGGCCAGTTCCTCGACAGCGGCCGCCACCGTATGCGCGCGGCCTTCGACCACCGGCTCGCCCCAGCCGACGATGCCTTCGTCCGTTTCGATCTTCAGGAAGCACCAGCGCGGCGGGACGATGAAGGTTTCGAGCTTGGTGATTTTCATGGTGTGCGTCTCCTTGCGGCTTGGATGCCTGAGTGCGGGCAATTTCGAGGATTCACATGCTACAACAAAATCGCGTTTAAGTACTATTAATAGTACTATTTGCCAAATAGTGGCCGGGTATCCGTGGCGATATTGGCCGGGACGGCGGGATACCTGCCGGGCGACGACAGGGCCGCAGCCGGGCGCCGGCCAGCATCGCCCAGGCCGGAGCGGCGCCGAAGCCAGAGGTTGGCGGGTTGAGATGCCTGATAATCGCGGTCCATTCCGGACTCAGGTCCGATATCAATAGCGCCGAGAGGCTGCTGGGAGAAAGCTATTCAGCACGATCTGCATGGGCGCGTCGCCCATCTGCTGGCAACCGCGATTCTGCGTGGCGACTACGCGCCCGACTCGATCCTGCCGCGCGAGGCGGAATTGATGGACACCTTCGGCGTGAGCCGCACGGTGTTGCGCGAGGCGCTGCGCACGCTGACGTCGAAAGGGCTGATCGAATCGCGGCCACGAGTGGGTACGCGGGTGCGGCCGAAACATGCGTGGAATCTGCTCGACGTCGATGTGCTCGATTGGTATTCGCGGGTCGCCGAGCCGATGGCCTTCGCACTCAAGCTGCAGGAAATGCGCGAGATGATCGAGCCGTACGCGGCGGGTCTGGCGGCGGCCTCGCACACCGGCGACACCTTCAATGCGCTCGCGGCAGCGCATGCGTCGATGGTCGGGGCGCGCAATGTCGATGAATGGGTGCGCGCCGATCTGCAGTTTCATCTGAGCGTGCTGACGGCCTGCAGCAATGAATTGCTGATTCCGCTCGGCACGCTGATCGAGCGAACGCTCGAAGCGCAGCTACGCCTGAACGCGAAACGCGCGGATGTGTTCAATGCATCGCTGGCCGAGCACACGGCGGTGTTCGAAGCGATTCGCGACCGTGATGCACCGGCGGCGCGAGAGGCGATGGCCGGATTGCTGGGCGTGACGCGCGGAAGAATCGAAGGGTGAGCGCGGGGGCGCGAGTCCCGCAACTTCATCCTTCGTGCTCAATCCATCGCCGCATGCGCCACTGATGCATCCGGCGCCTGGCGCGCCGGGCGGATCAACAGCAGCAGCGGAATGACCAGCAGCGTCGCCACGAACATCAGCTTGAAGTCGTTCAGATACGCGATCATCGATGCCTGCTGCGTAATCGATGCGTTCAGCGCCGCCAGATCGTAATTCGAGCCGCTATTGAGCATCGGCTGGATTGCCGGATTGAAGGGCGTGACATTCGCCGCGAGGTCGGCATGCGAGACCTGCGTGTTGCGGGTCATCAGCGTCTGCACGATCGAAATGCCGATGCTGCTGCCGATGTTGCGCATCAGGCTGTAGGTCGCGGTGCCGTCCGCGCGCAGTTCGGGCGTGAGCGTCGAGAAGGTCAGCGCGCTCAACGGCACGAACACGAGGCCGAGACCGAAGCCCTGAATCACGCCGGGCCAGACAATGTCCGACGCCGACAGCACGATCGTGTAATGCATCATTTGCCACAGCGCGAACGCGGAGATCAGAAAGCCGGCGAGCAGCAACAGCCGCGCATCGATCCGCCTCAATAGCCGTCCGGCAAACAGCATCGCGACCATGGTTCCCGCGCCGCTTGGCGCCGTGACGAGGCCCGTGGTCGCGACGGGATAGTTCATCAGGTTTTGCAGCATCGGCGGGAGCAATGCGCGCGTCGCATACATCACCGCACCGATCACGAAGATGAAGAACGTGCCGGTGGCGAAGTTCGGGTCCTTCAGCAACTCATATTTGAAGAACGATTTCTCGCCGACCGTCGCCGTGTGCACGAGGAAAAACGCGAAGCTGATCGCCGCGACCAGCGCCTCGATGACGATCTCATGCGAGCCGAACCAGTCGAGCTGCTCGCCGCGGTCGAGCATCGCCTGCAGCGCGCCGATGGCGAGACCGAGGGTGGCAAAGCCGAACGCGTCGAACTTCGCGTCGTGCTTTGGTTCGCGTGCCGGCAGGAAGGTCGCCACGCCGAACAGCGCGAACGCACCGATCGGCACGTTGATGAAAAACACCCAGCGCCAGTTGTAGCTATCGGTGAGCCAGCCGCCGAGCGTCGGCCCGAGAATTGGCCCGACCATCACGCCCATGCCCCATACCGCCATCGCCTGGCCCTGCTTTTCGCGCGGATTGATGTCGAGCAGGATCGACTGCGACAGCGGCACCAGCGAGGCCCCGAAAATCCCCTGCAGCAAACGCGACGCGACGATTTGCGTCAGCGTTTCCGACAACCCGCACAGCGCCGAGGCCACCGTAAAGCCGCCGATCGAGAAAATCAGCAGCCGCTTGACGCTCAGCCGGTCGGATAGCCAGCCGGTCAGCGGCGTGGCGATCGCGGCCGCGACGATATACGAGGTCAGCACCCACGTGATCTCATCCTGCGACGCCGACAGCGTGCCCTGCATATGCGGCAGCGCGACGTTGGCGATCGTGCTGTCGAGCGTCTGGATCAGCGTCGCGAGCATGATCGAGACGGTGATCATCGGCCGGTTGAGCGGGACGGCGGCGCTCGTCGACGCGGAGTCGGTGGGCATGGGGGAGTGGGGTCTTCAATATAGTAAGCATGCTTATTATATCGGTAGCGAGAACAGGCGCCCACCAGGAATTGTGCGGAGCCTGAGTGGCGCTCGTGTGTACCCATTCCGACGCTGGCAAACAGCGGCCTTTCGTATAATCCGACCATGACCACTCAACTCGAAGAGCGCTTCGGCTTTCTGATTTCCGACGTCGGCCGCTTGACAGGCAAGCGTTACGACGATCTCGCGAAATCGTCGGTCGATCTGACGCGTGCGCAATGCCGCGCGCTGGCCTATCTCGCCCATTACGGCGACATCAATCAGGCGCGGCTCGCGGATCTGCTCGAAGTCGCGCCGATTTCGGCGGGACGGCTGCTGGATCGCATGGAAGAGGGCGGCTGGATCGAGCGCATCGCCAATCCGGAGGATCGCCGCGAGCGCCAGGTGCGCATGACGCCGAAAGCCGAGCGCACGCTAGGCAAGGCTCGCAAAGTGGGCGATGTAGTCGCTTTGGAAGCGCTGAGCGGTTTCAGCGATGACGAGGCGAAGCAGTTGATCGCGTTGTTGCAGCGGGTGCGCGGGAATTTGAGCCGGTTGGTGGATCGGTGAAAGCACGGCTGCGCCCGCGATTGGGCAGGGCGCGATTGCCGCAAGCGTACGGCAAGGGCGACTCTCCCATCTCGGGCACGGCGCGCGCTCGACTAGTCGACCTCGAACGCCGCAAGTGCGCGACTACTTCACTGCCGTCGTCGCCGCTTGCGAGTACTTGCCTATTTGGCCTCAGACGCCGCAACCGCACCGGACGGCTGGACCAGCTCGTAACAGGCTGCCTTGGTTTTCGTATCGGCCGGCGACGGATCGATGCATTTGAACGCGCTCTGATCGCGCTGGACGAAAATCGTATCGGCCGGGCTGGCATTTCCGTGCGCGTCATTTACTACCGCGACGATTTTGTAGCCGTCCTGCAGCAGCGTCGAAAGCATGAGCGAACTGGCGCGCCACTGACTGTCGGGCGACGTTTGGGCGTTGACGGTGAGCGGAGAGGCGGCGGTGAAAAGCGTGAGAGATGCGGTGGCCACGGCAAGCGCGGCAGTGCGGAACGTCATCAAGAAACCTCCTTGAAGTTGCTGTTTGGAAAGCCAAAACAAAAAAGCCGCTGACCTTGTGGATCAGCGGCTTTTCCTTGCAACTGGTGGCGAATCAGGGACTCGAACCCCGGACCTGCGGATTATGATTCCGTCGCTCTAACCAACTGAGCTAATTCGCCGAAAGAAGCGAGATTATGAGGATAGGGCCGGGGGCTGTCAACCCCCGATGCGCAACTTTTTTAAATTGCCCCGGCCATCAGGCGTTTCAGTCCTTCGCGTAGATGTCCGAGTCCTTGGTTTCGCGGACGAACAACATACCGATCACGAGCGTGACAAGCGCAATCACAATCGGATACCACAGCCCTGAGTAGATGTTGCCCTTGGCCGCCACGATCGCGAAGGCGGTCGCCGGCAGGAAGCCGCCGAACCAGCCATTGCCGATGTGATAGGGCAGCGACATCGAGGTATAGCGGATGCGCGTCGGGAACATCTCCACCAGCATCGCCGCAATCGGCCCGTAGACCATCGTCACGTAAATCATCATGATCGTCAGGATCACTACGCTCATCGGCCAGTTGATCTGCGACGGATCGGCCTTCGGCGGATAGCCGGCGGTCTTCAGCGTGGTAGCCAGGGTCTTGTCGAACGCCTTGCCCTGGTCCTTGGCGTCGGCGGCCTTGCCGTCATACGTGTTGATCACCGTATCGCCGACCTTGATCTCCGCCAGCGAGCCCGCCGGCGCCGCGACGTTCTCATAGTTCAAGCCGGCTTTCGAGAGCGCGCTCTTGGCGATATCGCACGAACTCGTGAACTTGGCCGTGCCGACCGGATTGAACTGGAACGAGCACTCGTCCGGGTTGGCAATCACGACAATCGGCGCCTTTGCTGTAGCGGCCTCCAGCGCCGGGTTCGTGTAGTGAGTCAGCGCCTTGAACAGCGGGAAGTACGTACAGGCGGCAATCAGCAGACCGGCCATGATGATCGGTTTGCGGCCGATGCGGTCCGACAGCGAGCCGAAGAACAGGAAGAACGGCGTGCCGATCAGGAGCGCGATTGCGATCAGGATGTTGGCCGATGCGCCGTCGACCTTCAGCGTTTGCGTCAGGAAGAACAGCGCGTAGAACTGGCCCGTGTACCAGACCACGGCCTGGCCGGCGGTCAGGCCGATCAGCGCGAGGATCACGATCTTCAGGTTCTTCCACTGGCCAAATGCTTCGGTCAGCGGCGCCTTCGAGGTTTTGCCCTCGGCCTTGATGCGCGCGAACACCGGCGATTCATTCAGTTGCAGGCGAATCCATACCGACACGCCGAGCAGGATGATCGACGCGAGGAACGGAACGCGCCAGCCCCATGCGCCGAACGCGTCTTCGCCCATGGCCGTGCGCACGCCGAGAATCACCAGTAGCGAGAGGAACAGGCCGAGCGTGGCGGTGGTCTGGATCCACGCGGTGTAGAAACCGCGGCGTCCCGCCGGTGCGTGTTCCGCGACGTAGGTGGCCGCGCCGCCGTATTCGCCGCCGAGCGCCAGACCCTGCAGCATGCGCATCGCGATGAAGATCACCGGCGACGCAATGCCGATCGAGGCATAGCCGGGCAGGAAGCCGACCAGGAAGGTCGACAAACCCATGATCACGATCGTGATGAGAAACGTGTATTTGCGTCCGACCAGGTCGCCGAGACGGCCGAACACGATTGCGCCGAACGGCCGCACCGCGAAGCCCGCGGCGAAACTGAGGAGCGTGAAGATGAAGGCGGCAGTCGGATTGACGCCGGAAAAGAAGCTCTTGCTGATGAAGATGGCGAGTGAGCCGGCCAGATAGAAGTCGTACCACTCGAAAACCGTACCTAGCGACGATGCGAAGATCACCCGCTTCTCATCGCGCGTCATCGGCGCGTGGGAGAGTTGCCCGCCAACGGTAGCCATATGTCGTCTCCAATATTGATATGTGCACGCGATCCGCCGGCAAAGGCGTTCCCGTGGAACCGATTATTGGAGTGGAAACTTACGGCGTACTGACGTGGAGGGGTGAAATAGCGGTTTCGGGTGTGTGACGGGATATGCCGTCAAAATTCGATAATGCCCCGGCAAGTTCGCTTAAGTTTTGGCAAACGTATCTCAATATGGCGGCGCCTCAGGCGTGGGTTCTTGCGCCCTTAGGGTAAGTCCCGGGCCCGCTCGAGCACATGCAAGCTGACGCGCACGAGCGTTCCGGCAAGCCGAGGGGAGGTTTGATAGACGTTATCGTCGATCGTCATCTCCCCACCGTGCATCGTCGTGATCTCGCGCACGATCGCGAGCCCGAGGCCGCTGCCGTCGCCTTCGCGGCCGAGAATCCGGTAAAACCGCTCGACCACCCGCGAGCGCTCGGTTACCGGAATGCCGAGTCCGGTGTCTTCTACTTCCAGATGCACGAGCCGCGCCGCCACGTCGTGCCGCACCCGCACGGTGATTCGCCCGCCAGCCGGCGTGTAACGGATCGCGTTGTCGATCAGATTCGACAGCATTTCCCGCAGCATGACCGGATTGCCGTCGACTTCGACCGGCTCTTCGGGGGCTTCGTAGCCGAGGTCCATCTGCTTGGCGAGCGCGGCCTGAACCCAGTCCCGCACCGCGCTGCGCGCCACCTCGGTCACCTCGACCGGCGTGAAAATCTGGCCTGACATGCGGTTTTCCGCGCGCGCCAGCGCCAGCAACTGGGTGACGAGGCGCGCCGCATGCTCCGAGCTGGTGGCGATCTGTTCAAGCGAGCGGTGGACTTCCGCGGAGGCGTCCTGGCGCAGCGCGAGCTCGGCCTGGGTGCGCAGGCCGGCAAGCGGGGTTTTCATCTGATGCGCGGCGTCGGCGATAAAGCGCTTCTGCAACTCCATGTTCTGTTCGAGGCGCGTCAGCAGATCGTTGAACGACGTCACCAGCGGCTCGATTTCCGGCGGCGCGCGGCGGGCTTCGAGCGGCGACAGATCGTCCGGGCGGCGCGCCCGGATATGCGCCTGCAGGGCATGCAGCGGCGCGAGTCCGCGCGACAGGCCGAACCACACCAGCACGATCGCCAGCGGCAGGATCACGAACTGCGGCAGGATCACACCTTTGATGATGTCGTTGGCAAGCTGGCTGCGCTTGTCGAGCGTCTCGGCGACCTGCACCAGCACCGGCTGCGCACCGGGCGTCTGCGGAAACTCGACGGTCGTATAGGCGACGCGGATATCGTTGCCGCGCAATACGTCGTCACGGAATTCGACGAGACCCGGTTGCGGCCGATCCTCCTCGTGCGGCAGCGGCATGTCGCGCTCGCCGCCCACCAGCTCGCCGCGCGTGCCGAGCACCTGATAGAACACGCTGTCGACATTGTCGGCGCGCAGAAAGTCGCGGGTGGAATCGGGCAGCGACAGCTCCGCCACGCCGTTGATCGGATGGATCTGGCGGGCGAGCACGTAGGCGTCGGTTTCGAGCGCGCGGTCGAACGGGCCGTTGGCGATCGACTTGGCGACGAGGTAGGTGACCGCGAGGCTCATCGGCCAAAGCAGCAGCAGCGGCGCCAGCATCCAGTCGAGAATCTCGCCGAACAGCGAGCGCGGGCGCGCTTCAGCGGCGGCTTCGGTCTCGTCGGGCGGGGCGAACGGATTGGCGTAGCGCTCGTCGCGCACCTCGTCGAGGTCCGCCGCGTGCGCCGTAGCGCGGTCTGCGCGTGCGGACATGGGCGGCCTCTATTTGTAGTGGTGGCTCGCCGGCATTGCGGCCGACGGGGACGAGGAGGACGGATCGGGTTCAGCGGGCGCGTCGGCGCTTGGGTTCGGGTTCGGGTTCGCGTTTGACGGCAGGGCGGCTTTCTCGAGGCAATACCCGAGGCCCCGCACCGTAATGATGCGTACGCCGCTCGGCTCGATCTTCTTGCGCAGCCGGTGCACGTAGACTTCGATCGCGTTATTGCTGACTTCTTCGCCCCATTCGCACAGATGGTCGACGAGCTGTTCCTTCGACACCAGTCGGCCGATCCGCTGCAGCAGCACTTCGAGCAAACCGAGTTCGCGCGCCGACAGGTCGATCACCTGCTCGTTGACATAGGCGATCCGGCCGACCTGGTCGAACGACAGCGAACCGTGCCGCACCACCGTCGGGCCGCCGCCCGCGCCGCGCCGCGTCAGGGCGCGCACGCGCGCCTCGAGTTCGTTCAGCGCGAAGGGCTTGGCCATGTAGTCGTCGGCGCCGAGGTCGAGGCCTTTGACGCGTTCGTCGACGCTGTCCGCCGCCGTGAGAATCAGCACGGGCACGGTCGAGTTGCGGGCGCGCAGGCGGCGCAGCACCTCGAGCCCGGACATGCGCGGCAGGCCCAGATCGAGGATCAGCAGGTCGAAAGTCTGCACCGACAGCGCGGTGTCGGCCTCGACGCCGTTCTTCACGTGATCGACGGCATAGGCCGATTGGCGGAGGGACCGAACCAGGCCGTCCGCGAGTATGCTGTCGTCTTCGGCAATCAGAATTCGCATGGTGCGCCAGCCTGGCCTTGCCGGCACCGTGGGGTGATCCCCCCGGCGCACAGCGGTCTCCGAAAATTATTGTGGGTAGTTGGGCAGCGCGACGGTAAAAATGCGCGTTCGCATGAGAATCGCGCTTGCCAAAACTACTGTTTTTTTATACAGTGTCTGGGTCTCGTGTGCTGTCCTTGGTGAACACATTAAGGACAAGTCAAACTTGGGTTGAAACTCGGGCTGCACATCTGCCTCAGACGCCGTTCATCATAGCAAAGGACGATTCATGGAAGAAAGCAAGAAAGGCTCGGCTGGACTGACTGCTGAAAAAAGCAAGGCACTCGCTGCCGCGCTTGCGCAGATCGAAAAGCAGTTCGGCAAAGGGTCGGTCATGCGGCTCGGCGCAGGTGAGGTAGTCGAAGACATCCAGGTGGTCTCAACCGGATCGCTCGGCCTCGACATCGCGCTGGGCGTCGGCGGTTTGCCGCGTGGCCGTGTGGTCGAAATTTATGGTCCGGAATCGTCCGGTAAAACCACGCTCACGCTGCAAGTCATCGCCGAAATGCAGAAGATCGGCGGTACGGCAGCGTTTATCGACGCCGAACACGCGCTGGACATCCAGTACGCGGGCAAGCTCGGCGTGAACGTGAACGAGCTGCTGGTTTCGCAGCCGGACACCGGCGAGCAGGCGCTCGAAATCGCCGACGCACTGGTGCGCTCGGGCTCGATCGACATGATCGTGATCGACTCGGTCGCGGCACTTGTGCCAAAGGCTGAAATCGAAGGCGAAATGGGCGACTCGCTGCCGGGTCTGCAAGCGCGTCTGATGTCGCAAGCGCTGCGCAAGCTCACCGGTACGATCAAGCGCACCAACTGCCTCGTGATCTTCATCAACCAGATCCGTATGAAGATCGGTGTGATGTTCGGCAACCCGGAAACCACCACGGGTGGTAACGCGTTGAAGTTCTACGCGTCGGTGCGTCTGGACATTCGCCGGATCGGTTCGATCAAGAAGAACGACGAAGTGATCGGCAACGAAACGCGTGTGAAGGTCGTGAAGAACAAGGTGTCGCCACCGTTCCGGGAAGCGATTTTCGACATCCTGTACGGCGAAGGTATTTCGCGTCAGGGCGAAATCATCGACCTTGGCGTGCAAGCGAAGATCGTCGACAAGGCCGGCGCCTGGTACAGCTACAACGGCGAACGGATCGGTCAGGGTAAGGACAACGCACGCGAGTTCCTGCGTGAAAATCCGGACATCGCCCGTGAGATCGAAAACCGTATCCGCGAATCGCTGGGTGTGAATGCCATGGCGGAAGTGGCGACCGGCGCGGCTGCTGAAGTCGCAGGCGAAGAAGAGTAACCAGCACGTGATACGCAAGGGCCGGCCGTTGTCCAACGCTGCTAACGCTGGACGCAACACGGACGGCCCGTGTGATCGCGATGACGATCCCTTCGAGTCGTTCGACGCGCACGATCGCGCCGCAGGTCGCCGGCCGCAGTCTGATCCATCCGCGCAGCCTGCAACGGATCCGTCCGAAACCAGCGAAGCCACCGAAGCCACCGAAACCACCTATACCCGCTCGCGTCGCACACCTGGCGAGGCGAAGCCGGGGCAGGACGACGCAAAGAAATCCCAACGCCCGGCCCGTTCGTTAAAAGGACGCGCGCTCGGCTATTTGTCCCGACGTGAATACAGCCGCTCCGAACTGGCGCGCAAGCTGAAACCGTTCGTCGAAGAAACCGATTCGCTCGATACCTTGCTCGACTCGCTGGAAGCCGAAAACTGGCTGTCCGACTCACGGTTTGCTGAAAGCCTGATCCATCGGCGCTCGTCACGGTTGGGCGCGAGCCGGATCGTCGGCGAATTGAAGCAACATGCCGTGGACCAAACGCTGGTTGAAGAAGCCAGTGCGCAACTGCGCGAAACCGAACTGGCGCGCGCTCAAGCCGTTTGGCGGAAGAAATTCGACCGGCTTCCCGAAACGCCGGCCGAGCGCGCCAAGCAGGCGCGCTTTCTGGCATCGCGTGGATTCTCGGGCGCCACGATCGGCAAAATCCTCAAAGGGTTCGACGAGGAGTGACGTGGCGACTAGCTGCGCCATCCTGTTTGGCGCACGGCTCGTGCCGGATACCTGCGCGGTTCCCACTTTGAGATAGCGTCTGCCGCGCTCACCGGCCTGCCGGGCGGCCCTGCGCATTCCGGTCTGTCTCAAATACCCAGTATGCTAAAATTCGTGGGTTTTCCAATCCGGCCTTTCCTTCCCGCATGCCGCTCTCCCAGCCCGTATCCCGCCAGTTGCGCCATCGTCGCGCAATCCGAGCGGAAGCCTATGAGCGAGCCGATGGCCTGTGGGATGTGGAAGCGTGCTTGACCGACGAAAAACCGCGCGATGTGGTGCTTGCGTCGGGCGTCCGGCCCAATGGTCAGCCGATCCATGAACTCTGGCTTCGCATCACCATCGATCGCAAGCTCAATGTCGTCGACGCCGAGGCGTCGTCCGACTGGGTGCCCTATCCAGGTTTGTGCCAAGCCAGCAATCCCGCCTACCGTGCCCTCATCGGGCTCAATCTGTTCCACAACTTCCGTCGCGATGCTGCCCGTTTGCTGGCCGGCACGGCCGGCTGCACGCATCTCACGGAGTTGTGTGCGCTCTTGCCGACTGCCGCAATCCAGGCATTCGCCGGCGACGTGTGGAACACCAATGACGACACGCCGGGCGCAGCGGCGAGTTCCGGGAACGAGCAGTCCAGAAGCAAAGACAGCACAGACGAGCATTCCAACAACAAACCGCCATTCCAGTTGGGACGCTGCCACGCGCTGCGTTTCGACGGCGAGGCGGTGCAACAGTTTTATCCGCGCTGGTATAGCCGCGCTCCGTATACAGCGGATCGCGCGGCTTCGTCAGGCGACGGGGCAGCCCGCCAGACAGGTGAGGGCGGCAACGCGTCCGGCATGAACGACGGCAGCGGAAACGAAGTTCAATCCAACTCTCAGACTGAAGGGAATCACGCATGAAGATTCACGAGTACCAGGGTAAGGAAATCCTGCGGAAATTCGGCGTCGCGGTACCGCGCGGCAAGCCGGTCTTCTCGGTGGATGATGCGGTCAAGGCCGCGGAAGAGCTCGGCGGCCCGGTATGGGTCGTGAAGGCTCAGATCCACGCGGGTGGCCGTGGCAAGGGCGGCGGCGTGAAAGTCGCCAAGTCGCTGGATCAGGTTCGCGAATACTCGAACCAGATCCTCGGCATGCAGCTCGTCACGCACCAGACCGGTCCGGAAGGCCAGAAGGTGAATCGTCTGCTGATCGAAGAAGGCGCTGACATCAAGAAGGAACTGTATGTCGGCCTGGTAATCGATCGCGTTTCGCAGAAGATCGTCGTGATGGCATCGAGCGAAGGCGGCATGGACGTCGAAGAAGTCGCGGAAAAGACGCCTGAGCTGATCCACAAGATCGCCGTCGACCCGTCGACCGGTCTGAAAGACGCCGAAGCCGACGAGCTCGCAACGAAGATCGGCGTGCCCGCCGCGTCGCTGCCGCAAGCGCGCTCGATCCTGCAAGGCCTGTACAAGGCATTCTGGGAAACCGACGCATCGCTGGCCGAAATCAATCCGCTGATCCTGACCGGCGACGGCAAGGTCATCGCGTTGGACGCCAAGTTCAACTTCGATTCGAACGCACTGTTCCGTCACCCGGAAATCGTCGCGTATCGCGATCTGGACGAAGAAGATCCGGCTGAAGTCGAAGCGTCGAAGTTCGACCTCGCGTACATCTCGCTCGACGGCAACATTGGCTGCCTCGTGAACGGCGCCGGCCTCGCAATGGCAACGATGGACACCATCAAGCTGTTCGGCGGCGAACCGGCGAACTTCCTGGACGTGGGCGGTGGCGCCACGACCGAGAAGGTCACGGAAGCGTTCAAGATCATGCTGAAGAACCCGAACCTGACCGCGATTCTGGTCAACATTTTCGGCGGCATCATGCGCTGCGACGTGATCGCGGAAGGCGTGATCGCGGCGTCGAAGGCCGTGTCGCTGAAGGTGCCGCTCGTGGTTCGCATGAAGGGCACGAACGAAGACCTGGGCAAGAAGATGCTCGCTGAATCCGGCCTGCCGATCATTGCGGCAGACAGCATGGAAGAAGCGGCTCAGAAGGTCGTCGCGGCCGCTTCGGGCAAGGCGTAAGCCAGACTGAGCCAAGCGATTTCCAGGCGGCTGTTGCAGGGCGCTGTTTTTAGGCGCTCCTGCCAGGATAACCAGGATTACGAATGGCGGCGCGTGAGCGACGCGGGCGGAGAACATCCTGCCTCGCGGCGCCACCACGCGGCGCCAAACGAACAGAGGTCAATACATGTCGATTCTGATTAACAAAGACACCAAGGTCATCACGCAGGGCATTACCGGCAAGACCGGTCAGTTCCACACGCGTGCTTGCCGTGAATATGCAAACGGCCGCGAAGCGTACGTTGCAGGCGTGAACCCGAAGAAGGCCGGCGAAGATTTCGAAGGCATTCCTATCTACGCTAGCGTCGCTGAAGCCAAGGCTGAAACGGGCGCGACCGTGTCGGTGATTTACGTTCCGCCGGCAGGCGCTGCTGCTGCGATCTGGGAAGCGGTGGAAGCCGATCTGGATCTGGCGATCTGTATCACGGAAGGCATTCCTGTCCGTGACATGATCGAGCTCAAGGCACGCATGCGCGCCAAGAACAGCAAGACGCTGCTGCTCGGACCGAACTGCCCGGGCACGATCACGCCGGACGAACTGAAGATCGGCATCATGCCGGGTCACATTCACCGCAAGGGCCGCATCGGCGTCGTGTCGCGTTCGGGCACGCTGACGTACGAAGCAGTCGGTCAATTGACGGCGATCGGCCTCGGCCAGTCGTCGGCAGTCGGTATCGGCGGCGACCCGATCAACGGTCTGAAGCACATCGACGTGATGAAGATGTTCAACGACGATCCGGAAACGGACGCCGTCATCATGATCGGCGAGATCGGCGGTCCGGACGAAGCGAATGCCGCTGAGTGGATCAAGGACAACATGAAGAAGCCGGTGGTCGGCTTCATCGCCGGCGTCACGGCGCCTCCGGGCAAGCGCATGGGCCACGCCGGCGCGCTGATCTCGGGCGGTGCGGACACGGCTGAAGCCAAGCTGGAAATCATGGAAGCCTGCGGCATCAAGGTCACGAAGAACCCGTCGGAAATGGCGCGTCTTCTGAAGGCGATGCTGTAAAAACGAAATTCGCGCGCAGTCACGGCGCGTTTTTGATACGCTTACGAAACCCTTTCGTGAGCGGGAAGTCGTAAAAAGCGGGGGAGTGCAAACTCCTCCGCTTTTTTATTGCCCGCGCGTCCGATTCCTTCTTATTCTTTTACTCATGCTCGAGTTTTTCGCCACGCTCCATTGGGGCGCAGTCATTCAGATCATCGTCATCGACATCCTGCTGGGTGGCGACAATGCGGTCGTGATCGCGCTTGCCTGCCGCAACCTGCCGCCTGCGCAGCGTACGAAAGGCGTGCTGTGGGGCACGGCCGGCGCCATCGCACTGCGCATCGCGCTGATTGCGTTTGCCGTGGCGCTGCTCGACGTGCCGTTGCTGAAGTTCACCGGCGGCCTGTTGCTGCTGTGGATCGGCGTGCGTCTGATGGCGCCTGCGCATGACATCCACGAGAACGTCAAGCCGGCCGACAAGCTGATATCGGCGATCAAGACCATCATCGTCGCGGACGCGGTGATGAGTCTCGACAATGTGATCGCGATTGCCGGCGCGGCGGAGGCGGCCGACCCCGAGCATCGCCTGGCGCTGGTGATTTTCGGTCTGGTGGTGAGCATTCCGCTGATCGTGTGGGGCAGCCAGCTGGTGCTGAAGCTGCTCGACCGCTTTCCGGTCATCATTACGTTCGGTGCCGCGCTTCTCGGCTGGATTGCGGGTGGCCTGATCATCAATGATCCCGCTGGCGACCGGTGGCCGATCCTCGATACGCCGGTGGCCGAGTACGGCACGAGCATCGCCGGTGCGTTGTTCGTCGTGATCCTCGGTTATCTGCTCAAGCGCCGCAACGCGCATCGTGCGGCGGCTTGACGCAGAATCCGGGTTTCGGTCGAGCGTCGCGGCACGGGCCGCGTGGCGGGCTGAACCTGAACCTGAACCACGGCATCAGCGATCCAGCGCAATGCGTGCCGCACGCCGACCTGAGCTGACTTGGACTGACCTGAGCACCGCCGCGTCGGCGCTACGTTAGCCATTCGGCTGACTGTGTCGAACGCGCGCCGCTGGTTACGATTGAAACGCCTGTCCCCGATTCGAGGGGCAGGCGTTTTTCGTTTCAGGAGCCTGCCGATGACCGTCACTTTGCCGTACTCCCCTTATTCACAGTCCACGCTTTCACCGCGGAGCGCGTTCGAACGGGCGCGCTGGACCGTGCCGTTCGCACGCGCCTGCCGCCGTTTCGGTTCCGGTTTCGGTTCCGGCTTTACACTGATCGAGCTGATGATCGTGCTGGCGATTGTCGGCGTGATCGCGGCCTATGCGATTCCGGCGTATCAGGATTATCTGGCCCGCAGCCGCGTCGGCGAGGGTCTCTCGCTGGCCGCATCCGCGCGGCTCGCGGTGTCCGAAAACGCCGCGAGCGGCAATGCGTTCGGTGGCGGTTATGCGTCGCCGCCTGCCACCCGCAACGTCGAATCCGTGCACGTCGACGACGACACCGGTCAGATTACCGTCGCCTTCACGACACGCGTCGCGCCGGCCGGGTCGAACACGCTGACCCTGGTGCCTTCGGTGCCGGACAATGCCGACGCACCGACTGCGCGCATTTCGTTGAGCAAGGGTGTCGTGCAGGCGGGCGCGGTCACCTGGGAATGTTTCACCGGCGGCAAAACGGCCTCTTCGTTGCCCGCGCCAGGTGCAGGGCCCGCACCGGCCGATGCGCCTTCCTTGCCGTCGAATCTCGCGCCGCCGGAGTGTCGTGCGTAAGCAATGGGGCGAAAGATAGGGAGAGTTGTTATCCGAACGTAAAGGGCTGATTTTCGGGATATTTCAGCCCAGCCGGCGCACAGCAGGAGAATTTTTTTGTATAGTGCGCCGGTTGCTGACGCCCTCCGGTTACTCGATGCCCACCCCATTTGCGCGCTATCTGTCTCTCATCCTGTTGGCTCTCGCGTTGGTGCTGCCTTACGCAGTCGCCAATCACACGTATCCGATTCCAACCTTCTACGCTGAATTCACGGCGCTCGCGCTGTATCTGCTGACGGGCGCGGGCGTCGTGCTGCTGGTGTGGACGGCGAGCCCGAGCGTGACGTTTGCTTCGCCCGTGGTCGCGCTGGTGCCGTTGCTATTCGGATTGGTGCTGGTGGCGCAGTCGGTGCTGCTGCCGGTCTCGCAGCCGTCGATGAACTGGCTCGGCGGCGGCTACCTGCTTGCCGCATTCATGGCGACGCATGCCGGCTACGGTTTCACACGCGCCAAGCTGAACGAAACAGCGCTGCGCTGGGCAGCCGGGGCGTTGATCGTCGGCGGTCTGTTTGCGGTGTTTTGCCAGGTGATCCAGCTGTTTCACCTCGAGACGCGCGTGTCGCCGCTGGTCGTCGCCTACAACGTGACCGTCGAGCGTCGGCCGTTCGGCAATATGGCGCAGGCGAACCACCTCGCCACCTATATTGCATTTGCGATGGCGGGAGCGCTGTTCCTCGTGCAGACGCGCCGCCTTGCCGTCAGCATCTGGCTGCTCGCGTCGACGATTTTCGCCATTGGACTCGCGCTGACCGTGTCGCGCGGCCCTTGGCTGCAGATGGGCGTGATCGTGGTGGCGGGTTTCTGGATGGCCTTCGCGCAGACGCGTAGTCAGCCGCTGCTCCGCCGCAGCAATCGCGAATGGCTGATCCCGGTCGCGTTGGCGCTGCTGTTCTTCGTCATCAATGCGTTGATCCGCTGGGCCAATGTGCACTATCACCTGGAGCTTGGGCAGTCGGCGGCCGAGCGTTTCAAGGACGCCGGCCAGATCGCGCCGCGCCTCGCGCTCTGGAAGTACGGCTGGACGATGTTCAAGGCGCATCCGCTGCTGGGTGTCGGCTGGGGCGAGTTTCCGAGCTATCAGTTCGAATATGTGAAGTCGCTGGGCGGCGTCGAGATCGCCAACAACTCGCACGACATCTTCATCGACCTGCTCGCGAAGACGGGCTTGATTGGCCTCGCGATCGTGCTGTTCGGCCTGATCACGTGGCTGGTGCGCGTGGTCCGCGCGCCGCAGAGCGCGGCGCGCGTGTTCGGCATCGCGCTGATCGGCGTGCTGGTCATGCACGCGCTGGTCGAATATCCGCAGCAGTACATGTTCTTCCTGCTGCCGGCGATGTTCGTGTTCGGATTGCTCGAGACACGGCCGCTGCGCCTCGTGCCTGGCCGCGTGTCATTCGGCGCGTTCGTGGTGGTGGTGGTCGGCGGGCTGGCTGCGTTGTATCCCGTGTTCAAGGACTACACTCGCGCCGAGGTGCTGTATTACGGTTCGCGGCCTGCCGAGCAGTACCGCGCGGATCCGTCGTTTCTGTTCCGGGCGTGGGGCGAGTATGGCCTTGCGACGTTGGAGCCCATGAATTCGATGAACCTGCAACACAAGCTCGCCATGCACAAGCAGGCAATCGCGCTGCTGCCGGGCGAAACCGTGCTGCGCCGGTATGCGGTCCTGCAGGCGCTGAGCGGGGATGCGGCGGGGGCGTTCGACACCGTCGAGCGCCTGAAGATTTTTGCCCAGGAGTTGAAGGACTGGCCGTCGCAGCTGGCCTATGTGTACGAGCTGTGCGACGAGCAAAAGACGCTGGCCGGTTTCAAGGCGGAACTGCTCAAGCGGTATGGCATGCCGCCAGGCGACATCAATCAGGACGACGACAGCGACGACGATTGAGGCGCGCCGCCGTTTGATATCCTTAGCTGTAGCTGTAGCTGTAGCTGTAGCTGTAGCTGTGGAGCGGGGCGATGACGTTGGCTGTCATCAACCCGCCACCCAATCCCCCGACTTCCCGCCGTGCTTCTCCAGCACCTTCACCTCGGTAATCGTCATCCCGCGATCCACCGCCTTGCACATGTCGTACACCGTCAGCAGCCCGACCTGCACGGCGGTTAGCGCTTCCATCTCCACGCCCGTGCGTCCCAGCGTTTCCACTTGCACCGTGCAATGTACGCCGGGCAACGTTTCATCGAGTTCGAAATCGACCTTCACGCGGGTCAGCGCGAGCGGGTGACATAGCGGGATCAGATCGGCGGTGCGCTTCGAGCCTTGAATCGCGGCGATGCGCGCAATTCCGATCACGTCGCCTTTCCTGGCGTTGCCGTCGCGGATCAGCGCGAACGTCTCCGGCAGCATGCGAATCGAGCCCCGCGCGATGGCGACGCGCCTGGTCTCCTGCTTGCCGCCGACGTCCACCATATGGGCCTGGCCGGCAGCGTCGAAATGAGTGAGTTCGGGCATGGTTGGGCTCCTTCAGAGGGCGCCTATCATAGCAGCGTGATTGGGCCGGTTGAGATGATTACAATTGCCCCATGCCCGCTATCTTAGTCCGAGCGGCGGGCGTCGATTTTCGACTTCGTCATATCGACCTCGCGATGCGTTCGAAACGGGTTCTTGCTGCGTTGTTGGCTGTCGCGCTCGCGGTGCCGCCGGGCGCGTACGCGCAATCGCGCGGTGTGTCGAACACGGGCACGAGCACAAGCACAAGCACAAGCACAAGCACAATCGTCGCGCTCAACATCCAGCCCACGGAACCGCCTTTGGTAAGCGGCCCGGCCGACACTTTCGCTGACCCCATCGTGCCGTCAGACATCGCCCAAGGCGTATTTGGCGTTTATGGCGGCGCGCAGAGCCGCTTCTCCGGCAACGCGGGCACGGCCACCGGCTGGCGCGCCCCGATCGTCACGCAGCAACTGCCCGACCTCGGCAACGGCGGCTCCGGCTCGCTGACGCCACAAGCCGAGCGCAAGCTCGGCGAACGCGTGATGCGCGAGTTGCGCCGCGACCCCGACTATCTCGACGACTGGCTCGTGCGCGACTACCTGAACTCGGTCGCCGCGAAACTCTCCGCGGCGGCGAACGCGCTCTACATCGGCGGCTATCGTCCGGACTTCGAGCTGTTCGCGGTCCGTGACACGCAAATCAACGCCTTCTCGCTGCCGGGCGGTTTTATCGGCGTGAACACCGGCTTGATCGTGACGACGCAAACCGAGTCCGAACTCGCCTCCGTGCTCGGCCACGAGATGGGGCACGTCTTGCAACGGCACATTTCGCGGATGATCACCACCGGCGAGCGCGGCGGCTATGCCGCGCTCGCCGGCCTGTTGTTCGGCATTCTGGCGGGCGTGCTCGCGCACAGCGGCGACCTCGGCAGCGCGATTGCGATTGGCGGCCAGGCTTATGCAGTCGACAACCAGTTGCGTTTCTCGCGCTCCGCCGAGCATGAAGCGGACCGCGTCGGCTTTCTGCTGCTGGCCGGCGCCGGCTACGACCCTTATGCCATGACGACATTTTTCGGCCGTCTCGATCGCGCGGCGATGAGCGACACGGGCATACCGGCCTACGCGCGCACCCACCCGTTGACGGGCGAACGGATTGCCGACATGGAGGACCGGGCGCGCCGCGCGCCTTACCGGCAACCGCACCAGACGTCCGAGTACGGTTTCGTGCGGGCTCGGGCGCGCTTGCTGCAGGATCGCTCGCGCAGCGAATACGCGGACGAGATTTCGCGCCTGCGCTCCGAAATCGAGGACCGCACCGCAGTGAACATCGCCGCGAACTGGTACGGGATCGCGTATGGGCAGATGCTGCTCGAGCGTTATGACGATGCGACCGCGTCGCTGGCTTCGTCGCGTGCCGCATTTGCCACGAGCGAACGCGGGGAGGGCGAGCCCATGCGCAGTTCGCCGAGCCTCGACGTGCTGGCAGCCGATATCGCGCGCCGCGCCGGGCGTGATGACGAGGCGGCGCGTCTGGCCGAGTTCGCGCAGAAGCGCTGGCCGCAGTCGAACGCCGCGATCGACATGCATATCCAGACCTTGCTGAACTTGAAACGATTTGCCGGCGCGCAGGCTTTGGCCCTGAAGGAAACGCGTGCGCAACCCGATCAGCCCGCCTGGTGGATGTATCTCGCGCAGGCAAGCGCAGGCAGCGGCGATGCATTGACGCAGCATCGGGCGCTGGCCGAAAAATTCGCGCTCGAGGGGGCGTGGCCGTCGGCCATCCGGCAACTGAAGGAAGCGCGGGATCTGAAGACGATCGGCTACTACGATCTCGCGACCGTCGACGCCCGGTTACATGAAATGGAGAGCCGCTATAAAGAGGAACGGCTTGACGAGAAGAGTTGAGGGCCGCTTTTGGCCTTCGCTATCTGACCGGAACCGCTGCGGCCTGCACAGGAATCAGGTGCCAGGCAGGCAAAATACTTAAGCGCTGGCCGCCGGACTCTCGACAAACCCGAACCGCGCGGCAACCGCATTTCGCTGCACGCCTTGCAAGGGCAACACGACCCCATTGTTCCAGCGAAACGCGCCGCTCATCGAGTCGTCGCCCAACGCGGCGTGATCAGAAAAAACCTCGAGGTCGTGGTCGTGCAAAACGGCGACCCTCGGCGGCGTCGAGCCATCGGCAAAGAGAATCCCACCTTCATCGTCGACGAACACAGCCGAAGGTTCGAAGGCCCCACCGGCCTGGTCCGTCAAGGAAAGTACTCCGGCACGATCGGCTGACAATCTCACCACCCACGGCGTATAGCCCAACTCGACATACACGCGCTGCGGCCCATTCTGGAAAAACCACTGCCCGCGTTCGTCGGCGTCGTAATTCCGATTGATAAACCCGAGCAACGCCTCATGCCGGATCGCCGTACCGGGCGCACCGCTAGCCTGAGCGGCTTCATCACGCATGCGCCAGTTGCCACGCCGGTCCAACATCAACCACCCTGTGCAACTCGGCACGTTGGGCCATTTGGCCAGCGCCTGCTTGACGATGTCATCCATGATCGACGTACTGCTCCAGATAGCCGAGCACGCGCTGCGACAACCAGTCGATGCGGCCCGGAAACGGCCCGGTCATAAAGCCGGCGTGGCCGCCGTGTTCGGGTTGATCGAGTTCTACCGCGGCCGACACCTCATGCCGTGCCGGCAACGCCTCGGCCGGCAGGAACGGGTCGTTGCGCGCGTTCAGCACCAGGGTCGGCACGGCGATTCCCGGCAGCAACGGCCGCGTGGTCGCACGGCTCCAGTAGTCGTCAGTATCGCGAAAGCCGTGCAGCGGCGCGGTCACCACGTTGTCGAAGTCGTACATTGTGCGGCTCGCCAGCATGGCGTCGCGGTCGAACAGACCCGGAAACTGCGTCAGCTTCTGCTCGGCCTTCTGCTTCAGCGTCTTCAGGAAACTGCGCGTGTAGATCATGCCGAAGCCCTGCGACAACGCACGGCCGCCGGCGTGCACGTCGATCGGCGTCGAAATCGCCGCGGCCGCCGAGAGTACCGGCGACGCATCTTCGCGCCGCTCGCCGAGCCAGCGCAGCAGCACATTGCCGCCGAGCGATACGCCCGCCGCCACGATCGGCCCGCGATGTGAGGCGCGCAAGCGCCGCAGGATCCAGTCGACTTCGTTGCTGTCGGCGAGATGATAGAAGCGCGGCAACCGATTCAGCGGCCCGCTGCAGCTGCGAAAGTGCGGTACCACGCCGTGCCAGCCGTACTCGCGTGCGGCTGCCATCAACGTGGCGGCGTAGTGCGAGGTGGAACCGCCTTCGAGGCCGTGGAATAGCACGAATAGCGGCGCGTTGTCGGCGGGAATCCTGGCGGGGGTGGCCGAGGTCGGCGTAGAGGCCGGCTTGCCGTCGTGCACCACCCAATCGAGATCGATGAAATCGCCATCAGGCGTATCCCAGCGTTCGCGCCGGAACGTGATAGCCGGACGGCGCGCAAACAGCGCCGGGACAATGGTCTGCACGTGCCGGTTCGGCAGCCAGAGCGGCGCGCGGTAGAGCAACTCGACGGTCGCTTCGACGGCGCTCACCGCGCGTGCTGCGCCGGTGGAAGCGGATTGATCGTGCGTCGCCCCCCATTCCCCCGAGGGGACTGCGTTCGGGACGGGTGACTCTCTGCGGGGCGTGCTCATGCCGGCTTCAAAGCAAAAAGATAAAACCGTTGAAACAGGCCGAACAGGCGAAATGCGCCCGTCAGCCGTCAGTGCAGCGATCCCTGGCCATGCCGCATCTTGGTCGCGAACTGACTGGCGGCCTCATTCGGCATCGGACTCGCATGAATATGCGCGATCCGCCACTCGCCGCGTTCGTGGACCATCACGTAAGTGGTGAACACCATGGCGGGCGCCGCTTTCGGATCGGCCGGGCGGTGTGCTTCGGCAATGGCGTACACGACGGTGCCGAGGCTGTCGTAGACGCGAATATCGAGCGGCTCAATCGAAACGGGCGCGGCTTCAAGCTGGATTTGCAAGCCGGCGCGAATGCTGTCGAGGCCGTGCAGGTGAGAGCCGTCGGCGCAGATGCAGCTGACGAATTCCTCATCGATCCACAGGCCCATCAAGCTGTCGATATTCAGCTCGGCGACGGCCTGGTAATAGGCGTTCAGCGTATCGGCGGCGGCTTCGAAGATATGGGCAAAACGTGGCATGGCTCGTCAGTCTCTTGTGCGCGGCGCGCGGTTGCGGGGCAGCGGTCAGCGGGACAGTCCGGAGCACCGGACAATCGCACCCAAGCGCGAGGATGCCCGCGCCGCAAGGCGCGAACATGACGCGACGCGTTCAGGGGCGTGCGGTGTTGCGTGCAAGTATCAGCTGGATCAGTCTGGTTCAACGTTGCGCAAGCAACATGCCGCGCAAATCGCTGAACACCTGCTCGGCACTCAACTGCTTCAGGCAGTTCAGATGCCCGAGCGGACACTCGCGCTGAAAACAGGGGCTGCATTCGAGATGAAGCCATTGTACCTTCGCAAGCTCGGACAAGGGCGGCGTGTGGCGCGGATCGGTCGAACCGTACACGGCCACCAGCGGCCGGCGCAGCGCGGCGGCCACGTGCATCAGGCCGGAATCGTTGGTGACGACCGCATTGGCCCGCGAGATCAGCGCGCAAGCCTCGCTCAGCGCGGTCTGGCCGCACAGGTTGCGCACGTTCGGCGCCTTCTCGGCAATCGCCTGGGCAAGCGGTGCATCTTTCGGCGAGCCCAGCGCGACGATCTGCGTGTAGGGGAACGACTGGCCGACGATCTGCGCGAGCGCGGCGAAATGCTCAGGCGGCCAGCGCTTGGCCGGACCGTACTCGGCACCCGGACAGAACACCAGCAGCGGCACACGCGTATCCAGATTGAAACGCGCCGAGACCCGCGACGTTTCGTTCAGGTCCGCGTCGAGCCGCGGCATCGGCAGGTCGTCGGGGACCTTGGCGCCTTGCGCGTAGGCGAGCGCGGCGTAATGGCCGACCATCGGCGGGCGCTCGTCTTTGCGCGGATTCGCGTGACGTACGTTCAGCAAGCCGTAGCGGCTTTCGCCGGTATAGCCGATGCGCAGCGCAATGCCCGCCATCCACGGAATCAGCGCCGACTTGAGCGAGTTGGGTAGGACATAGGCCGCGTCGTAACCGACATCGCGCAAGTCGCTCGCCAGTTGCCAGCGGCGCAGCATCTGCAGTTTGCCGTGCGCGAGGTCGGTTGCGTAGACGTCGCGAATCTCGGGCATGCGTTCGAGCACGGGCGCGACCCACGAGGGCGCGACCGCGTCGATCACGATGCGCGGATGCAATTTCACGAGGCGCGCAAACAGCGGCTGCGCCATCAATGCGTCACCGATCCAGTTCGGTGCGATAACCAACGCGCGACGCATCAGAGTCAGTGTCCGGTGTCGAAACGAAGCGCCGCGCGCACCAAGCGCGTGGCGTTCGATTGTGTAAAAAGGGAGAAGCCGCGAGCCTTGCGGCGCGGATCCGGCAGGGCCGGCCCCGCCGCGGCTGCGGCGTTGCTGCGAAGCGCTTGCGCTGTCGCCGCCTGCTGCCGAAGCACAGCCGGCCCGTCGCATGACGGCCCGCGCAACAGGCGCGCCGACAATGGATGCGCCAGCAACGGGCGCGTCAACAACGGGCGCCGCAAGCGATCAGCGCTCAGTGCGCGGTGCTCAAGATTAGTGACCCCTGACCACTTCGCCGTCGCGCAGCTTGTAGCGCGTGCTGCAATACGGGCACTTTGCTTCGCCGTGCGTGACGTCGATAAAGACGCGCGGATGCGCGCTCCAGCGCGGCATGGCCGGATTCGGGCAGTACGCCGGCAGATCCTTTGCCGACAATTCGACCAGCGGCATTTCCTTGATTTCGCTCATGGGGACTTTCTCGTTGTATGCAGGGGGCGTGCGTTGCGCCGGCCAGAAAGCCGAGGGCCCGGAGGCCGGCGCAGCGCGCGTTAAATCTTGGTGAGCCAGTGCGCGTACTTCTCGCTCTTGCCGTTGACGATATCGAAGAAGCCCGATTGCAGCTTCTCGGTGATCGGGCCGCGTGCGCCCGAGCCGATGGTGCGGTTGTCGAGTTCGCGGATTGGCGTGACTTCGGCGGCGGTGCCGGTGAAGAACGCTTCGTCGCAGGTATAGACCTCGTCGCGCGTGATGCGTTTTTCGATCACCTGGATGCCCGCGTCGCGCGCCAGCGTGATGACCGTGTCGCGCGTGATGCCGTCGAGGCAGGAGGACAGGTCAGGCGTGTACAGCTTGCCGTTGTTCACGAGGAAGAAGTTTTCGCCCGAGCCTTCCGACACGTAGCCGTCCACGTCCAGCAGCAGCGCTTCGTCGTACCCGTCGGCGATCGCTTCCTGGTTGGCGAGGATCGAATTCACGTACCAGCCCGATGCCTTGGCGCGGACCATCGAGACGTTCACGTGATGGCGCGTGAACGACGAGGTCTTCACGCGGATGCCCTTGGCAATGCCGTCTTCACCGAGGTAGGCGCCCCACGGCCAGGCGGCGATCGCCACGTGGATCGTGTTGCCCTTGGCCGACACGCCGAGCTTTTCCGAGCCGACCCAGATGATCGGGCGCAGGTAGCAGGATTCCAGCTTGTTGGCGCGAACCACTTCGCATTGCGCGGCCGCCAGCGTTTCGTGGTCGAACGGCACGTCCATCTGGAAGATCTTGGCCGAGTTCAGCAGGCGCTTGGTGTGTTCCTGGAGGCGGAAAATCGCCGTGCCGCCGTCCGCCGTCCTGTAGGCGCGTACACCCTCGAAAACGCCCATGCCGTAGTGCAGCGTGTGGGTCAGCACGTGGATCTTGGCGTCGCGCCAGTCGATGAGCTTGCCATCCATCCAGATCTTGCCGTCGCGGTCGGCCATTGACATACGATTCTCCAGCGGTGCGGTGAAAGAGCGTTATTTTAGCGTCTTTTGCACAAGGAACGGGCATTTGGCCGCGTGCCGGGCGCTATAATTCGGCGCACGCATAATTCAGATCCGGATGCGCCAGCGGGTGCTTGACGACCTGGCGCCGACCTCCCTTCATTGCGCCGCTGTCCGGCGCCCGCGTTTCGCCTCATGCTCGCTCGTTTGTCAGATACCGATCGCCGTGCCTTCCGTGAGGGCGCGCGCGACTATTCGCCCACGCTCATGGCGATCTTCTCCTGGGGCCTCGTCACCGGCATCGCGATGAGCAAGTCCGTGCTCACGCTGCCGCAGGCGCTCACCATGTCGCTGCTGTGCTACGCCGGTTCGTCGCAACTGGCCGTGCTGCCGTTGCTGGCCGCCAAGCTGCCGGTCTGGACCGCGCTGCTCACCGCCGCGATGGTCAATACGCGTTTTGTGATCTTCAGCGCCGGTCTCGCGCCGCATTTTTCCTATCTGCCGATGTGGCGGCGCATCCTGCTCGGCTACTTCAACGGCGACGTGATCTATCTGCTGTTCCAGAAGAAGAGCTTTCAGACCGGTTACGTGCCGGGCAAGGAGGCGTACTTCTGGGGCATGGCGATATGCAGCTGGCTGTCGTGGCAGGTGTCGTCGATTGCCGGCATCCTGCTGGCGAGCCTGATTCCCGACAACTGGGGGCTGGCGCTGGCCGGCACGCTGGCGCTGCTGCCCATCATGGTGTCGGCGATCGCCACGCGCTCCACGCTGGTCGCGGTTAGCATTGCCGGCCTGGTGTCGCTACTCGCTTTCGACCTGCCGTACCGGCTCGCGCTGCCGCTGGCGGTCATTGCGGCGATTGTCGCCGGCAGTGCGGCCGACCTGATGGTCGAGCGCGCCGATTTGCGCCGCATCCGCAACAGCGCCGGAGATTCCCAATGACATCCACGCAGATCTGGCTGGCCATTATCGGCATGACTTTCGTCACCGCGGTGACACGCGCGATGTTTCTAATCGGCGGCGAGCGCACGGTTTTGCCGGCGCGCGTCCAGCGGATGCTGCGCTACGCGCCGGCCGCGGCGCTGGCCGCCGTCGTGCTGCCCGATGTGCTGGCGACGCCGGAGGGGCTCTCGTTCGCACCGTCGAATCACGAGTTTTACGCGGCGCTGGCCGCCTTTGCGTGGTTTATGTGGCGGCGCACCATGCTCGGTACGATTGTGGTGGGAATGGCTGTGTTTACGCTCTTGCGCCTGTTCATGTAGTTGGTTGGGTCGGAAATGCTGCGTCGCGACATGCGCGGCGCATTCTTCAAATACGGGACATTCGCCTGGTTGCGGGTCAGAAGGCAGTGCGGATCAGTTAAAATGGCCCTTTCCGGGATAAGCGCGCCGCTGCATGGCGCGACAGCCGCGGCTTGGCCGCCGGCGCCCGGCTCAGTGGAGCCGCTGCCGTGCCGAGGCGCTGGAGTTTGCCGCGCCTGGTGTCGAGCGCGTCGTCCGCCACCGCCTTCCCATCAACTCGCACATACACGCCCATGAACAAGGTATTGCGTCTCTCCGATCTGATCGCCGAAGGCAAGCTGTCCGGCAAACGCGTGTTCATCCGCGCCGATCTGAACGTGCCGCAGGACGATCAAGGCAACATCACCGAAGACACCCGTATCCGCGCCTCCGTGCCGGCGATCAAGGCCGCGCTGGACGCGGGCGCCGCCGTGATGGTCACGTCGCACCTGGGCCGCCCGACCGAAGGCGATTTCAAGCCGGAAGATTCGCTCGCGCCGGTCGCGCAGCGCCTGGCCGAACTGCTTGGCCGTGACGTGCCGCTGGTCGCCAACTGGGTTGAAAACGGCGTGAACGTCGCGCCGGGCCAGCTCGTGCTGCTGGAAAACTGCCGCGTCAACAAGGGCGAAAAGAAGGATTCCGACGAGCTCGCGCAGAAAATGGCGAAGCTCTGCGACATCTACGTGAACGACGCGTTCGGCACCGCGCACCGCGCCGAAGCCACCACGCACGGCATCGCCAAATACGCGCCGGTCGCCTGCGCGGGCCCGCTGCTCGCCGCCGAGCTCGAAGCGCTCGGCAAGGCGCTGGGCGCGCCGAAGCGGCCGCTGGTGGCGATCGTCGCCGGCTCGAAGGTGTCCACCAAGCTGACCATTCTGAAGTCGCTGGCCGACAAGGTCGATCAGCTGATCGTCGGCGGCGGCATTGCCAATACGTTCATGCTGGCGGCCGGCCTGAAGATCGGCAAGTCGCTTGCCGAAGCCGATCTGGTCGCCGAAGCCAAAGCCATCATCGACTCAGCGAAAGCCCGCGGCGCCTCGGTGCCGATCCCGACCGACGTGGTCACGGCGAAAGAGTTCTCGCCGACCGCCAAGGCTGAAGTGAAGGCCGTCGCCGATGTAGAAGACGACGACATGATCCTCGACATCGGACCGGAAACCGCCAAGGTGCTCGCCGCGCAACTGGAAAAGGCCGGCACGATCGTGTGGAACGGTCCGGTCGGCGTGTTCGAATTCGACCAGTTCGGCAACGGTACGAAGACGCTGGCTGACGCGATCGCCAAATCGTCGGCGTTCTCGATTGCAGGCGGCGGCGATACGCTCGCGGCGATTGCCAAGTACGGCATCCACGACAAGGTCAGCTATATCTCGACGGGCGGCGGCGCCTTCCTCGAGTTCCTCGAGGGCAAGAAGCTGCCCGCGGTCGAAGTGCTGGAATCGCGGGCTTAACGTGGCGACGCGCTCCCCCTCGGCGAAGTCTGCAAAAGCGCGCGGCAGCCGGCCTACCGGCAAGCCGCGCAACACCGTAGCAGCAGCGGCAGGGGAGCGCGAAGCGCGCTCCGCCGCCACAACGGCCGTGGCTGAAGCTGCGGCCCGGCAGCCGCAGGAATCCGAGTCGTCCCTCGCGCTCGCGGAGTTGACCACTGCCGGCGAGGCAGCGGAATTGTCCGCCGGACAAACCGCCCACTCGCGGGCAGAACTCCCGGATCAGGCGGTTGTGCTCGCCCCCCCGCCGGCATCCCCCGTGCCGGTGTCGAATACCGCTTCACCCCATAAAGCGACGCTGGTTTCAACCGGCGCGCAGCCCCCAGCAGCACCCTTCGGTGCGCAGCCTCCGCATCCGACTCGCAGCGCTCATCCCAGCGATCCCATCCAGACGAGGAGACTCATGCATCGCGCTACCAAGATTGTCGCTACTATCGGACCGGCTTCCAGCACGCCGGAAATCCTGCTGCAAATGATTCAGGCAGGGGCCGACGTGGTGCGGCTCAATTTCTCGCACGGCACCGCCGACGACCACCGCCAGCGCGCCGAATTCGTGCGCGAGGCGGCCCGTCAGGCCGGCCGTGAAGTGGCCATCATGGCTGACTTGCAAGGCCCGAAGATTCGGGTCGGCAAATTCGAAAACGGCAAGACCACGCTCGTGCCCGGCAGCGCATTTATCCTCGACGCCGAGTGCGAACTCGGCAACGACGACCGCGTCGGCCTCGACTACAAAGACCTGCCGCGCGACCTGAAACCGGGCGACGTGCTGTTGCTCAACGACGGCCTGATCGTGCTGGACGTCGTGCGCGTGCTCGGCAGCGAGATCCACACCACCGTGAAGATCGGCGGCGATCTGTCGAACAACAAGGGCATCAACCGCCAGGGCGGCGGCTTGACGGCGCCGGCCCTGACGGCCAAAGACATGGAAGACATTCGCACGGCGATGTCGCTCGGCGTGGATTATGTCGCGGTATCGTTCCCCAAGAACGCCACCGACATGGAAATGGCCCGCCAGCTCGCGAACATCGCGGGCGCGCCCTACGGCATCAAGCCGAAGATGATCGCGAAGATCGAGCGCGCGGAAGCGATTCCGGCGCTGCAAGGCATCCTCGACGCATCCGACGGCATCATGGTTGCGCGCGGCGACCTGGCCGTGGAAGTGGGGAATGCCGCCGTGCCCGCGCTGCAAAAGCGCATGATTCGTATGGCGCGCGATTCGAACAAGTTCGTGATCACCGCGACCCAGATGATGGAATCGATGATCTACGCGCCGGTGCCGACCCGCGCCGAAGTGTCGGACGTCGCCAACGCGGTGCTCGACGGCACGGATGCGGTGATGCTGTCGGCGGAGTCCGCAGCGGGCAAATACCCGGTGCAGACCATCGAGACGATGTCCGCGATCTGCCTCGAAGCCGAAAAGTCGGAGCAGTCGGAGCTGGACAAGGATTTCCTCGACCGCACGTTCACGCGAATCGACCAGTCCATCGCCATGGGCGCGCTGTTCACGGCGTTCCATCTGGGCGCGAAGGCGATCGTCGCGTTGACCGAATCGGGTTCGACCGCGCTGTGGATGTCGCGTCACTGGACGCACGTGCCGATTTTCGCGCTCACGCCGCGCGTCGGCAGCGAACGGGCCATGGCGATTTACCGCAACGTCAGGTCGCTGCACCTGGACACCAGCACCGACCGCGACACCGCGTTGCAGCAGGCGTTGGAAACCGTGGTCAGCAAGGGCTACGCGTCGCGCGGCGACATGGTGGTGCTGACGGTCGGCGAGCCGATGGGCCAGGCAGGCGGCACGAATACGCTGAAGATCGTGCGCGTCGGCGAGCCGTATTGATTGAGTAGCAACCATCCTGCATGGGATCGGAGTAAGCGCTAAAGCGCTAACTCCGATCGACACCGGAAACTGCTCGATCGACACAGGCTTGATTGAGCGAAGCAGGCTGTGATGCCCCGCGAGAGGCGGCGCACAGACTCCAATCGCGCGTGCGGTAAGGGTCCGCAGGAACGTGCTTTAGGGAATGTGTGAACGGGTATGCAGCTTGCTTCGCGATAAAATCGCCCTAAAAGATGCCGACGGCACAGAATTCGTTTCAATCTAAGGAGTTAAGCATGCCTCTCGTATCAATGCGTCAACTGTTGGACCATGCCGCCGAAAACGGCTACGGCATTCCGGCATTCAACGTGAACAACCTGGAGCAGGTGCAGGCGATCATGGCGGCGGCCGACAAGGTCAACGCCCCGGTCATCATGCAGGCATCGGCCGGCGCGCGTAAGTACGCGGGCGAGCCGTTTCTGCGCCATCTGATCGAAGCCGCGGTCGAGTCGTATCCGCACATTCCGGTCGTGATGCACCAGGATCACGGCCAGTCGCCGGCAGTTTGCATGGCGGCGATCCGCAGCGGTTTCACCAGCGTGATGATGGACGGTTCGCTCGAAGCCGACGGCAAGACGGTCGCATCGTACGAATACAACGTCGAAGTCTCGCGCAAGGTGGTTGAAGCGGCGCACTCGATCGGCATCACGGTGGAAGCGGAGCTGGGCGTGCTCGGTTCGCTGGAAACCATGAAGGGCGACAAGGAAGACGGCCACGGCGCCGAAGGCACGATGACCCGCGAGCAACTGCTGACCGACCCGGAGCAGGCTGCCGACTTCGTCAAGCTGACGCAATGCGACGCGCTGGCGATCGCGATCGGTACGTCGCACGGCGCGTACAAGTTCAGCAAGAAGCCCACGGGCGACATCCTGTCGATCCAGCGCATCAAGGAAATTCACCAGCGCATTCCGAATACGCACCTTGTGATGCACGGTTCGTCGTCGGTGCCGCAGGAACTGCTCGCGGAAATCCGCGAGTTTGGCGGCGACATGAAGGAAACCTACGGCGTGCCGGTCGAGGAAATCCAGGAAGGCATCAAGAACGGCGTGCGCAAGGTCAATATCGACACCGACCTGCGTCTGGCGATCACCGGTGCGATCCGCCGCTACATGGCGACCAATCCGGGCAAGTTCGATCCGCGCGACTACCTGAAGCCGGCGCGCGAAGCCGCGATGAAGATCTGTCTCGACCGCTTCACGCAATTCGGCTGCGAAGGCCAGGCCGGCAAGATCAAGCCGGTTTCGCTTGATAAAATCGCGGAGAAGTACAAATCGGGCGAGCTCGCGCAAGTCGTCCGCTAAGCTATATCCAGGCTCTGCACCTGGCTGATTGGCCAGGTTGTCGTTCGATCGCCGTTCCCGCATCATCCGGGGAACGGCGTTTCCCTTTTGTTCCGGTCACACTTTCTGCCCCACTTTTAGCGAACCACGACGATGTCTACCCTTTACGAATCCACGCTCCACTCGCTGCCGCTGCTCGGCCGCGGTAAAGTCCGCGACAACTATGCGGTGGGCAACGACCAGTTGCTGATCGTCACGACCGACCGTCTGTCGGCGTTCGACGTCATCATGGGCGAGCCGATTCCGAATAAGGGCCGCGTGCTCAACGAAATGGCGAACTTCTGGTTCGAGAAGCTGAAGCACGTGGTGCCGAATCACCTCACGGGCGTGGCGCCCGAATCCGTGGTGGCGGCTGACGAAGTCGAGCAGGTCAAGGGCCGTGCCGTGGTGGTGAAGCGCCTCGAGCCGATCCTCGTCGAAGCGGTGGTGCGCGGCTATCTGGCCGGCAGTGGCTGGAAAGACTACCAGGCAACCGGTTCGGTGTGCGGCGTGGAACTGCCGCCGGGTCTGCAAAACGCGCAAAAGCTGCCTGAGCCGATTTTCACGCCGGCAGCCAAGGCCGAAATGGGCCATCACGACGAAAACATCACCTACAACGAGATGGAGCGCCGCATCGGCACCGAACTGTCGGCCACGATCCGCGACATCTCGATCAAGCTGTACAAGGAAGCCGCTGACTACGCCGCCACGCGCGGCATCATCATCGCGGATACGAAGTTCGAATTCGGTCTGGACAACCACGGCCAGCTGTATCTGATGGACGAGGCGCTGACCGCCGATTCGTCGCGTTTCTGGCCGGCTGACCAGTACCAGGTCGGCACCAACCCGCCGTCGTTCGACAAGCAGTTCGTGCGCGACTGGCTCGAAACCCAACCGTGGAAGAAAGAGCCGCCCGCACCGAAACTGCCGGACGACGTGGTCACGAAGACGGGCGAGAAGTATCAGGAAGCGCTCGAACGCCTGACCGGACACAAGCTCGCCTGATTGCGCGCGTCTGGTTGGATTTGCACCGCATGAGAAAACGCCGGGCCGCCCCAAGTTTTCTCACCCCCTCGGGGGGCTGGCGCGAAGCGACAGATTGGGGGGGCGTATTAACAAAACGCCGGGCCGCCCCAAGTTTTCTCACCCCCTCGGGGGGCTGGCGCGAAGCGACAGATTGGGGGGCGTATTAACAAAACGCCGGGCCGCCCCAAGTTTTCTCACCCCCTCGGGGGGCTGGCGCGAAGCGACAGTTGGGGGCGCTCTCAAGAAACAAGGAAGCCGTAAGATGAGTGAAGCACAAACTGCCCATACGCACGGCGCGCCAATTGTCGGCGTGCTGATGGGCTCCAGTTCCGACTGGGAAGTGATGAAGAACGCTGTGGCGATTCTGCAAGAATTCGGCGTGCCGTATGAAGCCAGGGTCGTGTCCGCGCACCGCATGCCCGACGAGATGTTCGCGTACGCCGAGAGCGCGCGTGAGCGCGGCATTCGCGCGATCATCGCAGGCGCGGGCGGCGCGGCGCATCTGCCGGGCATGCTGGCCGCCAAGACCACGGTGCCGGTGCTCGGCGTGCCGGTGGCGAGCAAGTATTTGAAGGGTGTCGATTCGTTGCATTCGATCGTGCAGATGCCCAAGGGTGTGCCGGTCGCCACGTTTGCAATCGGTGAAGCGGGTGCGGCGAATGCGGCGCTGTTCGCTGTGTCGATTCTGAGCGGCACGAGCGCCGAATATGCGGAGAAACTGGCCGCGTTCCGCGTGCGCCAGAACGAAGCGGCCCACGCAATGGTGCTGCCGGCGCTGTAAGCGCCAAGGCTGATTGCTTTTAGACGTCCCCCGTCCGACCCCCGGCCGGATGCTGCTATTGCGTGATTGCAGCACCCGGCCGCGACCGACCACTAAGATGAACCCAGACAACACACCGGTTTCACCGATTCTGCCCGGCGCATGGCTTGGCATGGTCGGTGGCGGCCAGCTCGGCCGCATGTTCTGCTTTGCCGCTCAGGCGATGGGCTACCGCGTCGCCGTGCTCGACCCGGACGAAACCAGTCCCGCGGGCGCGGTTGCCGATCGCCATATCCGCGCG
This sequence comes from Paraburkholderia caffeinilytica, assembly GCF_003368325.1. Lineage (NCBI taxonomy): Bacteria > Pseudomonadati > Pseudomonadota > Betaproteobacteria > Burkholderiales > Burkholderiaceae > Paraburkholderia > Paraburkholderia caffeinilytica. The sequence continues at coordinate 1,441,755 of NZ_CP031467.1, read as the reverse complement.
GCTTACGACGACGAAGCGTCGCTCACCGAACTCGCGCGGCTGTGCGCGGCAGTGTCGACCGAATTCGAGAACGTGCCGGCGGCGAGCCTCGATTTCCTTGCGAAAACCACGTTTGTGAGTCCGGCCGGCCGTTGCGTCGCCGTGGCGCAAGACCGGATCGCCGAGAAGCGTTTTATCGCTTCGTCAGGCGTGACGGTGGCGCCGCACGTGGTGATCGAGTCGTCGGACGCGCTGGCCGCGCTCGACGACGCGACGCTCGAAGCCGTGCTGCCGGGCATTCTCAAGACCGCGCGCATGGGCTATGACGGCAAAGGTCAGATCCGCGTGCGTAACGCCGAGGAAGTGCGCGAGGCACATGCGTCGCTCGCGGGCGTTCCGTGCGTGCTGGAAAAGCGCCTGCCGCTGAAGTTCGAAGTGTCCGCGCTGATCGCGCGCGCCGCGAGCGGCGCTTCGGTGGTGTATCCGCTGGCGCAGAACACCCATCGCGACGGCGTGCTGTCGCACACCATCGTTCCCGCGCCGGATGCAAGCCCGACGCTGGTCGGGCAAGCGCAACAGGCGGCACTGCAGATCGCGGACAAGCTCGGCTATGTCGGCGTGCTGTGCGTCGAGTTCTTCATTCTCGAAGACGGGTCGCTGGTCGCCAACGAAATGGCGCCGCGTCCGCACAACTCCGGCCACTACACCGTCGACGCCTGCGCGACCAGCCAGTTCGAACAGCAGGTCCGCGCGATGACCGGCATGCCGCTCGGCGACACACGCCAGCACTCGCCGGCGGTGATGCTGAACATTCTCGGCGACGTCTGGTTCCCGAGCGGCCCGAAGGGCGCAGCGGTCACGCCGCCCTGGCATGAAGTCGCCGCGATGCCGGCGGCGCGTTTGCATCTGTACGGCAAGGAAGAAGCACGTTGCGGCCGCAAGATGGGGCACGTGAACTTCACGGCTGCAACGCTCGAAGAAGCCCGCACGGCGGCGCGCGATTGCGCGCGGCTCCTGCATATCATCACGAGCTGACGCGAACGCCATGCCGGATCAACAGAAACCCGCCGCGAGCGCCTTGCCTGTAAGCGCCGAGCAGATCGCGCACGCCGCCGCACTGCTCGACGCGGGCGGTCTGGTCGCGTTCCCCACGGAGACGGTCTACGGACTCGGCGGCGACGCCGAAAGTCCTGACGCGGTCGCGCGTATTTACGCGGCGAAGGGCAGGCCGGCGAATCATCCGGTGATCGTGCATCTGGCGCCGCAGGGCGATCCGAACTACTGGGTCGAACATTTGCCGGCGGAGGCACGTCGCCTGATCGATGCGTTCTGGCCGGGGCCGCTCACGTTGATCCTGAAGCGTGCCGAGCGGATTAACGCAGCGGTGAGCGGTGGCCAGGACTCGGTGGGTTTGCGGTGTCCGTCCCATCCGGTCGCGCAAGCCCTGCTCGAGGCGTTCAGTGCATTGCGCGGTGGGCACGGCGGCGTGGCTGCGCCATCGGCGAATCGCTTCGGCCACGTCAGTCCCACCACCGCGCAGCACGTGCGCGACGAGTTTGGCAGCGCGATTCACGTGCTGGACGGCGGCGCGTCGGATGTCGGGATCGAATCCACGATCCTGGATCTGTCACGCGGGTTTCCGGCGTTGTTGAGACCGGGCCGCGTCACGCCGCAGGACATCGCGGATGTACTCGGTGAGGCGCCGAGGTTGCCGGACGGTTCGGATGCGACGGCCCCGCGCGCCTCGGGGACGTTGAAGGCGCACTATGCGCCGCGCACGCCATTGGTCTTGCTGCCTTTTGATGCGTTGCAGCTTCTGCTTGCGGCGCGCCAGGGCGATGAACGCGTGGCCTTGGTGGCGCGGGCTTCTCGCGCCGGGGAGTGGGCCCATGCCGAGGGCGTGCATTTCATTGCCGCGCCTGAAGACCCGCACGTTTATGCGCGCGAGTTATATGGCCTGTTGAGGGCGCTCGACCGCGCGGACGTGAGCCGGATTCTCATCGAGAAGTTGCCGGACACCATCGAGTGGATCGCGGTGAACGACCGGCTAGGCAGGGCCGCGGCGGCTTTTGAAGCGCAAGGTTAAGGTTGGATCGTCTTGCCTGCGTGGCGCCAACGTTGCACGCAGCAGGCGAATAGACATCGAGCGCCGCGCAGGCAAACCGATCACAACACGCTAACGCCGCAGGCACCTGATCCGAAGCGCGGCGCACGCAATAAAAAACGATAAAAAACGCCCGGCTCGATCAGCAAGCCGGGCGTTCGCAGAACAAACACCATCGCCGCTACGCGGCAATCCTCAACTTATTTCCCCAACCCGGTGGCGGCGACCTGCTGCTGAACGAACTGCGCGAACAAGGCGTGCAGGTGCGTGCTCGGGTGGACCAGGTCCGCGAACATATAGGTCTGGTCGGCGCCAGCCACCGTGTAGGTCTGCGGTGAGCAGAACAGCGACGAGCCGAACTGGGCGCCGTACTGGGCTGCGGTCAGTCCGTTCGTTGCGCTCGGATTGGCGGTGGCGTACGCGGTTGCGTTGGCCACCATCGACGTCAGGTTACAGCCCGTACCTGTGTTGGACACCGTAAAGCCCAGCGCCTGGAAGTTCGGCAACTGCTGATCGATCCACGTGAACGCATCGACCACGATGACCTTGCCCGTGCCCAGCAGGCCAAGGGTCGTCAGGCTCTGGACCAGGATGCCGTTATACGCCGCGGTAATCCCCGACAGGAGTGCAGCTGCGCCAGGCGAGGCTGCGTTGGCCGTGACGCCTTGCGGCGTGTTGCCGATGTCCGGCACCGTCGACACCACCACGTGAGTCGCACCCGAGTTGACGATGGTCTGGATTTGCGCGGCGAGCTGCGTGGCGGCTGTCGCGACCTGCGGGTCGGCCAGTTGCTGCAGGTAGCCGGCGATGAACTCGACCTGACCTGCCTGCGTGTTCGGCAGCTTGCCGGCCTGCACGAGCAGCGGGTATTGCGTCTGCAGGGCGGTGGCGAGCGCCGTCAGATTGGCGGTGGTCGAGAACTGGAAGATGTCGTTCGCGCCGCCGTTCACCAGCACGAGCTGGTTCGAGTTGAAGCTCGTATGCGCGCCCAGGTAGTTTGCCACCTGGGTCACCACCGGCACGGTTGTCGCCGCCATGCTGTTCGGCGCCCAGCCTTCGCCCTGGGCGTTGACGACGTCCGAGCCGCCTTGCGCGTAGCCGAACCCGCCTGTCGCGACCAGCGGCTGACCAAAGCCGCCCACATACGCGGCGGTCAACGTGCCGCCGTAGTATTCCGCGACCTTCTGGGTCCACACTTCACCCGGGTTCGTCGTGAAGCGGCCGCCGCCGAAGCTGGACTGAATCACGGGCGCGTACGTGCCGACATCCGACAAGCTGTCGCCGAACGACACGACCTGCAATTTCACGCCGCCCGCCGGCGTGCTGCTGCTCGAACTGTTGTTATCGCTGCCGCCCCCGCATGCTGCGAGCAGCGCAAACGCCGCACTGGCAATAGCGATCTGCGTGACGCGCACGAAATTGCGTTGCTTCGATGTTGTTTGTTTCATGTTGGCTGCATCTCCTCGTATGTGTGGCCCTTGTGCCATGTATTGCAGGCAGTCGCCCACCGCGTCGGCGGCATGACGACATGCTTACAGAATCGTCTACGGCCTGCGCGGTGTTTGAAACGCGGCCGTATGGTTTTCTTCAATGCGCCTATCACCGCTAGATGCCGCCGCATCGGCACTCGCGCCGGCGGCGCGGCGCGCGTGATAAGCCGCCGCCCATGCGGGCGGTGCGAACAGCGCGCGCAACTTGTTGCGCCAGCCTCGCACGCTCACGAAATCGGCGGCCATCGACGCCCATTCATGAAACGTCGCCTTCAGCGGGTTATAGGTGTGAAGTGGCTCGACGATGCCGTACACCGGCGCATCGTGCGGATCTTCCTCGACGTAGCTGCCGAACAGGCGATCCCAGATCACCAGCACGCCGGCATAGTTGCGGTCGATATAACGGTCGTTGCGGGCGTGGTGCACACGGTGAATCGACGGCGTGTTGAACACGTATTCGAGCCATCCGAGCTTGCCGCCGAATTTGCCGATTGCCTGGGTGTGCACGAAAAACTGGAAGCCGAGATTGATCAGCACGATCGCGACGATCTGCTTCGGCGGAAAGCCGAACACGGCAAGCGGAATCCAGAACAGCCACATGCCGGCGATTGGATACATCAGGCTCTGCCGGAATGCGGTCGAAAAATTCATTCGCTCCGACGAGTGATGCACGACATGCGCGGCCCACAGCCAGCGCACGCGATGGCTGGAGCGGTGAAACCCGTAATAGAGCAGATCCTGGGCGACGAACAGCACGACGAACGACATCCAGCTTGCCTGCCACGTATAGACGCGATAGCGGTCGTAGAAAAATGCATAGACGGGGATGATCGCGAGCCACGCGAGCTTGTCGGCGGCTTGCTGCATCAGCGCGAGCGCGGCGTTGCAGAGCGTGTCGCGCCAGCTATAGAGCTGCGCGCCGGGGCGCGTACGCCGCAGGTGCCACGCCTCCCAGCCAATGCATGCGAGAAAGACTGGCGCCATGGCGAGCAGCAGCAATTCGGCATCGAATTGCATGGTGTCCTCCTCCGTCGTCCCTTGCCGCTGCGCTTGTTGCAGCGGATGTTGTCGTTATTGTTTGATTGGGCCACGCTTTTCGTAACGGGTGCGCGGCTCATGCGCTACGCGTTACGTTTTACGCGCGCCTCAAACACTGCCCGACAGCGTACACGCTTGGGCGCGTTGAGGCGCGTGGGTTCTATAGAAGGAATCCTCAATGGGTGCCGCGCTTGTGCGGGTTTTTCCTGGGCTTGCCGGCGCGCGGTTCGGCGGCCGGTGCGGAGATCTTCGTGAATCCCTGGGCGGGGCCCTGATACACCCATTCGAGCAAGGCGTCGTGCGCGGCGCGCGCGGCCTCGGAATGCGGGTCGTTGATCAGGCTCACCACCACGTAGCTGTTGCCATCCGACGAGGCCACGTAGCCGGCGATCGCACGCACGTCGCGCAGCGTGCCGGTCTTGATGTGCGCATTGCCGCCCGCGCCCTGGTTGGTCAAGCGATTGCGCATCGTGCCGTCGACGCCCGCAATCGGCAGCGATTCCACGAACACCTGGGCGACCGGGCTCGCATTGGCCCGCTGCAGCAGATCGGCGAGCGAGAGCGCGGTAACGTGCTCGTCGCGGGACAGGCCCGAGCCGTTGTCGAGCGTCAGATATTGCATGTCGACGCTGTCGCGGCGCAGGAATTCCTCGATGGCGCGCGCCGATTTCGCGGGCGTGGCGGGCGCCTTTTCTTCCGTTGCGCCGATCGTCAGGAACAGGTTGCGCGCCATCGTGTTGTTACTGAACTTGTTGATGTCGCGCACGATGTCGGACAGCATCGGCCCCTGGTGCGTCGCGACGAGGCGCGCGCCGACCGGCACCGGGCCTTCGCGGGTCGCGCCGCTGAACGTGCCGCCGGTTTGCTGCCACAGTGCGAGGAATCCGCCCGCGAAGAACGCGGAGTGATCGAGCACCGCGACGTTGATCGTGCGCGGGCCGCAGCGCACGGAGTAATCGCCGTTGAACGATGCCACCACGGTGCCGTTCGGCTGCGGCGTCACGGTGGGCGAGACGGAGGCGGCGTCGCCGCGGCACGGGCCATTGACCGCGTGCATCTGATTGTCGATCTGCAACTGCGAGAGCGCGGGCAAGACGTCGATCGCGACGCTGCCGTCCGGGGAAGGCGTCAGCGTGAACGACAGCGATTTGAAGGCGTACAGCAGCGGATCGGGGCCGACGTTGTACGGCGCGGTGGTGTCGTCGTCGAACGGCGGAAGATCGCGCGTGGAGGCGTCGAAATAGCGTTTGTCGAGCACCAGTGCGCCGTCGATGCCGTTGATCCCCGCCTTGTGGATCTTCTGCACGAGGTCGATCAGTTCTTCGGGCACGAGTTTCGGATCGCCCGTGCCCTGAATGTAAAGATTGCCGTGCAGCACGCCGTTGGCGTCGAGCGTGCCGTCCACATACGCGTTCGTGCGCCAGCGATAGTCCGGGCCGAGGATCGAGAGGCCGGAGTAGGTGGTGACGAGCTTCATCGTCGAGGCGGGCATCATCGGCTTGCCGGCATTCAGCGCGACGATCGGCGTGCGGTCGCCGACTTTCTCGACCACCACGCTGATCGACGACAAGGGCACGTGCGCGCGCTGCAAGCCGATCATCACCGGCTGCGGCAACACCGTGGTGACGTTGACGCTCGGATGCGTGGCCTTGACGCGCGCCTGCGCGGCAAGCGGCAGCGTTGCGCCGCTGCCGAGTGCGGCGCAGGCGAGCAGTAACGTCGCGGTGCGCGACGAGAACCGGCGAGGCAGGGAGTTTGCAGCAGGAGAAGACAGCGGGCGCAGCGCCACACGGCGTGCGAAAGAAGACACAAAAATGGGCAAAAAAGCGTGCGTCATGGACAGGCGAAGAAGCAGGATGTCGGGGCGTGGCGGCGCGCGGCAATCCAGAGTGTGTCGAAGCGTCGCGTGACGCGCGGAAAAGCGCGGTGCGCCGCAAAGCGCCCATTGTAGAGACATGCCGCTGCGCTGCGGTGAAAAAGCGTCGCGCGGCGCGCACCTCGGAGCCGGGCGCTAGAATGCGGCATCGTCAAATGTTTCGGGACCGACCCAACCATGCGCATATTGCTAGTCGAAGACGACCGGATGATCGCGGAAGGCGTGCGCAAGGCGCTACGCGGTGAAGGCTTCGCGGTCGACTGGGTGGAAGACGGCGAAGCGGCGCTCAGCGCCGCGGCCAGCCAACCTTACGATCTGGTGCTGCTCGATCTCGGCCTGCCCAAACGCGACGGGCTCGACGTGCTGCGCACGCTGCGCGCCAAAGGCCAGGCCATTCCGGTGCTGATCGTGACCGCGCGCGACGCGATTGCCGATCGCGTCAAAGGGCTCGACGCCGGCGCGGACGACTACCTCGTCAAACCGTTTGACCTCGACGAGCTCGGCGCCCGCATGCGCGCGCTGATCCGCCGCCAATCGGGCCGCAGCGATTCGACGATTCGCCACGGCAATCTGACGCTCGACCCGGCGTCGCATCAGGTCACGCTCGACGGCGCGCCGGTCGCGTTGTCGGCGCGTGAATTCGCGCTGCTCGAAGCGTTGATCGCACGGCCCGGCGCAGTGCTTTCAAAGAGCCAGCTCGAAGAAAAAATGTACGGCTGGGGTGAGGAAATCGGCAGCAATACGGTCGAGGTCTACATTCACGCCCTGCGCAAGAAGCTCGGCGCGGACCTGATCCGCAACGTGCGCGGTCTTGGTTACATGATCGCGAAGGACGCCTGAGCCGATGCGTTCGATTCGCCGTCAATTGTTGTTCTGGCTGCTGGCGCTGGTGTTGCTCGGCGTCGGCATTGCGGGTTGGCTGATCTACCGGCAAGCGCTTGCCGAAGCCAACGAACTGTTCGATTACCAGTTGGAGCAGATTGCCGCGGCGCTGCCGTCGGAACCGTTCTCCCAGGTGCTCGGCTCGCGCGACACCGGCGACGAAGGCATCGTCCTGCAGATCTGGAATCGCAACGGCGTGCTGATGTACTACTCGCGCCCGCGTGCGCCGCTCGCGCCGCGCGCCGAGATCGGCTTTTCGACCGAGCACACGGAACGCGGCGATTGGCGTGTGTACGGCGCGATCGTCGGCGACAACGTCGTGCAACTGGCGCAACCGGTTTCGGTGCGCAACCGGCTGGCGGCGAATGTCGCGTTGCGAACCCTGTGGCCGCTGATTGTTCTGCTGCCGTTTCTAGGGCTGGCGGTGTGGGTGATCGTCGGGCGCGGGCTGCGGCCGTTGCGGCGCGTGACCAGCGCGCTCGACGCGCGTCACCCCGAGGCGCTCGATCCCTTGCCCGATCAGCGTCTGCCGCTCGAAGTGCAGCCGCTCGTGCGCGCGTTGAACGGCCTGCTCGAGCGGCTCGCCACTGCGCTCGACATTCAGAAAGCATTCGTCGCCGATGCCGCGCACGAATTGCGCACGCCGCTTGCCGCCGTGCAGATCCAGTCGCAACTGGTGGCCCGCGCGAAAGACGACACCACGCGCAGCGAAGCGCTGGCCGACCTGCAGGCAGGCGTCACGCGTGCGACACGTCTCGCCGAGCAATTGCTGGCGCTCGCCCGTTCGGAGCCGGACGGCATCGCGGCGACGAACGCGATCGATCTGCGCGCGCTGCTGCAGGACTGTGTGGTGGCGTACGCGCCGCTTGCGCAGAATCGCGGAGTCGATCTCGGCATCGAGGCGAGCGAACCCGCCACGGTGACCGGCGACACTGACGCGCTGCGCGTCATGTTCAACAACCTCGTTGACAACGCAACCAAATACACGCCGCGAGGCGGCCGCGTCGACGTCAGTCTGCATGTCGACGAAGGGCATCCGGTGGTGCGGATTGCCGACAGCGGGCCGGGCATCGAGCCGGCCGAACGCGAGCGCGTGTTCGATCGCTTCTACCGGGCCGGCGCCGGCGCGAACCGCGTGCGTACCGATGTGGCGGGCAGCGGCCTCGGCCTTGCGATCGTGCGCCGCATCGCCACGCAACACCATGCGGCGGTGAAGCTCGACGAATCCGCGGCGGGTGGTTTACAGGTCGACGTGCGCTTCTGAAGGTGAGGCTTTCTGTTCGTAAAGTGGCTCGAACGTGGCTTAAGCGGGGCTTAAACACGTCTTACGAATGGGCCTGAAGCGATCTGGCGCTGCTTAAGACTCTTTTAAGCGATGCCACGTACGCTTCATCTCATTCCAAAGCCTCTTTCTCCCAGTCAGGAGTACACGATGAACGCGAAAACCTTGTCCCGCAGCGCTGTTGCCGTTGCTGTCGCCGTGGCGCTCTCCGCCGGCTATGTGGCGGGGCATCGCGACGTGCCCGCGCCGCAGGTGATCACGCCGGCGCAGGCCGCGATGATGCCTGCCGAAGCCGCTGCCAAAACCGGCGTCCCCGATTTCTCGGGTCTGGTCGAAACGTACGGCCCGGCAGTCGTCAACATCAGCGCGAAGCACGTGGTCAAGCAGACGGCATTGCGCGGCAACGGCGCCGGCGGCGGCAACCAGTTGCCGATCGACCCGAGCGATCCGTTCTACCAGTTCTACAAGCACTTCTTCGGCGGCATGCCGGGCATGCAGGGCGGCGACGGCGGCGATGGGTCCGATCAGCCGAGCGCGAGCCTCGGCTCGGGTTTCATCGTCAGCAATGACGGCTACATTCTGACCAACGCCCACGTGGTGGACGGCGCGAACGTCGTCACCGTGAAGCTCACCGACAAGCGTGAATTCAGGGCGAAAGTGGTCGGCGCCGACAAGCAGTCCGACGTCGCCGTGCTGAAGATCGACGCGAGCAATCTGCCGACCGTGAAGATCGGCGATCCGCGTCAGAGCAAGGTCGGCCAGTGGGTGGTCGCGATCGGCTCGCCGTACGGTTTCGACAACACGGTGACCTCGGGCATCATCAGCGCGAAGTCGCGTTCGCTGCCGAACGAGAACTACACGCCGTTCATCCAGACCGACGTGCCGGTGAACCCGGGCAACTCCGGTGGACCGCTGTTCAATCTGCAAGGCGAAGTGATCGGCATCAACTCGATGATCTATTCGCAGACGGGCGGCTTCCAGGGCCTTTCGTTCGCGATCCCGATCAATGAAGCGATCAAGGTCAAGGACGATCTCGTCAAGACCGGCCATGTCAGCCGTGGACGTCTCGGCGTCGCGGTGCAGGGCATGAATCAGACGCTGGCCGATTCGTTCGGCATGCAGAAGCCGCAGGGCGCGCTCGTCAGCTCGGTCGATCCGGGCGGCCCGGCGGCCAAGGGCGGCCTGCAACCGGGCGACGTGATTCTCTCGGTGAACGGCGAGCCGGTCGGCGACTCGTCGGATTTGCCGGCGCAGGTGGCGGGTCTGGCGCCGGGCAGCTCGGCCACCGTGCAGGTGTGGCGCGACAAGGCCACCAAGGACCTGAAGGTGACGATCGGTTCGCTGTCCGATGCCAAGGTGGCCTCGGACAAGGCCGATCAGCCGGCGCAGCTGCAAGGCCGTCTCGGCGTGGCGGTGCGGCCGCTGACGCCGGAAGAGAAGAGCGGCGCGTCGGTGTCGCACGGGCTGCTGGTGCAGCAATCGGGCGGTGCGGCTGAGAGCGCCGGCATCCAGCCGGGCGACGTGATCCTGGCGGTCAACGGCCGGCCGGTCACGAGCGTCGATCAGTTGAAGCAGATGATCGCCGGCGCGGGCAACAGCATCGCGTTGCTGATCCAGCGGGACAATGCGCAGATCTTCGTGCCGGTCGATCTCGGCTGAGCGGACATTGATCAGATTGAAGTAAAGCTTGCCGGTCCTTGCACTTACTGCTGACGGACCGGCATTTTTTCATTTGTTTCAAAGCCGTCTCAAAGCTGTAAAGCAGGGCGCTCTGTGCGGCGTGGCGCGGCGCAGCAGCGGTTTCCACAAGACACGAACGGATGGCTGGCACGCCGGTTGCGTCGGCCTTGATATGGACCCTCTGAGGGACTCCGGACGATAAAGGCCTTGAGAAGGAGTGAAGCCATGAAAACCCAACCCAAGCAGCGAAGGATCGTAGCCGCCGCGGTCTGCGCAGCGCTCACCCTTGGTCTGGCGGGCGGCGCGTATGCACAGGCGAGCGACGTAACCGGCGGCACCACCACCGACGAGACCAGCGCGGGCAACGCCAACGGTGGCGGCCTGCCGCAGATCCAGCACCAGGGTGACGTCTCGTTCGTGTCGGGCGGCGTCGGTCTCGACGAATCGAAAGCACTCCAGCAGGCGCAAAGCCAATGGCCGCTGTCGATGCGCTTCACCGGCCCCGGCTCCGATTTTCTTGCCGACGTCCGCGTGCGGATCGTCGACGCGCACGATGGCGATGTGCTGAGCGCCACCTCGCGCGGGCCCTACATGCTGGTGAGATTGCGCCCGGGCCGCTATACCGTGCACGCGCAATACAAGGATAGCGACCAGACCAAGCCGGTGACGATTCCGACCAAGGGTACGGCCAAGGCCGCCTTCTACTGGAATACGCAATAGACCGTAATAAACCGCCATAACCCGCAGTAAGCGGCCCGTCTCCCTGAGCGGCGCCGGGCGAGACGCCCCGGCGACATTCAGGAAGGCCGCGCAATCGGCTGAAGTTTGGCCGATAATGAGGCCACGGGTGCACCCCGTGGCTTTTTTGTTGCATGGCCGCATACCGCGTTGCACACCCGAGTTGTACACGACCACGGAGCCGAGACATGAGCGATGCCTTGACACCTCACGGAAGCCCTGGCTCCGGCGCGAGCACGGGCGGGCACACCATCGCCATCAGCGGCAACAACCATCGGGTGCGCGTGATTCACGGCGGCGTGACGATGGCCGATACCCACGCTTGCCTGACACTCAGCGAAACCGGCCTGCCGGACGTGTTCTATTTCCCGCGCAGCGACGTCAACATGGCTCGCCTCGAACGCTCCACCCATACCTCGCACTGCCCGTTCAAGGGCGATGCCTCGTACTACCATCTGCGCACTGAAGACGGTCTGATCGAAAACGCCGTCTGGAGCTATGAGACGCCGCTCGAGCCGATGGCACGGATAAAAGGGTATCTCGCGTTTTACGCATCGCGCGTCGACCGCATCGATCAGACGTCCTGACCGGCTGTCGCGCGCTCATCGGGGAGGCTGTCATGGAACTGAACGACGCGTTACGGATTCCGCTTGCGCCGTCCGATGTTTGGGAGGCGTTGCAGGACCTCGCCTTGTTGCGTGCCAGCCTCGACAACTGCGAGTCGTTCACGCGGCTTGGAGACGGCGAATATGCGCTCACCATGACCGTGCCGCTCGGGCCGTTGCGTGCGCGTTACGAAGCGCGCGCCCACGTGGCCGGTCAGGATTCCGGGCCGGCTGACGCGCAGCGCCGCACCATCAACTTCAAGGCGCGAGCCGAGGGCATCGGTTCGTTGCGCGGACAGATCGAAGTGAGATTGCGCGCGGAGGATAGCTCGCACGGCATCGGCCGGGAGCGGGGCACGCGGATCGATTACACGATCTGGGCGACTTCGTCCGGACCGCTCGCCGAACTGCCCACGCGCCAGCTCGAAAACGCGCTGCATCAACTGGCCGACGATTTTTTCGACGAGTTCGGCGCGGTCGTTCGCGCCAAGCATGGGCAAGGGCCGAATCGTGCGCGCGGCTCGGCGGGGCGTCGGCAGCACGTGTTTCTGCGGCCGATCACGCTCAGCGGCATCGCGAGGCGCACGCGTGTGGATCATGGCAATGCGCTGCCCGGACGGGCGGCGAGTGCGTCGCATGGGGCGTCTCACGGCGTGTCGCACGGGGTTTCGCATCACGAGCCCAGTCCGCACGTCGTCCCGAACTGGGCGTGGGCGGTGATGATTTTTCTGGTGGCGCTGCTGTTGTACGTGGCGCGCTGGATTGGCGAACAGTGACGAGGCGATTTAATTCGGCCACTGCCACTGCCACTGCCACCGCGACGACATGGCCTGGCTACGACGGTTCGGCGCGCTGCTGTAGCGCGGGCGCGACTACGAAATTTCGGTGAGTCACTACGAACTGTCGTTGGCCACAGGGCGTTGGCGGCCCTGAAGGCTTGATCGGCATTTTTGCCGGTTGTACCCGCGTACCCGCGCTCGCCCTCGCCCGTTCGCCACCCTATCGGACGCTTTCACTTACGCTCACACGCCGCGAAACTCCCGTCGCCACGCGGATGGCGAGATGCGAAACGCTTCCGCGAAATGTTGCCGCAGCGAGGCGGTCGAGCCGAATCCCGCAATCCCCGCAATGGCCTCCACGGACTCATCCGTGCTTTCCAGCAGTTGCTGCGCGCGGGCGAGCCGCTGCGCCAGCAGCCATGCGCCGACGGTCGTGCCGGTGGCGAGCCGGAAGCGCCGCGTAAATGTGCGGCGGCTCATCAACGCGCGCCCGGCGAGGGTGTCGAGCGTATGCGGTGCATCCAGATTCGCGCTCACCCATTCGAGCAGACACGACAGGCGGTCGCCGCGCACGTTCGGCGCGACCGGCTGCTGAATGTATTGCGCCTGGCCTCCCTGCCGATGCGGCGGCACCACCAGCCGGCGCGCGACATAGTTCGCCGCCTGCGCGCCGCACATCTTGCGCAGGACATGCAGGCAGCAGTCGAGGCCGGCGGCGGTGCCGGCCGAGGTCAGCACGTTGCCGTCGTCGACATAGAGCACGTCGGGATCGAGCCGCACGCGCGGATAGCGGCGCGCGAAGTCGTCCGCCCACGCCCAGTGGGTCGACGCCGGCCGGTCGTCGAGAATGCCGGCGGCCGCCAGCACGAACGCGCCCAGGCACAGCCCAACCAGCTGGGCGCCGCGTGCGTGGGCGGCGCGCAGTGCGTCGAGCAGGGCGGCGGGCGGCGTCTCGTTCGGATCGCGCCAGCTCGGCACGATGATCGTGTGCGCGTCGGCAAGCGCTTCGAGCCCATGCGTGACGGCAATCGAGAAACCGACGGTGGTGGTCAGCGTGCCGCGCTCGGCTGCGCAGACGCGGAAGTCGAACACGGGCACGCCGCCGTTGCTGCCGTCCTCGCCGAACACCACGCACGGTACCGAAAGATGGAACGGGCTGATACCGTCGAACGCGACCACCGCGACAATGTGGCGGGGTGCGCCGTCGCGTTCGGCGGTAGAGGAGGTGGGGGTAGCCGTCATTCGCAATCGCCCTGTGGCGGTCAATGCTGATCCGATGATGGCCCGATTCTAGCGAAGATTGTCATTCGGGTCGCTGTCGGCGATGGACTGGCTGACGAACAATGCGGTCATCGCCGCTGCTTGCCGTCGGCCCATTCCGGGCCGCGCAGCGCGAGCCTTAACTGCTCAACCGACAGGAGTCTTGCCATGACCGCACCACGCCGCGCGCTGATCGTCATCGACGTGCAGAACGAATACGTTACCGGCGATCTGCCGATCGAATATCCGGATGTGCAAACCTCGCTCGCCAACATCGGCCGCGCGATGGATGCGGCGCGCGCCGCCGGCGTGCCGGTGGTGGTTGTGCAACATGTCTCGTCGGCCGCCTCGCCGGTGTTCGCGCGCGGCAGCGAAGGCGCCGAGCTGCATCCGGTGGTGGGCGCGCGGGCCCGCGATCACTATCTTGAGAAGTCGCGGGCAAGCGCCTTTGCCGGTACGGATCTCGCCGACTGGCTGGCCGCGCGGCAGATCGACACGCTGACGGTCGTCGGTTACATGACCCACAACTGCGACGCGTCGACGATCAACGAGGCGTGGCATGCGGGGTTTGCCGTCGAGTTTCTGCACGACGCAACCGGCTCGCTGCCCTATGAGAACAGCGCGGGCCTGGCCAGCGCGCAGGAGATTCACCGGGTCTTCAGCGTGGTACTGCAGTCGAACTTCGCGGCGGTGGCGAGTACGGAGCAGTGGATCGCGGCAGTGCGGGGTGGGGCGCCGCTCGAGCGCGGCGATATCTACTCGTCGAATCAGAAGGCGCGGGCGCGCCGGGTTGCCGCGTAAGTACCTAGCTAGCCTGACCGGGCGAACGGGCGGCCGGCGCCGTCCGATTTCCCTTGCGCAGGGCCGGACTTAACAACATGGCATCGAATATCCCGGCGATCATCTGTTCCGCATGCTTGCCGAAATCCGCCGCCTCCGGCAGAAACAGCATGTCGCGCAGCGAGCCGCCGACGAACGCATGCAGCATCGCCGCGGCGATCCTGGTGTCGAGATCGGCCGGCAGTTGCCCTTTGGAGATCGCATTGCGCAGACCGCCTTCGAGCTTCGTCAGCCCTTCGCGCATATTGGTCTGATAGCGGACCATCACCGGCCCCATCTCTTCGACCAGTTCGCACTTCAGAAACAGGATGTCGAACACTCGCCGGCGGCGCGGGTCGTTGGCGGTGTCGCGCAGACAGACCGTGCAGATCTCCACCAGGCGCCCGAGCGGGTCGGGTTCATTGGGGTCTAGCGAAGCGGCCTTGAGTTCGTCCAGCGGCAGCAGCACGCGGTCGAACATTTCGGTAAACAGATCGCTTTTGTGCGCGAAATGCCAATAGATCGCGCCGCGCGTGACGCCGGCGGCCTGCGCGATGTCGGCGAGCGAAGTGCGCGACACGCCCTTCTCGAAGAAAACCTGTTCGGCTGCGTCGAGAATGCTGTTGCGCGTCTCCTGCGCCTCTTCCTTGGTTCTTCTGACCATATTGTCGTGACCTGCCCTGATTGTGGGGTTTTCCCGGGCGCTTTTAAGTACGCTCGATGACAATCTGTCTGCTGTTAAGCAATTTACGAAGCGATCTTGCGGGTCCCCTGCCCACAAAAACGTAAACGCACTTTTACATGCATTCGTGGATGTATATATAATAGCATCCCACGATCGGATAGCCCAAGCCGTGACGACCGGTTAATATCCGTCACTGTTGCCTTTCAAAACGCTCTTGTGCCGCGCCCCGACGGGCGGCGCCGTGCGGCATTTCCCCGGTATGGCGCATTTCGCTCAGGATGCCCTTGCAGGTGTGTTTGCATCCTCGGGCTTCCGGTCTGGCGTCGCAAGACGCATGTGTGCGCTGTCGTCCCCGGGGTAGGGATGCGCGCACTTTTTCATTCTCAGTCATTGACAGAGGTCGCTCCATGCGCGTCGAACGGGTTCCATTCCGCTTAATCAGTGCCGCGACGGCTGCCGTATTGCTGGCAGCGTGCGGACCAAAACAATCTGCCCCGCCGCAACAAACGCCCGAGGTTGCCATCGTCACGGTACAGCCGACTTCTGTGCCGGTCACCACCGAATTGCCGGGCCGTACCAACGCGTTCCTCGTGGCGCAAGTGCGTGCGCGGGTCGACGGCATCGTGCTGCGCCGCGAATTCACCGAGGGCAGCCAGGTCAAGGCCGGCCAGCGTCTGTACAAGATCGATCCAGCGCCGTACATCGCGGCGCTGAACAGCGCCAAGGCAACGCTTGCGAAGGCTCAGGCGAATCTCGCCACCACCACCGCGCAGGCAAACCGCTACAAGGTGCTGGTCGCGGCCAATGCGGTCAGCAAGCAGGACTACGACAACGCGGTCGCCGCGGAAGGACAGGCCGCGGCAGACGTGGCGTCCGGCAAGGCCGCGGTCGATACGGCGCAAATCAATCTCGGCTATACGGACGTGACTTCGCCGGTGACCGGCCAGGTCGGCATTTCCCAGGTCACGCCGGGCGCGTACGTGCAGGCTAGCGCGGCCACGCTGATGTCGACGGTTCAGCAACTCGATCCGGTCTACGTGGACTTGACCCAGTCGAGCCTCGACGGGCTGAAGCTGCGCCGTCAGGTGCAGGAAGGGCGCCTGAAGACGAACGGCCCGGACGCGGCGAAAGTCACGCTGATTCTCGAAGACGGCCGCACCTATTCCGAACAGGGCAAGCTGCAGTTCACCGACGTCACGGTCGACCAGGGCACCGGTTCGGTCACGATCCGCGCGATCTTCCAGAACAAGGACCGCGTCCTGCTGCCGGGCATGTTCGTGCGGGCGCGCATCGACGAAGGCGTCAATGACAAGGCAATCGTCGTGCCGCAATCGGGCATCACGCACGATGCGAAGGGCCAGCCGACCGCGCTCGTTGTCGACGCGCAGAACAAGGTCGGGGTGCGCCAGCTCGTCACCTCGTCGACCTACGGTTCGAACTGGGTGGTCGAGAGCGGCCTGAACCCGGGTGACCGCGTAATCGTGCTCGGTACCGACAAGGTGCGTCCGGGCATGACGGTCAAGACAGTTCCCGCGCCAACGCCAGCCTCCGACGCAACTGCTCAGGAAGCGCCGGCGGCCAGCGGTGCACAGACGGCGCAGGCTGCGTCCGCTGCATCGGCCGCGAAATAACAGGGAGCCTGCTTCATGGCAAAGTTCTTTATTGATCGCCCGATTTTTGCATGGGTGATCGCCATCATCCTGATGCTCGCGGGTATCGCGTCGGTGTTTACGCTGCCGATCGCGCAATATCCGACCATCGCGCCTCCGGCGGTGCAGATCAGCGCCGTGTATCCGGGCGCGTCGGCGAAGACGGTGGAAGACACCGTCACGCAGGTGATCGAGCAGCAGATGAGCGGCCTCGACCACCTGCTGTACCTGTCGTCCACGTCGGACGACTCCGGTACGGCGACCATCACGCTGACGTTCGCGGCCGGCACGAATCCGGACATCGCCCAGGTGCAGGTGCAGAACAAGCTGCAACTGGCGACGCCGCTTCTGCCGACCATCGTGCAGCAGCAAGGGATTAACGTCACCAAGTCGAGCAGCAGCTTCCTGCTCGTGCTGGCGTTCAATTCCGAAGACGGCAGCATGAACAAGATCGACCTCGCGAACTATGTCGCGTCGAACGTCAAGGACCCGATCAGCCGTCTCGACGGCGTGGGTACCGTGACGCTGTTCGGCACGCAGTACGCAATGCGGATCTGGCTCGATGCGTCGAAGCTGAACAAGTTCAATCTGACGCCGGTCGATGTCCAGACCGCGCTGCAGGCGCAGAACGTCCAGGTGGCCGGCGGCTCGCTGGGCGGTACGCCTTCGGTGCCGGGCCAGATGCTGCAGGCCACGATTACCGAGGCGACGCTGCTGAATACGCCTGAGCAGTTCGGCAACGTGCTGCTGAAGGTGAACACGGACGGCTCGCAAGTGCGCATCAGGGACGTCGGGCGCGTCGAGCTGGGCGGCGAAAACTACAACTTCGATACGCACTACAACGGCAAGCCGACAGCGGGTCTCGGCATTCAGCTCGCGACGGGCGCCAACGCGCTGCAGACCGCGAAGAACGTGAAGTCGAAGATCGACGATCTGTCGAAGTACTTCCCGCACGGCCTCGTCGTGAAGTACCCGTATGACACGACGCCGTTCGTGCGCCTGTCGATCGAAGACGTGGTGAAGACGCTGCTCGAAGGCATCGTGCTGGTGTTCCTCGTGATGTACCTGTTCCTGCAGAACCTCCGCGCGACGTTGATTCCGACGATCGCGGTGCCGGTGGTGCTGCTGGGCACGTTCGCGATCATGAGCGCGGTGGGCTTCTCGATCAACGTGCTGTCGATGTTCGGCCTGGTGCTCGCAATCGGTCTGCTGGTGGACGATGCGATCGTGGTGGTGGAAAACGTCGAGCGGGTGATGGCCGAGGAGGGACTGTCGCCACGCGACGCCACCCGCAAGGCAATGGAGCAGATCACCGGCGCGCTGGTTGGCGTGGCGCTCGTGCTGTCGGCGGTGTTTGTGCCGGTCGCGTTCTCGAGCGGTTCGGTCGGTGCGATTTACCGGCAGTTCTCGCTGACGATCGTGGCGGCGATGGTGTTGTCGGTGCTGGTCGCGTTGATTCTCACGCCGGCGCTGTGCGCGACGATTCTCAAGCCGATCCCGAAGGGCCATCACGAAGTGAAGAAGGGCTTCTTCGGCTGGTTCAACCGGACCTTCGAGACGAGCCGCGACAAGTACCACTCCGGCGTGCACCACGTGATCAAGCGTTCGGGCCGGTGGCTCATCATCTACCTGGTGGTGATCGTCGCGGTCGGTCTGCTGTTCGTGCGTCTGCCGAAGTCGTTCCTGCCTGACGAAGACCAGGGGATCATGTTCGTGCTGGTGCAAACGCCGGCCGGCTCGACCCAGGAGCGTACGGCGCATGCCCTTCAGGATGTGTCCGACTACGTGCTGAACCAGGAAAAGGACATCGTCGAATCGGCGTTTACGGTGAACGGATTCAGCTTCGCGGGCCGCGGCCAGAATGCCGGTCTCGTGTTCGTGAAGCTGAAGGGCTACGCCGAGCGCCAGCATACGAACCAGAAGGTGCAGGCGTTGATCGGCCGGATGTTCATGCACTTCTCGTCGTACAAGGACGCGTTGGTGTATCCGGTGAATCCGCCGTCCATTCCGGAACTGGGCACGGCATCGGGGTTCGACTTCGAGTTGCAGGATCGGAGCGGTCTGGGCCACGCGAAGCTGATGGAAGCGCGCAACATGCTGCTTGGGATGGCCGCGAAGGATCCGCTGCTCGCGCAGGTGCGTCCGAACGGCCTGAACGATACGCCGCAGTTCAAGATCTCGATCGATCACGAAAAGGCGTCGGCGTTGGGCGTGTCGCTGTCGGCAATCGATCAGACGTTCTCGATCGCGTGGGCCTCGGTCTATGTGAACAACTTCCTCGATACCGATGGCCGGATCAAGAAGGTGTACGTGCAGGGCGATGCACCGTTCCGCATGAATCCGGAAGATCTGAACAACTGGTACGTGCGCAACGCATCGGGCGGGATGGCGCCGCTCAACTCGTTTGCGTCCGGCAGCTGGACATATGGGTCGCCGAAGCTCGAACGCTACAACGGTATCTCCGCTGTCGAAATCCAGGGCGCGGCAGCCCAGGGCAAGAGTACCGGCCAGGCGATGGGAGCCATGGAAGCCATCGCGGCGAAGCTGCCGGCGGGTATCGGCTACGAATGGACAGGTCTGTCGTTGCAGGAACGCCAGTCCGGTTCGCAGGCGCCGATTCTGTACGGTATTTCGATCCTCGTCGTTTTCCTGTGTCTCGCCGCGTTGTATGAAAGCTGGTCGATCCCGTTCTCGGTGATCATGGTGGTGCCGCTCGGCGTGGTGGGCGCACTGCTGGCCGCTACGCTGCGTGGGCTCGAGAACGACGTGTTCTTCCAGGTGGGTCTGTTGACCACGGTGGGGCTGTCGGCGAAGAATGCGATTCTGATCGTGGAGTTCGCCCGGGAACTGCAGCAGGGTCAAGGCATGGGGCCGATCGAGGCCGCGCTGGAAGCGGCGCGTCTGCGGTTGCGTCCGATTCTGATGACTTCGCTTGCGTTCATTCTCGGCGTGATGCCGCTCGCGATCAGTAACGGCGCGGGCTCGGCCAGCCAGCACGCGATCGGTACCGGCGTGATCGGCGGGATGTTGACGGCGACCTTCCTCGCGATTTTCATGATCCCGATGTTCTTCGTCGTGGTCCGCGCGAAGTTCGGCGGCGAACAGGAAGACCCGGATGCAGCGCTCGAACACTACAACCAGCACCATCCGCGTGATCCGCAAGGCGGCGCGTCGGACGGTAACGGCTCGGGCAAGGACGGACATTGAGATGCAAAAACACTCTTTGATTGCAGTGGCGGTTGCGCTGTTCGCCGCGGGTTGCACGATGGCGCCGAAGTACCATCGCCCGGATGCTCCCGTGACGGCGACCTTCCCGGCCGGCGGCGTGTACGACACGCAGCCGGGCGCGGCGGGTGGCTCGCGTACCGCGAACGGCCAGGCGGCCGCCGATATCGGCTGGCGTGATTTCTTCGTCGATGCGCGTTTGCAGCGGCTGATCGAAATCGCGCTGAAGAACAACCGCGATCTGCGCGTGTCGGTGCTGAACATCCAGGCATCGCAGGCGCAGTACCGGATCACGCGTGCGGCGCTGTTCCCGACGCTGGACGCCGCGGCGTCGCAAACCAAGCAGCGCACGCCGAAAGATCTGTCGTCCACCGGCCTGACGATCAGCAACACTTACTCGGTGGGGCTGAACGCCTCCTGGGAGATCGACTTCTTCGGGCGGCTTCAGAGTCTGAAGGATCAGGCGTTGGCTCAATACCTCGCTACCGCTCAGGCACGCAAGGCCGCGGAAATCTCGCTGGTCTCGCAGGTGGCGAATCAGTACATGACGGTGCTCGAGCTGGACGATCTGCTGAAGGTTACGCAGAACACGCTCAAGACCGCGCAGGAGTCATACCGGATCACCAAGCTGCAGTTCGACAACGGCACGGGTTCGGAACTGGACCTGCGGCAGGCGCAAACGGTAGTCGAGCAGGCGAACTCTAACCTGCAGTCGCAGGCGCGTCTGCGGGCCCAGGCGGATAACGCACTCGTGTTGCTGCTCGGCGAGCCGTTGCCCGACGATCTGCCGGCCGGCATGTCGCTGGACAATCAGAACCTGCTGACGGATGTTCCGGCGGGTCTGCCGTCCGATCTGCTGACACGTCGTCCGGACATCATGGAGGCCGAGGAGAACCTGCTTGCGGCCAACGCGAACATCGGCGCGGCGCGTGCGGCGTTCTTCCCGAAAGTCTCGCTGACCGGCAGTTTCGGCACGCTGAGCCCGACGCTCGGCGGTCTGTTCAAGCCGGGTTCGGCAGCGTGGAGCTTTGCGCCGTCGATCACCTTGCCGATTTTCGAAGGCGGCGAGAACAAGGCCAATCTCGACCTCGCCACGGTGCAGAAGAACATCCAGATCGCGACGTATGAAAAAGCGATCCAGACGGCCTTCCGCGAAGTGGCGGACGCGCTGGCGGCGCGTGGCACATACGACCAGCAGATCCAGGCACTCGAGCGCAATACCTTTGCCGAACAGCGCCGGCTGGATCTGTCGAATCTGCGTTATACGAACGGCGTCGACAGCTATCTGTCGGTGCTGACCGCGCAGACCGATCTGTATACCGCACAGCAGTTGCTGGTGACCGCGCGCATGCAGCGTCTGCAGAACCTGGTCACGCTGTACCAGGCACTCGGCGGCGGCTGGATCGAGCGGGCCGGCGAGCAGCCGCGTCCGGCCGATGCACCGGTCGATTACGGTGCGGCGAGTGCGCCGGCGGCGGCTTCGGCAGCGACCGCGGGTTGAGTCTTGTAGCGGCAGGCGCGTAGGGCGGTTTTCGGCTTCAGCGAAGCCGTCCTGTGTCGCCGGTAATAAAAAACGCCACGGCATGCCGTGGCGTTTTTTTGTTGGTACTCAGGTCAACCCGGATCGACTCAACCGGGATCGGCCCAACTCAGCTCAACACCCGCGCTCAGCGCAATCTCTGCCGAACCGCGCTGCGTGCAGTCCGACGCTCAGTGCAGATCCACCGCGCGCAGCATCTCATCGCCGCCCGTCGACTCAACACCGCCGCGTCCGTCGAAATCATGTCCGGCCTTGCGAATTTCGCACTGCGCCTTCTTCTCGCTCTTCACGCCGTTGAAGATCAGGTTCAGCACGACCGCCGACACCGACGCCAGCAAAATCCCGCTATGCAAGAGCGGCGACAACGCCGGCGGCAGCTTCGAGAAAAATTGCGGCGACACCACCGGCACGAGACCCATGCCGATACTGACCGCGACGATGAACAGATTGTGGTGGTTCTTCACGAAGTCGACCTTGGCCAGCACCTTGATGCCGTTCGCCGCGACCATGCCGAACATCACGATGCCCGCACCGCCGAGCACGAAGGCCGGCACCGAGGCCACCACTTGCGCCATCTTCGGGAACAGGCCCAGCAGCACCAGGATCACGCCGCCCATCGCGCAGACAAAGCGGCTCTTCACGCCCGTCACGCCGATCAGGCCGACGTTCTGCGAGAACGAGGTGTGGGGAAACGAATTGAAGATGCCGCCGATCAACGTGCCCAGACCGTCGACGCGCAGACCGCGCACCAGCGTCTTCTGATCCACCGGACGATCGACCATGTCGCCGACCGCGAGGAACATGCCGGTCGATTCGATGAAGGTGACGAACATCACGGTGACCATCGTCGCGATCGCGAGCGGATCGAAATGCGGCAGGCCGAAGTGGAACGGCATCACGATGCCGACCCACGGCGCGTGCGTGACGCCGTCCATGTTCACGCGGCCGAGCGCCAGCGCGATGATGAAACCCGCAACGATGCCGAGCAGCACCGAGATATTGGCGAGGAAGCCCTTGGCGAATTTGTTGATCAGGAGGATCAGCATCAACACGAGGAGCGACAGGCCCAGATAAATCGGGTTGCCGTAATCGGGATTGCCCACGCCGCCGGCCGCCCAGTTGATGCCCACCTCCATCAGCGAGAGGCCGATCACCGAGATCACCACGCCGATCACCACCGGTGGGAAAAAGCGCAGCAGCTTGCCGACCGCCGGTGCGAGAAGGATGCCGATCACGCCGGCCGCGATCGTCGAGCCGAAGATGTCGAGAATGCCGAGCGACGGATTGGTGCCGATCGCGACCATCGGACCGACCGCCGCGAACGTGCAGCCCATGATGACCGGCAGACGGATGCCGAAGATCCACAGTCCGAGGGTTTGAATCAGCGTGGCGATGCCGCAGGAAAACAGGTCGGCGCTAATCAGGAACGCGATCTGGTCTTTCGGCAATTGCAGCGCCGCGCCGATGATCAGCGGCACCGCAACAGCGCCTGCGTACATCACCAGAACGTGCTGAATGCCGAGCGTCAGCAACTGGCCCGCGGGCAGTCGCTCGTCGCACGGGTGAACCGTGTTCGATTGCATTTTGTCTCTCTCCACCATCTCGTTTTGGGATGGCTCCAAGGTATGCGGAACGAAAAACTGCAACAAGACCACTGGAGCCTATTCCGGCATTCCCGGCGACGATATGGATGAGACCCGTTTGAAAGGCAAAAGAAATGCGTGCGCCGCACAAATCGGCCGTCAGCCCCATGCGGCGGCGATGGGCGTTCACGTACCGCGCGCGCCCGTGGTGACGGGTTATGTGTGAGAATCAATGAGGTGTATCTCGCTCGACGCATAGTGCTGTTTTTGCGCGGCTCGCGGCGTGGCGGGGTTAACCCGCGATTCCCGGTTTTCAGCGTGCATTCGGGCGCGTTTCCGGAACCGTGCAGCAGTGATGGAAAATACGCCGTTCCAGGCACCTCTCGCGTGCTTATTCCCAGGCTCAAATTGACGTCCTATCGCCCATGAGTTTTCTTGGCATCGACCTCGGCACCGGCTCCCTCAAAGTGGCAATCGTCGACGAAAGCGGCTGCGAACAGGCAGCGGCGAGTGTCGCGTATGCACTCGAAACGCCGCATCCCGGATGGGCCGAAATCTCGGTGCAAACCTGGTGGCGCGCGCTGTGCGACGCGGCGGCGCGTTTGCCCGACGGTTTGCGCCGTGAAGTGCAAGCAATCGGCTTCTCCGGACAGATGCACGGCGTCGTGTTGATCGACGCCGATGGCGAAGCCGTGCGCCCCGCGATGCTGTGGCCCGACACGCGTGCGTTGGGCTGGCTCGATCAGTGGCCCGAGCCGCAGCCGAATCCGGTTGCGCCAGGCATGGCCGGTCCGTTGCTGCGCTGGATCGTGCAGAACGAGCCGCACTCCGCGCGCAAGACGCGTTGGGCCCTGCAGCCGAAGGATTGGCTGCGCGTCGCGCTGGGTGGAGCGATTGCAACCGATCCTTCCGACGCCTGCGCGACGGCGCTCGCCGATCCTGCGGGCGTGTGGGATCGGGCGTTGCTTGAGCGGCTCGAATTGCCGAACGAATGGTTTGCGCCGCTTGCCCCTTCCTATGCGGCGGGCGGTGTTTTGTCGCAAAACGCTGCGCAGGAACTGGGCCTGCGAGCCGGCATCGTGCTCGCGATTGGCGCCGCCGATACGCCCTGTGCCGCCCTCGGCAGTGGTCTCGCGAGTGACGGCGACGCGTTGCTCACCACGGGCACCGGTGGACAAATCGTCGTGCTCGCCGAACACGCGCCGCAAGCGGTGAGAGGCTTGCATCGCTATCGAGCCGCGAGCGATCACTGGTATCGGATGGCAGCGATGCAAAACGTCGGCGTCGCGCTGGAGCGCGTGCGCGGCTGGCTGTCGTATGAATGGGTTGATGCTTATCGTGATGCGTTCGGCGATGCGACGAGTGCTGCGATCGGCAATGCATCCAGCCGTCTCGCCGGCAACGCATCGGATGGTGCCCTTGGCGAGACAACAGCCGCTATCGCCAGCGCCGAAGCAGGGCTCACCTTCCTGCCCTACCTCACCGGCGAGCGCACCCCGTGGCTCAATCCGGCCGCACGGGGCGGCTGGCTCGGTCTTGCGCTCGACCACACACGCGGCACGATGATGCGCGCCGCATTCGAAGGCGTCGCGTTCTCGCTGCGTGCCGGCCTCGATGCGATCCGTGCGAGCGGCGCGACGGTGACGAGCCTGAAACTCGCGGGCGGCGGTTCGGTCGATGCGCGCTGGCGGCAGTTGCTCGCCGACGCGCTGAACGTCGATCTGTATGCCGTGGATTGTCCAAACGCGGCGCCGCGTGGCGCGGCTATCCTCGGTGGATTGGCGGGCGGGCATTGGCACGCGAGCGACCTCGCCGCGCTGGCGCCGGGTGCGACGCGTGTTGCCGGACCGCAAGGCGACGCGGCGCTCGCCGAACGTTATGCGCGTTTTCTCGATCTGTATGGCCGCGTCGAATCATGGTTCGGCGAAACGCCGCTTCGCTGAGCAACGCGATGTCAGCTACAGACAATGCCGCGACGCACTTTGCAATACCATGACGGCTTTCGCACGCTAAGGTAGAGGCCGGCGAACGATGCCGGGCGGCAACGACACCGTCCGTCCCTGGTCCGGCACACGAAATAATTGCATAGCCGAATAACTGCTTGACCGAATAACTGCATAAGCGAACCGCGACACCGGCACGCCGCACGATATCTCAGCGCGACGCGCCAGGCATTCACAGACTCACAGGAGCATTCACGATGAAAACCAAAGCAGCAATCGCATGGAAAGCCGGCGCCCCGTTGACGATCGAAGAAGTGGATCTGGAAGGCCCGCGCGCCGGTGAAGTCCTGATCGAAGTGAAAGCGACGGGCATCTGCCACACCGATTACTACACGCTCTCCGGCGCCGATCCTGAAGGCATCTTCCCGGCGATTCTCGGCCACGAAGGCGCGGGCGTGATCGTCGACGTGGGTCCGGGCGTGGGCACGTTGAAGAAGGGCGACCACGTGATTCCGCTGTACACGCCGGAATGCCGCCAATGCAAATTCTGTCTGTCGCGCAAGACCAATCTTTGCCAGGCGATCCGCTCGACGCAAGGCCGTGGCCTGATGCCCGACGCCACCTCGCGTTTCTCGCTGGACGGCAAGCCGCTGTTTCACTACATGGGCACCTCCACGTTTTCGAATTACATCGTCGTGCCGGAAATCGCGGTCGCGAAAGTGCGTGAAGACGCGCCGTTCGACAAGATCTGCTACATCGGCTGCGGCGTGACGACGGGCGTGGGCGCGGTCGTGTACTCGGCCAAAGTCGAAGCGGGCGCGAACGTGGTGGTGTTCGGCCTGGGCGGCATCGGCCTGAATGTGATCCAGGGTGCGAAGATGGTCGGCGCGGACAAGATCATCGGCGTCGATCTCAATCCGGGCCGCATTGAGCTGGCGAAGAAATTCGGCATGACCCACTTCATCAACCCGAACGAAGTCGAGAACGTGGTCGACCACATCGTGCAACTCACCGACGGCGGCGCGGACTATTCGTTCGAATGCATCGGCAACACCAAGGTGATGCGTCAGGCGCTGGAGTGCACGCACAAGGGCTGGGGGCAGTCGTTCATCATCGGCGTGGCGGCGGCGGGCGAGGAGATCAGCACGCGTCCGTTCCAGCTGGTGACGGGCCGCGAGTGGAAGGGCTCGGCATTCGGCGGCGCACGCGGCCGCACGGACGTGCCGAAGATCGTCGACTGGTACATGGAAGGCAAGATCAACATCGACGACCTGATCACGCACCGTCTGCCGCTCGAGCGCATCAACGAAGGCTTCGATCTGATGAAGAAGGGCGAGTCGATCCGCTCGGTCGTGCTGTACTAACGCGGCACTAGTGCGCAACCAATGCGTCACTGATGCGTCGGTGACGCATCAGTGAGCCGGCACAGAAAGGAGCCTGTCGATGCTTGAACTATTGTCCTCGCATGCCTGCCACGGCGGCGAGCAGCGGATCTACCGGCACGACTCGCAGACCGTCGGTCTGCCGATGCGCTTCTCGGTCTATCTGCCGCCGCAGGCTTTGCAGGCCAACGCGAATGTGCCCGCGCTGTTCTACCTCGCCGGGCTGACTTGCACCGAGGAAACCTTCCCGATCAAGGCGGGCGCGCAGCGCTTCGCGGCGCAGCACGGCATCGCTCTCGTCGCGCCGGACACCAGTCCGCGCGGCGCGGGCGTGCCGGGGGAAAGCGCGGCGTGGGACTTCGGCGTGGGCGCGGGCTTTTACGTCAACGCGACGCAGCAGCCGTGGGCGAAGCACTACCGCATGTACTCGTACGTGCGCGACGAACTGCGCGAAACAGTGCTCGCGAATTTACCGCTGGACGGTGCGCGTCTGGGCATCTTCGGGCATTCGATGGGCGGTCATGGCGCGTTGATGCTGGCGCTGCGCAACCCGGAGATCTATCGGTCGGTGTCGGCGTTCGCGCCGATCGCCGCGCCTTCGCAGTGCCCGTGGGGCGTGAAGGCGTTCAGCGGGTATCTAGGCGAAGACCGTGAAGCGTGGCGGCAGTACGACTCGAGCGAGCTGGTCGCCCACGCGCCGCGCAAGTTCGCGGAGGGGATTCTGGTCGATCAGGGGCTGGCGGATCAGTTTCTCGCCGAGCAGTTGAACCCGGATGTGTTCGAAGCTGCGTGCAAGGCCGCGGGACAGCCGCTGACCTTGCGCCGTCATGCGGGCTACGACCACGGGTACTACTTCATCTCGACGTTCATCGAGGATCATCTCGCCCATCACGCGAGCGTGCTGCTCGGTTGACATCCCGCACGGCGATGGCGGCGGCACGCTGATGTATTGCCGCCATTGCCGGATCGTTGCCAACGGCGAATGCGACAATGTGACCATGGAGCCGGTACGCTCAGTTAGCCGCTCAACGTACCAACACCGCTTCAACGCCGCTTCAACGCCGGCGCAGCAAACTCCCGCCATACACCAGCGCCGACAGCACGGTGATCCAGAAGCTCGTCGGCCAGTCGGTATAGAACGCGAGCGTCAGACCGAGCCACGCCTGCACCAGCGCGAACACGGCGGCGAGCACGAGCCCGGTCGAGAGCCGCGTCGTCATGTTTTGCGCGGCGGCGGCCGGCCCCACCATCAGCGTGAACACCAGCAGCACGCCGACAATCTGCGTGCACGCCGCCACGGCAAGCGCGGCAATCGAGAGAAACAGCACCGACATCTTGCGCAGCGACACACCTTTGGCTTCCGCCAATTCCGGCTGCAACGAAGCA
The DNA here is from genome assembly GCF_003368325.1 of Paraburkholderia caffeinilytica. Lineage (NCBI taxonomy): Bacteria > Pseudomonadati > Pseudomonadota > Betaproteobacteria > Burkholderiales > Burkholderiaceae > Paraburkholderia > Paraburkholderia caffeinilytica. The sequence continues at coordinate 1,413,830 of NZ_CP031467.1, read as the reverse complement.
AACAGCAAGGGTCGCATGATCGCCGCGAGCGCCAGCAAACTGATGACGCCCAACGCCGCCAGCACGCCGAGCGTCGACGCATTCACGCCGAGCACGTTGCCGAACAGCAGCGCAGTGACCTGGGTCGCGTACGCGGTGAAGAAGTGCAGGAACAGCAAGCCGAAACCGAGCGACAACGACAGGATCACGCCGATCGCGACATCGCGCCCGGCCAGTTTCTCGCCGAGCGCGCCCATGCCGACGCCTGCTGCAAGCGTGAAGCCGATCATCCCCCAGATCGGCGAGATGCCGATCAGCACCGCGCCGGTCGCACCCGTGAAGCCGACGTGCGAGAGCGCGTGACCCGCGAAGGTCTGCCCGCGCATCACCAGAAAATAGCCCACCACGCCTGCCAGCACCGCGACGATCCCCGACGCCGCGAACGCGTTCACCATGAAATCGTATTCAAACATCGTGCTTGTGTCCGTCGCGTGAGTCGTGCTGGTGTGAGTGGCTGTGCGCGCCACCGTGGTCGTGCGAATGGGCATGCCCGTGCGAGTGCGAGTGGCCATGGCCGCCGTTCTCGTCGTGTTCGTGCTCGTGATCGTGTTTTTCGACTTCGACGTCGCCCGACATCACGAAGATGCGGCCGTTCACGCGCATCACGTCGATCGGCGAGCCATAGAGACGCGACAGTACCGGCTTCGTAATGACTTCGTCGACGGTGCCGAGCGCGGCGACGCCGCTGCCGAGATACAGCACGCGATCGAGCGCGTGCAGAAGCGGATTCAGTTCATGCGCCGAGAACAGCACGGCGATGCCGAGTTCCTGCTGCACGCGCCGCACCAGTTCCACCACGCTCTTCTGATGATGCGGATCGAGGCTGATCAGCGGTTCGTCGAGTAGCAGCAGTTTGGGGTTGCCGAGCAGGCATTGCGCGAGCAGCAGACGCTGCCGTTCGCCGCCCGACAGTTCCGACAACGGCCGCTCGGCCAGCTGGCGGCCGCCCACCAGATCGAGCACCCGTTCGACATCCGCGCGGGTTTTGCTGTCCGCATGGGGCAGGCCCCAGCGGTGTCCATCGGCGGCCATGGCGACGAAGTCGCGGCCGCGCACGCGGCGCCCGGCCAGCGCACTGCGAGTCTGCGGCATATAGCCGATCGACGCGTTGCCGCGTTCCACCGGCTGCCCCAGCACGCGGATCGCGCCGCTCGCGGCCGGCACGAGGCCGAGCACGGCGCGCATCAGCGTGGTCTTGCCCGCGCCGTTCGGCCCGAGCACGCCGATGAATTCGCCCTGGTTCACCACGAAGCCGGCGTCGCGCAGAATCGTGCGGTCGCCGAGTTCGAGCGTCACGCGCTCGAGTTCGAGCACGGGCGAGTTGCCGGGTGCGCTGGTTGATACGTCAGCTGGCGTGCTGCGGCCAGTTTCGGTCATTGGGTTTTTCCTTTGGCAGTGGCCGCCGCCGCATTTGCTCCGCCCGCATCGGCCGCGCCCAGCGCCGTGCCCAGCGCGTCGAGCTGCGTCAGCATCCACGTCTGATAGGTCTTGCCGGCCGGTTCGGTTTCGGTGACGCTCAGGGTCGGCACCTTCGATTGCTGCGCGAGCTTCAACATGCGTTTGGTCAGGGCCTCGGTTGCCTGGCTGTTGTAGATCAGAACGCGCACGCGCTTTTCGCGCAGATCGCGTTCAAACGCGGCGATATCGGCCGCGCTTGCTTCAGTGTCGTTCATCGTCGCCATCTGGAAGCGCAGATTGCGCATCGAGAGGCCTACCGCGTCCGACATATAGCCGAACACCGGCTCGGTCGCCGTCACCGGTACACCGGCGTAGCGGCCATGCAGATCGGCGACTTTGGCGTCGATGGGTTTCAGCGAATCGAGAAACTTCGCGAGGTTCGCATCGTACGCCGACTTGTGCGCCGGGTCAGCCGCGACGAGCGCCGCGCTCACGGCGCGCGCCACTTTCGGCATGGTGGCCGGGTCGTACCAGAGGTGGGGATTATCGCCGCTCTTCTTGCCGGTCAGCTCGGCGGCAACGATCGTCGTGCGACTCGAGCCCTTGGACGCGGCCAGCAGTTTCGCCATCCACGGATCGTAGTCGGCGCCGTTGTAGACCACAAGGCTCGCATGTTGCAAGGCGCGCGCCGTCTTCGGGCTGGCTTCGAACAGGTGCGGGTCCTGATCCGGATTGCTGAGGATGCTCGTCACGTCGACGCGCTCGCCGCCCAGCTGCTGCACGACGTCACCATAAAAGTTTTCCGCTGCCACCACCGGGATTTTCGCATCCGCGGCTAACGCGCCTTGGCTGAGCGAGACAGCAGCAGCGACCGCCGCGCCCATGGCTACGGTCTTCGACAGCTTCAGCGCACGGCGCGCCCCGTTCAACATCGAGCCGAATTTCTTCATCGTTGTGTCCTGCTGCGTGAGAGTTGAATGAACTGCAAACCTTGTGAGCGGCGCGCTTCGGCGTTCATGGGGGCGTTTGCGCCGCCGTTCATGCCTGCGTACCGGCGATGCCGCGCGCAGGTCGTTGCGCCGCTGAAGCTGAGCGAGTTCGAAATGATATAACGTATCTCGAATTTTTGTCAGCGACTTGAGCAGAAAGCAGATCGGCGGTCTTCGATTTCTCATATTTATGCCGATCGAGGCCGGAAGAGGGGGCGTGGCGGGATGCGTGGCGGTCCTGACGCGCTGCACCATCGAAATCTGGTCGAGCGCCTTGACATGACCCGGTCCGTATCCGATCATTCGATCACTAACAGAGCAATTGTTCGCGCAACGAGCGTTCGCTCACCGCGCCTCAAGAAGCGAAACGAACCGGAGACAGGCAGTGGCGGCACGATTGCAAGACAAGGTGGCCATTCTGACGGGCGCGGCAAGCGGAATCGGTGAAGCCGTGGCCCGCCGCTATCTGGACGAAGGCGCGCGCTGCGTGCTGGTCGACGTCAAACCGGCGGACAGTTTCGGCGACGCGTTGCGCGCCGCTTATGGCGACCGCGTGCTGACCGTCAGCGCCGACGTGACGCGCCGCGACGATATCGAACGCATCCTCGCGAGTACGCTGGAGCGCTTCGGCCAGGTCGATATCCTGTTCAACAACGCGGCGCTCTTCGATATGCGCCCGATCCTCGATGAATCCTGGGACGTGTTCGACCGCCTCTTCGCGGTCAACGTGAAGGGCATGTTCTTCCTGATGCAAACCGTCGCGCGGAAAATGGTCGAGCAGGGCCACGGCGGCAAGATCATCAATATGTCGTCGCAAGCCGGGCGGCGCGGCGAGGCGCTGGTGTCGCACTACTGCGCAACCAAGGCCGCCGTACTCAGCTATACGCAATCCGCAGCGCTCGCCCTCGCGCCGCACCAGATCAATGTGAACGGCATCGCGCCGGGCGTCGTCGATACGCCGATGTGGAAAGAAGTCGACGCGCTCTTCGCCCGCTATGAAAACCGGCCGCTCGGCGAGAAGAAGCGCCTCGTCGGTGAAGCGGTGCCGCTCGGCCGCATGGGGGTGCCGGACGATCTGACCGGCGCCGCGCTGTTTCTCGCGTCGGCGGATGCCGACTACATCACCGCGCAAACCCTGAACGTCGACGGCGGGAACTGGATGAGTTGAGCGAATAGCAGCGTGGCCGAGCCGAACCCGCTTGACCCACCCGCCTTACCGATCGTCATTTTCGTAGAACAAACGCAGCATCACATAACGTACGAGAAAGGAGACAACACATGAAACCTGCTACCCAATCCGCGCTGAAGGCGCTCAGTGCCGGCGCGTTTGCATGCTTTGCGCTGAGCGCGTCAGCGGCGACGGTGACCATCGCCACGTTGAACAATCCGGACATGATCGAGCTGAAGAAGCTCTCGCCCGCCTTCGAGCAGGCGAATCCGGATATCAAGCTCAACTGGGTGATTCTCGAAGAAAACGTACTGCGTCAACGCGCCACCACCGACATCACGACCGGCAGCGGCCAGTTCGACGTGATGACGATCGGTGCGTACGAAACGCCGCAATGGGGCAAGCGCGGCTGGCTCACGCCGCTCACCGGCCTGCCCGCCGATTACGATCTGAACGACGTCGTGAAGACGGCCCGCGACGGCCTCTCCAGTGGCGGTCAGTTGTACGCGCTGCCGTTCTACGTCGAAAGCTCGATGACGTATTACCGCAAGGATCTGTTCGCGGCGAAGGGCCTGAAGATGCCCGATCAGCCGACCTACGAACAGATCGCTCAATTCGCCGACAAGCTCACCGACAAAGCCAACGGCATCTACGGCATCTGTCTGCGCGGCAAGGCCGGCTGGGGCGAAAACATGGCGTACGCGACGACGGTGGTGAACACCTTCGGCGGCCGCTGGTTCGACGAAAAGTGGCAAGCGCAACTGACCTCGCCGGAATGGAAGAAGGCCATTTCGTTCTACGTCGATCTATTGAAGAAGGACGGCCCTCCGGGAGCAAGCTCGAACGGCTTCAACGAAAACCTCACGCTGATGTCCTCGGGCAAGTGTGGGATGTGGATCGACGCAACGGTGGCAGCCGGCATGCTCTACAACAAGCAGCAGTCGCAGATCGCCGACAAGGTGGGTTTCGCGGCGGCGCCGACGGCGGTCACGCCGAGGGGTTCGCATTGGCTGTGGGCGTGGGCGCTGGCGATTCCGAAGTCGTCGAAGCAGGCTGACTCGGCGAAGAAGTTCATTGCGTGGGCCACGTCGAAGCAGTACATCGAGCTGGTCGCGAAGGACGAAGGCTGGGCCTCGGTGCCGCCGGGAACGCGTCAATCCACTTACGCCCGTCCTGAATACAAACAGGCTGCACCGTTCGGCGACTTCGTGTTGAAGGCAATCGAAACGGCGGATCCGGATCACCCGACGCTCAAGCCGGTGCCGTACACCGGTGTGCAGTTCGTTGGCATCCCTGAGTTCCAGTCGTTCGGTACCGTGGTCGGTCAGAGCATCTCCGGCGCGGTTGCTGGTCAGATGTCGATCGATCAGGCGCTGGCAGCCGGCCAGGCGACCGCGGACCGCGCGGTGAAGCAGGCCGGCTATCAGAAGTAAGCCGACCTGCCGGCACTGGAATGTAACGTGAAACGCGCCGGCTGACGCCCGTCAGCCGGCTCACGCAGCACAGCGGGCCGTCCTCGCCACTGACTCGTCACCCACGCGCCGCGACTTCGCATGGCGTCGCGGTGAGTGATGCGGCTAAGGCGGTGGCTTCGCCGGACGGCCCGCGCATTACCGAACAGGTGGTCAATCATGCGTCCTCTGCGCCTACCTCTCATGCATGCCCATCCCCAGACAGAAAAAGAACGCGAAGTCCGCAAAGCCAATTCCGCCCGCTGGCTAGTCTCGCCCTCCGTCGCAGTGCTCGTGCTGTGGATGGCGATTCCGCTGGCGATGACAATCTGGTTCTCGTTCTCGCGCTACAACCTGTTGAATCCGGATCTCAAGGGTTTCGCCGGGTTCGACAACTATAAGTTTCTCGCCGGCGATCCATCGTTCGGACCGTCGATCGGGCACACGCTCGAACTGATCGTCTCCGTACTGGTGATCACGGTGGTCGGCGGCGTGCTGATGGCGATCCTGTTCGACCGTAAGTTCTACGGTCAGGGCATCGCGCGGCTGCTGGCGATCGCGCCGTTCTTCGTGATGCCGACGGTCAGCGCGCTGATCTGGAAGAACATGATCCTGCATCCGGTGTACGGCCTGATTGCGCAGGGCATGCGCTCGATCGGCCTGCAGCCGATCGACTGGTTCGCCGACTATCCGCTCACGGCCGTGATCATGATCGTCGCGTGGCAGTGGCTGCCGTTCGCGTTCCTGATTCTGTTCACTGCGATCCAGTCGCTCGATCAGGAGCAGAAGGAGGCGGCGCGCATCGACGGCGCAGGGCCGTTCTCGATGTTCTTCTACATCACGCTGCCTCACCTGAAACGGGCGATCGCGGTGGTGGTGATGATGGAGACGATTTTCCTGCTGTCGATCTTCGCCGAAATCTATACGACCACGGGCGGCGGCCCGGGCACCGCGACCACCAATCTGTCGTACCTGATCTATTCGCTGGGCCTGCAGCAGTTCGACGTCGGTCTCGCTTCGGCGGGCGGCATTCTGGCTGTCGTGCTGGCTAACATCGTGTCGTTCTTCCTTGTGCGGATGCTCGCGAAGAACCTGAAAGGGGAGTACGAAAAATGAGCCACGTTGCCTCTACCTCTGCGTCGGGCGCCGCGCCCATGAGCGTGCCGGCCAAGTCGCCGTTCGCCGCGATTCGCCGCGGGATTCCCGGCGTGATCGCCTGGCTGGTCGCGTTACTGCTGTTCTTCCCGATCTTCTGGATGACGATCACCGCATTCAAGACGGAGCAGCAGGCGTATTCGTCGTCGCTGTTTTTCATCCCGACGCTCGATAGCTTCCGCGAGGTGTTTGCGCGCAGCAATTACTTTTCGTTCGCGTTGAATTCGATACTGATTTCCGTGGGCGTCACGGTGTTGTGTCTGATTCTCGCCGTGCCGGCTGCCTACGCGATGGCCTTCTTTCCGACGCGCCGCACGCAGAAAGTCTTGCTGTGGATGCTGTCGACCAAGATGATGCCGTCGGTCGGCGTGCTGGTGCCGATCTATCTGCTGTGGAAAAACAGCGGCCTGCTCGATACGGTGTCCGGTCTGGTGATCGTCTACACGCTGATCAATCTGCCGATTGCGGTGTGGATGTCGTTCACGTATTTCGCTGAAATTCCGCGCGACATTCTCGAAGCAGGCCGGATCGACGGCGCGGCGACGTGGCAGGAAATCGTCTATCTGCTGATGCCGATGTCGCTGCCGGGGCTCGCCTCCACCGCGCTGCTGCTGGTGATCCTGTCGTGGAACGAAGCGTTCTGGAGTATCAACCTGTCGAGTTCGAACGCCGCGCCGTTGACTGTGTTCATCGCGTCGTATTCGAGTCCTGAAGGCTTGTTCTGGGCCAAGCTCTCCGCTGCCTCGCTGCTCGCGGTCGCCCCGATCCTGATTGTCGGATGGCTGTCGCAGAAGCAACTGGTGCGCGGCCTCACCTTTGGGGCGGTCAAATGACCGCAGGCACGACGGTAGGTCATTTCGCGCTGATCTGCGATTGCGACGGCGTGCTGATCGACAGCGAAGCCGTGGCGGCGCGCATGCTGGTGCACGAACTCGAAGCGCGCTGGCCCGATGTCGACGTCGAGCCGGTGGTGCTGCCGCTGCTCGGCTTGCGCATCGAAAAGGTGTTGCAAGGCACGGCGGCGCAACTGGGCAAGAGCCTCGGCGCCGAGGATATCGAGGCCATCCGCGAAGCGGTGGAAGCGGCGGCGATGCAGGCGCCGGCGGTCGTCGGCATCGAGGCTGCGCTGGCGCAGGTGCCGCTCACCAAGGCATGCGCGAGCAACAGTTACCGGCCGTATGTGGAGAACGTGCTGGCGCGCACGGGCCTCGCGAAGTTCTTCGGCAGCCGGTTCTTTTGCGCCGATGCGGTGCCGAATCCGAAGCCCGCGCCCGATGTCTATCTCGCTGCCGCGCGTGGTCTCGGCCTTGCGCCGTCCGCGTGCCTCGTGGTGGAGGACAGCGTGACGGGCGTGACGGCGGCGACGGCGGCGGGCATGACGGTGCTGGGCTTTATCGGCGGCGGCCATGCGAGTGACGCGCAGATCGACGCCTTGCATGCGGCGGGCGCGCGCACCGTATTCGACGACATGCTGCAGTTGCCGGACCTGGTCGCGCAATGGACGCTGAGCGCGACGGCAGCGACGCCGTAAGCGCTGGAGGTCAAAGCAAATGAGCAGGACTTGAACAGCGTACAGAGAAGCGAATCAATGCAGCTGCTGAAGATAGGGAAGCAAGGCAAGCAAGGCAAGCCACATAGGCAACCGTAGCCGCAGCAGCTGAAGCATCGTTAGCAACAGACAGCAATACACGGAGACACATCATGGCAAGCGTAACTCTGCGCAACATCAGAAAAGCCTACGACGACAACGAAGTGATGCGCGACATCAACCTCGACATCCTGGACGGCGAATTCGTCGTGTTCGTGGGCCCGAGCGGTTGCGGTAAATCGACGCTGATGCGGATGATCGCCGGCCTCGAAGACATCAGCGGCGGCGATCTGACCATCGACGGCACGCGCGTGAACGACGTGCCGCCCGCCAAGCGCGGCATCGCGATGGTGTTCCAGTCGTACGCGCTGTATCCGCATATGACGCTGTACGACAACATGGCGTTCGGCCTGAAACTCGCCGGCACCAAAAAGCCGGAAATCGACGCCGCCGTGCGCAATGCAGCGAAGATTCTGCACATCGACCATCTGCTCGACCGCAAGCCGAAACAGCTCTCAGGCGGTCAGCGTCAGCGCGTTGCGATCGGCCGCGCGATTACGCGCAAGCCGAAGGTGTTCCTGTTCGACGAACCGTTGTCGAATCTCGACGCCGCCTTGCGCGTGAAGATGCGCCTCGAATTCGCACGTCTGCACGACGAGCTGAAGACCACGATGATCTACGTGACGCACGATCAGGTCGAAGCCATGACGCTGGCCGACAAGATCGTCGTGCTGTCGGCGGGCAATGTGGAGCAGGTCGGCAGCCCGACCATGCTGTATCACGCGCCGGCCAATCGCTTCGTCGCCGGCTTCATCGGCTCGCCGAAGATGAATTTCATGGAAGGCATCGTGCAGTCGGTGACGCGCGATGGCGTCACGGTGCGCTACGAAACCGGCGAGACGCAACGTGTCGCGGTGGAGCCGGGCACGGTGAAGCAAGGTGACAAGGTGACCGTCGGCATTCGTCCGGAGCATCTGCACGTCGGCATGACCGAGGACGGCGTGTCGGCGCGCACGATGGCGGTCGAGTCGCTCGGCGATGCGGCGTACCTGTATGCGGAGTCGAGCGTGGCGCCGGATGGCCTGATTGCGCGGATTCCGCCGCTCGAACGCCACAGCAAGGGCGAAACACAACGGGTCGGCGCGACGCCTGAGCACTGTCATTTGTTCGACAGCGAAGGGAAGGCATTCCAGCGCAAGATCGTCGAAGTGCTGGCCGCGTGAGCCGGTGAATGGGGAAGCGGCGGGCGCCGCTTTCCCACCGCTTCCCCGCCGTTCTCCTTCAATCACGCCCGGGATAAGCCGCCGCCGCACAGTTTTTGAGCGACGCCCGCGTGGGCCTCACGCGTCGCGAACAAGTCCCGGCAGGCAGCCGTCTTTGCGCGTCGCGCTCAGGCTTCGAGCGCGGCCCGTGCGCACAGCTCGTCGGTCACCAGTCCCGACAACCAGCCGCCTTTGAGCACCGCGATCAGCGCCTCGCGCTTGCGCTCGCCGCCGGCAAAGCCGATGGTGGGACGCCGCGGCGGCGAGTCGAGCGCGATGCTGGTGACGCGCCGGCCGGTCGGCGATTCGACGTGCGCGCCGGCTGCATCGATCGGCAGGCCGAGCATTTCGGCCACCGCACGGTTCTGCATCAACTCCTTCACCTCCGCGGAGGTGATGAAGCCGTCTTCGTGCAACGGACATTTCGGCCCGATATTGCCGACGCCGACGAACGCGACATCCGCCTTGGCCAATAGCGATTCGACGATCCGGTAGAGCCGGTGATTGCACCACTGCGCGCGTTCGGCCTCGCTATCGGCGAGCAAGGGCGCGGGCAGCAGAAAATGCTTGCCGCCGGTCTTCTCCGAAATGTGCAGCGCGACGTCGTAGCGGTTCGAGGAGCCGTCCTGGGCGATCGCCCCGACCATCGATACCAACCGGTGCTGAGGACGCTCCAGCTGCGCGATCTGATCGACTGCGGCCTTCAGCGTACGGCCGCTGCCCACGGCGACCACCATCGGCTTTTCTTCGCTGAGATAGCGTTCCATGATCTGCGCCCCGGCCACGGCCAGCTTGCGGTCGACTTCTTCCGACGTGTCGCTGTCGATCGGTACGACTTCGCACATGCTCAGGCCGTAGCGTTTCGACAGTTGATCGGCGAGCGCGAGGCAATCGGCCAGTTTGTGATCGACGCGCACGCGAATCAGGTTCTTCTCGACCGCGAAGGCAACCAGCCGCTGGGCGACCGGGCGGGACACCTGCAGCTTCTCGGCGATCTCGTTCTGGGTATTGCCTGCGACGTAGTAAAGCCACGCGGCGCGGGTAGCAAGATCTAATTTTTCTGTGGACTTGGGCACGGTAACGGTTCGCTTGAAGTGCGCCGATGATAGCAGCCGGTCCCCGCGTCTCGACGGGAACCGGCTGTGCTTTGCCGGTCAGGCGAGCGGTTGCCGCGCGGGGTCGAACAGCGGCCGCACGTGGCGGTAGAGCGCGCGATACGCTTCGAGCCGGTTGCGCAGTTCGGCGTGCCGTCGCGGGTTCGGCGTGAACTCCTTTTCGATCGGCGGCTTGGTCAGCACCTTGGCCGGGTCGCCGCCCGCCGCCAGCCAGCCGAGGCGAGCCGCACCGAGCGCCGCGCCGGTTTCGCCGCCGCCGTGCTTGCGGGTGGCGGTGTCGAGCGCATCGGCGAGCAGTTGGGCCCAGTAGTCGCTGCGAGCGCCGCCGCCGAGCAGGGACAGCGCCTTCGCTTCGGTGCCGGCCGCGCGCAATGCGTCGAGGCCGTCGGTGAGCGCGAGCGTCACGCCTTCAAGCACCGCGTAGCCGAGCAAGGCGCGATCGGTCGCGTGATTCATGCCGAAGAACACGCCCTGCGCGTACGGGTCGTTGTGCGGCGTGCGCTCACCGGACAGATAGGGCAGAAAGAGGGGCGCGGTGTTCAACGCCTCCGCCGGGAGCGCCTCGATTTCGGCGAGCAGGGTCGGCTCGTCGGTGGAGGTCAGCTTGCAGACCCAGCGCAAACAACTTGCCGCCGACAGCACCACGCTCATCTGATGCCAGCGATCCGGAATGGCATGACAGAACGCGTGTACCGCGGAAGCGGGGTTCGGCCGGAAACTGTCGCCGACCACGCACAACACGCCGGACGTGCCGAGCGAGACGAAGCCGTCGCCCGGTTGCGTCGCGCCGATGCCGATCGCGCTCGTGGCATTGTCGCCGCCGCCGGCCGCGACGATCACGCCGTCGCTCAAACCGAACTCGCGCGCCACCTCGGGAAGCAGGGTGCCGGACGGCGCGCTGCCTTCGCGCAAGCCAGGCATCTGCGCGCGCGTCATGTTGCAGGCGGCGAGCAGCGAATCGGACCAGTCGCGTTTGGCGACGTCTAGCCACAGCGTGCCGGCTGCATCCGATGGATCGGACACCTTGCCGCCGGTCAGTTGCAGACGCAGGTAATCCTTCGGCAGCAGCACGCAGGCGGTTTGCGCGAAGATTTCCGGCTCGTGGCGCGCAACCCATAGCAGCTTCGGCGCGGTGAATCCGGGCATCGCGAGATTGCCGGCCACGCTGTGCAACTCCGGCGCGCGCTCGGTGAGTTCCGCGCACTCCTTGTCGCTGCGCATGTCGTTCCACAGGATCGCGGGCCGCAATACGCGATCCTGCGCATCCAGCAGCACGGCCCCGTGCATCTGCCCCGAGAGGCCGATGCCGCGAATCTGCGCGAACTCGTCGAGATGCTTGGCGCGCAAGGCGGCCAATGCCGCGCGCGTGCCGGCCCACCAGTCTTCGGGATTCTGTTCGGCCCAGCGCTGATGCGGACGCGAAACGGTAAAGGGCGAGCCTGCGGTGCCGATCACGCGTCCATCGGAGGCGAGCAGCAGGACTTTCACTTCGGACGTGCCGAGGTCGATGCCGAGATACATGGGCGCGAAACCTTCGTCGTTAGGGATGCGCTACTTTAGCCGCATAGGGCAAGCGGTGCCATGCGCATTAAGCCTGGCACCGGCGTGGTTCGTTGCCGAACGGCGCGCAGCGCGCCGTGCTGGGTGAGTGCCGCGATGCCCGTTGTTGCCGGTGTCTCCATGCGCCACATTGGAGCGGAGGCGCTGGTTGCCGGCGCTGCACGTCAAGCTTGTCAAGCCGCGCCGCGTTTGGCCAGCCACACGTCGACACGCGCCAATGCGCCCGCCAATGCCGATTCCAACTCCGGCGTCTGCGCCATGCTGCCCCACAGCAGCCGGTCGGCGGCGAACGCCTGCAACGGATCGGGCGCGCTAAAGAAACCGCGGGCGACGCGCTCGTCCATCACGCCATCCTGATAGGCATACGGCAGCGTCCCGGCGTTCCAGCGCTCGAGGAAGCGGAAGAACAGCGCCGGCAGCATCGCCGTCGCCGCAGGCGTGACGCCGCGCTCGAAGCATTCCGCGAGCGTCGGCGCGATAAAGCCGGGCAGCTTCGAAAAGCCATCGGCCGCGACGCGCTGGTTGGTGTCCTGGATGTAGGGATTGCCGAAGCGTTCGAGCACCACGTCGCGATAGCGTTCGAGATCGAGCGGGCTCGGCGTGAGGCACGGAATCACGTCTTCGGTCACGTAATCGAAGGCGAATTTGTTGATGTCCGGATCGAGCGTGCCTTCGTGGATGTAGTTCAGTCCGACCAGCGTGCCCGCCCACGCAACGCAGCTATGCGTCGCGTTGAGAATGCGGATCTTCGCTTCCTCGTACGGCAGCACCGAGCCGACCAGTTCCGCCCCGACCTTTTCCCACGAGGGGCGCCCGGCGATGAAACGGTCTTCGATCACCCATTGGATGAAGGATTCGCCCATCACCGGGCAGGCATCGTCGACACCGGTGGCGGCTTTGACCCGCTCGCGCACGTCGGGCGTCGGGCGCGGCGTGATGCGATCGACCATCGAACTCGGGCACGCCGTGTTGTCGTCGAACCATTGCGCCAGTAAGTTCGCGCCGCGCCGTTCGAGAAACTCGCTCATGCCCGCATGAAAACGCTCGCCGTTGCTGCGCAGGTTATCGCAGGTCTGCAGCGTGACCGGGCCGGCGCCCCGCTGCATGCGGGCGTCCAGAATCGCCGCGAGCGCGCCGTAAATCGTGGTGTGGCCGCCGTTCAGATCGGCCGCGAGATCGGCATTGGCCGTGTCGAGTTCGTCCTGTTCGTCGAGGTAATAGCCGCCTTCGGTCACGGTGAACGCAATGATCTTGCAGGCCGGATCGGCGCCCGCTTCGATCAGCGCATCGAGACTCTCGGTCCACGGCACCACGCGCTCGATCGAGCGAATCGTCTCGTACGCGCGCTCGCCCTGCGGCGTGACGGTTTCGAGCGTATAGACGCCGTTTTGCGCGGCGAGCGCGTCGAGCACCGCGTTCATGTCGCTGCGGATATTGCCCACCGTCAGCGACCAGTGCGGCTCGCCCGCCACTTTCGCTTCGTTCAACCGATGGAGATACCACGCCTGATGCGCGCGATGAAACGATCCCGCGCCGATGTGCAGGATCACGTGTGCGGCCGCGCCGCTGCCTTGCCCGCTATTCATGTGCGTCTCCTGAATGTCCTTGATCGCACGGCTCGGCGCGTGCGTTTTTTCTTAAGGTGGAGCATTTGCTCTGTCTGTGAGCGAATGATCGTACCCGGCGAAACGAATGTCAAGGCGACGTAGACGGCTTTTCGTGGCGCAGCGCGGCGTGGCGGGATTTTCGGCGCGACTCGCGTGGCGTCCGCGCGTTATGGGACGTGTCTCACCGTGCGTATTGCATTGCATCAAATTTGACTTTCGCCGCGCCAGGACTAACCCGAATGCAAAAAAGTATCGGTCCGCGGTTTGATTTTTAGTGGTGGATCAGGCTTTTGGGCGCTACTTTTCGCTATACAAGACGAAGCTCAGCGGCACCCGCAACACGCCGCTTCATGGAGGACGACGCGAATGCAACCCGATCTGGAAGTCGTCGCCGTACGGCGCGACGAATCCTTCAAAGTGTGGTCGCACGGCTATCCGTATCGCACCGTGCGTTGGCACTTTCACCCGGAATACGAAATCCATCTGATCGTGGCGACGACCGGCAAGATGTTCGTCGGCGACCATATCAGCAGCGTTGCGCCCGGCAACCTGGTATTGATGGGGCCGAACCTGCCGCACAACTGGGTCAGCGACGTGCCGGAAGGCGAGACGATTGCGCAACGCAATCTGGTCGTTCAATTCGGGCAGGAGTTCGTGTCGAGTTGCATGAGCAGTTTTCCGGAGTGGCGCCAGGTCGAGGCGCTGCTGGCCGATTCACGCCGCGGCGTGTCGTTCGGTGCAGAAACGAGCGCCGCGATCCAGCCGTTGTTTCTCGAATTGCTGGCGGCGCGCGGACTGCGCCGTCTTGTGCTGTTCATGTCGATGCTCGAGATCCTGATGAACGCCGAGGACCGCGAGACGCTCGCGAGTCCCGCCTATCAGGCCGACCCGACCGGTTTTGCGTCGACCCGCATCAATCACGCGCTCTCGTATATCGGCAAGAACCTGGCCAACGATCTGCGCGAATCGGATCTCGCGCAACTCGCCGGACAAAGCGTGAGTGCGTTCTCGCGCTACTTCCGCCGTCATACCGGCTTGCCGTTCGTGCAGTACGTGAACCGCATGCGCATCAACCTCGCGTGCCAACTGCTCACGGACGATGAACTGAGCGTCACCGATATCTGCTTCAAGGCGGGCTTCAACAACCTGTCGAATTTCAACCGGCAGTTCCTCGCGGTCAAAGGCATGGCGCCCTCGACCTTCCGCCGCTATCAGCAGCTGAACGACGCGAGCCGCGACGCTTCTGAAGAAGCTGCCGCTCGCGGCGCGGGCATCGACAATGCACCCGCAATCGTGCTTGCGCCGGATTTGCCGCGCAGCGCCGCGGCTGCCTGTCCGCCGACGTAGTCCTTCCACGCTGCGCCTAAACCCGAAGCGTTCCAACTTACCCGCGTTTCAACCCCATCGCACTGTCCGCAGACAGCGTGAGGGACGTGCTCACCTAATCGAACAGGTTCAATGACGGAGACAACCATGACGCAATCCACCTCGAAGCAGACATCCTTGACGACCTTCGCGCGCAGCACCGCTCTTTGGGCAACGCTCGCGTTCGGCCTGTCGTTCATCGCCGCACCGGCGGCACAGGCCGCGCCGTTGAAGATCGGCATGACGTTTCAGGAACTGAACAACCCGTACTTCGTGACGATGCAAAAAGCGCTGAACGACGCGGCTGCGTCGATTGGCGCGACGGTCGTCGTGACAGACGCGCATCATGACGTCAGCAAGCAGGTGAGCGACGTCGAAGACATGCTGCAAAAGAAGATCGACATCCTGCTCGTGAATCCGACCGATTCGACCGGCATTCAATCGGCCGTGACGTCGGCCAAGAAAGCGGGCGTGGTAGTGGTCGCCGTCGATGCGAACGCGAACGGTCCGGTCGATTCGTTCGTTGGCTCCAAGAATTTCGACGCGGGTGAGATGGCTTGCGACTACCTGGCGAAGTCGATCGGCGGGAGCGGCGAAGTGGCGATTCTCGACGGCATTCCGGTGGTGCCGATTCTCGAACGCGTGCGCGGCTGCAAGGCGGCGCTGGCGAAAGTGCCGGGCATCAAACTCGTGGACACGCAGAACGGCAAGCAGGAACGCGCGACGGCATTGTCCGTCACCGAGAACATGATTCAGGCGCATCCGAATCTGAAGGGCGTGTTCAGTGTGAACGACGGCGGCTCGATGGGCGCGCTTTCGGCGATCGAATCGTCGGGCAAGGACATCAGGCTGACCAGCGTCGACGGTGCGCCGGAAGCGATTGCCGCGATCCAGAAGCCGAATTCGAAGTTCATCGAAACGTCCGCGCAATTTCCGGCCGACCAGGTGCGTATCGCGTTCGGCGTTGCGCTGGCCAGGAAGTGGGGCGCCAATGTGCCGAAAGCGATTCCGGTCGACGTGAAGATGATCGACAAGAGCAATGCCAAGGGTTTCAGCTGGTAAGGCGAATGCTCGTTGCCATGTGCATGTGCTTCTTCGATGAACATGGCGGCGAGCAGCAGAGGAGGATCCGATGGACACGATACTCAAGCTCGACAACATCAGCAAAAGCTTTCCCGGTGTGAAGGCGCTGCAAGGCATTCATCTGGAAATCGCGCGTGGCGAGATTCACGCCTTGCTCGGCGAAAACGGTGCGGGTAAATCGACGTTGATGAAGATCCTGTGCGGCATCTATCAGCCGGACGAAGGCATGATCACGATCGCGGGTGAAGCGCGTCACTTCACGAATTACCACGATGCGGTTGCCGCGGGCGTGGGAATCGTGTTTCAGGAGTTCAGCCTGATTCCGTATCTGAACGCGGTGGAGAACATGTTTCTCGGCCGTGAGTTGAAGAACGGTTTGGGTCTGCTCGAACGCGGCAAGATGCGGCGCGCGGCCGCCGCGATTTTTCAGCGCCTCGGTGTGGCGATCGACCTGTCAGTGCCGATTCGCGAACTGTCGGTTGCGCAGCAGCAGTTTGTCGAAATCGGCAAGGCGTTGTCTCTGGAAGCGCGCATTCTGATTCTGGATGAGCCGACCGCGACGTTGACGCCGGCCGAAGCGGAACATCTGTTCGCGATCATGCGCGATCTGAAGAAGCAGGGCGTCGCGATGATTTTTATCTCGCATCACCTGGAAGAGATCTTCGACGTGTGCGATCGCATTACGGTGCTGCGCGACGGTCAGTACGTCGGCATGACGGAAGTCGCGCAATCCGATGTGAGCCGTCTCGTGGAAATGATGGTGGGGCGCCGCATCGAAAACAGTTTCCCGCCGAAGCCGCCGTTGCGCGTCGATACGAAGGTCGTGCTCGAAGTCGACAAGCTGCAACTGCTGAAAGACAGCCCGATGCTGAGCTTTAATTTGCGCGAAGGCGAGATTCTCGGTTTCGCGGGACTGGTCGGGTCGGGCCGCACGGAAACTGCGCTGGCCGTGATCGGCGCGGACCCGGCGTATGAGAAAGAGATCCGCGTCAACGGCGAGGCCGCAAAACTGTCCGATCCGGCCGACGCATTGCGCGCCGGCGTCGGCATCTTGCCGGAGAGCCGCAAGACCGAAGGCCTGATCACCGATTTCTCGATCAAGCAGAACATCTCGATCAACAACCTCGGCAAATACCGCTCGCTGCGTTTCTTCATCGATCAGCGCAGCGAAGCGCGCGCCACTGCTGACATCATGAAGCGCGTCGGCGTCAAAGCCCCGACGATGCACACCGAAGTCGCGACGCTCTCAGGCGGCAATCAGCAAAAGGTGGTGATTGCGCGCTGGCTGAATCACCACACCAACATCCTCATCTTCGACGAACCGACGCGCGGCATCGACGTCGGCGCCAAAGCCGAAATCTATCTGCTGATGCGCGAACTCACCGCACGCGGCTACTCGATCATCATGATCTCGTCCGAACTGCCGGAGATCGTCGGCATGTGCGACCGCGTCGCCGTGTTCCGGCAAGGCCGCATCGAAGCGATGCTCGAAGGCGATCAGATCGATTCGAACGCCGTGATGACCTATGCAACAGCCGGCACCCGTGGAGCAACCCATGAACACGCCTAGTCCTTCTTCTTCGCCGAAAACTTCAGCTGTCAGTCGTGACGCTCCGAAGGAGGTCTCATCGGGGGATGCGCCAGGCGCGCCGATGCGCTTCACGTGGGCCGGGCTGAAACGCTCGACGCTGTTCTATCCGTTCATCGGCTTGCTGGTGGTGTGCATCGTGATGGTGTTCGCGAGCGACAGCTTTCTTTCCGCTGCGAATATCGAGAACGTGCTGCGTCAGGTGTCGATCAACGCGATCATTGCCGTGGGCATGACGTGCGTGATCCTGACCGGTGGCATCGATTTGTCGGTGGGGTCGGTGATGGCTTTGGCGGGCACGCTTGCCGCGGGTTTGATGGTCGCCGGCATGAACGCCGTGGCCGCGTTGGCGGTGGGGATTGCGGTCGGTTTGGGTTTCGGTGCCGCGAACGGGTTCTTCGTTGCGTTCGCCGGTATGCCGCCGATCATCGTCACGCTTGCGACGATGGGCATCGCGCGCGGCCTCGCGCTGATCTACACCGGCGGCTATCCGATCGACGGCCTCCCTGATTGGGTCAGCTTCTTCGGCAGCGGCAAGATCCTCGGCATCCAGGCGCCGGTCGTGATCATGGTGGTGATCTACGCGATTGCCTGGGTGCTGCTCGAACGCATGCCGTTCGGCCGCTACGTGTATGCGATCGGCGGCAACGAGCAGGCGACGCGTCTCTCGGGCGTGCGCGTGGCGCGCGTGAAACTGATTGTCTACACGCTCGCAGGTTTGACCTCCGCTTTCGCCGCCATTGTGCTGACTGCACGCCTGATGAGCGGCCAACCGAACGCGGGCGTCGGCTTCGAACTCGACGCCATTGCCGCCGTGGTGATGGGCGGTACTTCGATCTCCGGCGGACGCGGCTCGATCATCGGAACCCCGATCGGTGCCTTGCTGCTGGGCGTATTGAACAACGGCCTGAACATGGTCGGCGTGAATCCGTATGTGCAGAACGTGATCAAGGGCGGAATTATTTTGTTGGCGATCTACATCAGCCGCGACCGCAGAAAGTAACTCTTAACCGACGTCTTTTTAGCAGGACCATGCAATGACTCAATCCACGCATTCAGATAAGCAGGACATGACGGCGATCGTCTGCCACGCGCCGAAAGACTATCGCGTCGAACAGGTGTCCAAGCCTAAGGCTCGTGCCCATGAACTGGTGATCCGCATCGCCGCGTGCGGTATCTGCGCGAGCGACTGCAAATGCCATTCCGGCGCGAAGATGTTTTGGGGCGGCCCGAGCCCTTGGGTCAAAGCGCCGGTGATTCCGGGTCACGAGTTTTTCGGGTTCGTCGAAGAAATTGGCGAAGGCGCGGCCGATCACTTTGGCGTGAAGTTGGGCGACCGCGTGATCGCCGAACAGATCGTGCCGTGCGGCAAGTGCCGCTATTGCAAATCCGGCCAGTACTGGATGTGCGAGGTGCACAACATCTTCGGCTTTCAGCGCGAAGTCGCGGACGGGGGCATGGCGGAGTACATGCGCATTCCGCCGACCGCGATCGTCCACAAGATTCCTGACGGGATCTCGCTCGAAGACGCGGCGATCATCGAACCGCTCGCGTGCGCGATCCACACGGTGAACCGCGGCGAACTGCAACTCGACGACGTGGTGGTGATTGCGGGCGCGGGTCCGCTCGGCTTGATGATGACGCAAGTCGCGCATCTGAAAACGCCGAAGAAGCTCGTTGTGATCGATCTGGTTGAAGAGCGTCTGGCACTCGCGCGTGAATATGGGGCGGACGTGACGATCAATCCGAAGCAGGACGACGCGTTGGCGATCATTCATGCGCTGACCGGCGGCTATGGTTGCGACGTCTACATCGAAACGACCGGCGCGCCGATTGGCGTCAACCAGGGCATGGATCTGATTCGCAAGCTCGGGCGCTTCGTCGAGTTTTCCGTATTCGGCGCGGATACGACGCTGGACTGGTCGGTGATCGGCGACCGCAAAGAGCTCGATGTACGCGGCGCGCATCTCGGCCCATACTGCTATCCGATTGCAATCGACTTGCTGGCGCGCGGACTCGTGACGTCAAAGGGCATCGTCACGCATGGCTTTTCGCTGGAAGAATGGGACGAAGCGATCAAGGTTGCCAATTCGCTCGATTCGATCAAGGTGTTGATGAAGCCGCGTGCCTGAGAGTTTGGCGCAGCGTGGGTCAAGGACGAGCGGCACATGAACGGAGACTGTATGGACTACGTCATCGGCGTCGATATCGGCACGCAGAGCACCAAGGCGCTGCTGGTCGATCAGCACGGCGCGATCGTCGCGCAGCATGCGTCGAGCTATCAGCCGGATACGCCCAGGCCGCTATGGGCCGAGCAATGGCCGGCGGTGTGGTTGAAGGCGGTGGTGGAATGCATTGCCGCGTGCGTCCGCCAGGCGAGGGAGGCGGGCGTCGCGGCGAAGTCGATCAAGGCGGTATGCGTGAGCAGCTTGTATGGCGGCTCGGGCATTCCCGTTGATAGCGAGATGCGGCCGCTCTATCCGTGTCTGATCTGGATGGACCGGCGTGCGACCGATCAGGTCGAGTGGGTGCGTGCAAACATCGACCTCGAACGGTTGTATGCCATTACGGGCAATGGCGTGGACAGCTACTACGGCTACACGAAGATGTTGTGGCTGCGCGACCATGAGCCGGATGTGTGGGCGCATACGCGTTACTTTCTGCCGCCCAATGCCTACGTGATTTATATGCTGACCGGCGAGGTCGCCGTCGATCACAGTTCGGCGGGGAATATCGGCGGTATTTACGACATTGCGAAACGCGACTGGTCGGATGACGCGCTCGACATGCTCGGCATTCCCGCGACGATGATGCCGGAGCGGCTGGTGGAATCGTCGGACGTGGTGGGCGGATTGTTGTCGCAGTGGACGGGGCAGCTTGGGTTGGAGGCGGGCACGGCGATCGTCGCGGGTGGCGTGGATGCGGCGGTGGCGACGTTTGCCGCAGGCGTGACGCGCGCTGGGCAGCACGTTGCGATGATCGGTACGAGCATGTGCTGGGGGTATATCAATCAGACCGTCGACGCGCGGCATGGGTTGATCAGCATGCCGCACGTGTTCAATGGCCAGCGCGATATTTATGTGTTCGGCGGCGCGATTACGGCGGGCGCTTCGGTGACGTGGTATCGCGAGCAGTTCTGTCATGCGGAGACCGAGGCCGCACGTGCGACGCCGAATGGGGATCCGCATCGGTTGCTTGAAGAGAGCGCTTCGCAAATTCCGGCGGGTTCAGACGGCGTGATGTTCTTGCCGTATTTGATGGGCGAACGCAGTCCGGTTTGGGATGCAAAGGCGAGTGGGGCGTTTGTCGGCCTGAGCCTGTTTCATACACGGGCGCATTTGTATCGCGCGGTGTTGGAGGGCGTGTCGTTCGCGCTGAAGCACAACATCGAAGCGGGGCGTAAAGGTGCGCAATCTCTGGATGACAAGTTGATTGTCGTCGGCGGCGCCGCGCATTCGGATCTCTGGATGCAGATCATTGCGGACATCACCGGCTATCCGGTCTATACGATCGAGCAGGACGTGGAGGCAGCGATGGGCGCGGCGTTGCTGGCGGGAGTCGGCGTCGGCCTGGTATCGCGTGAGGCGGCGCAGAACGGATGGGTCACGCTGACTGAACGCGCGGAGCCGAACGCGCAACGGATGGCGTTGTACGCGCAGCGGTTCGGCATCTATACGGATTTATATCCGGCGTTGAAGCCAGTCATGCATCGGTTGCAGACATCATGAATGCTACGTTTGATTTTTCCGGCAGGTCGATTCTGGTCACTGGCGCATCGAGCGGAATTGGACGCGCGACGGTGGAAGCGTTGTGCGCGTCTGGCGCGAATGTGGTTGCTGCGGCGCGAAATGTGAATGAGCTTGCGCGGTTGACCGAGGAAACCGGATGCGAGCCGTTGATGCTCGATGTGAGCGATGAAGCGGCGATCGATGAAGCATTCGGTTCGTTCGAGGCGTTCGATGGGCTCGTGAACTGTGCGGGGATTGCTTTGCTCGAGCGTGCCGTGGACACGACCGGCGCGAGTTTCGATCGTGTGATGGGGGTGAATGCGCGAGGGGCGGTGCTGGTTGCCAAGCATGTGGCTCGCGGGATGATCGATGCGAAGCGAGCCGGCAGCATCGTGAATGTATCCAGTCAGGCTGCGCTCGTGGCGCTCGACGATCATTTGAGTTATTCGGCTTCCAAGGCGGCGCTCGATGCCGTTACGCGCGCGTTGTGCATCGAGTTGGGGCCCTACGGCATTCGGGTGAATAGCGTCAATCCGACGGTTACGTTGACGCCGATGGCGGTACAGGCGTGGAGCGATCCGGCGAAGCGCGATCCCGCTTTGATGGCGATTCCTTTGCGGCGCTTCGCTGAGTCGGCTGAGGTCGCGGTGCCGATTATGTTTTTGTTGAGCGACGCGGCTTCGATGATTAGTGGGGTTTGTTTGCCGATTGATGGGGGGTATACGGCGAGGTGAGGGTTGTTCGGCGCCGGAGCGAGGAGAAAGGCACGATTGGTCGCGCCTTCTTCGTCGCTGCGTGGTAGCCGCTATTTGACCTTAGTGCTTCACTGCTGTCTGCTGCGCGTTAGCTCGCGCACGCGCTGCTGTCTTTACGCGCCCCTGTTTACGCGTCACAGCTTTATCCGCCGCAGCTTCGGCTTCGGCTGCAGCCTCTCCTGCTTCTCGTCCCGCCTGCGCAGCATCCGAAAGAAGCTGTGTCGCAAGCTTGGCCGTGATGCGGCTGTGAGCGACCCCCTTGGCATCGAGTGCGATCACCTGGTACAGGTCACGGTCGCATTCGACTTCCTGCTGGTATTGCTCGACGGTATAGAGAAGATGTTCCAGCAGATTGCGCTCACGACGCCGCTCCTCAACCGTCGTGGCGGGGCATCGCGTGATGCTTGCCGCGAGATCAATCAGCGTTCGAAGCTGCTGGATTTGCCGGTCGCAAGCTCCAAACGCCGACAGTGCAAGCTTTTCATACTGGAGTGCATCAACGGGCGGGCGTGATGCAGTTTGACTTTTCTTGGTGGTCTTGGTCATGTGCGATTTCCGGTGTGTTCCTGGATCGCCCGACAGCCGTCAACCAATAGTTGGGGCGAGCGGGCACGTAGCGAGTTTGAGAGACCGGGCACAAAACCAAAACCGGCGAGCCTTGCGGCTACCTCACCACGGCCCGCCCATAGAAACAGACGTGCATGGTTGTGCACTACCCACTCTCGCTGATAGTGCGGTTTTGCGCTTCGGGCTCTCACATCCGGCCGCTTTGTTTGACGGCAATTAGCAATCTAACTCAACTGTTTTTTAAGACGATCAAACACACAGGCTAAACACGCGAATTGTGACCAATCTTTACATTCAGGTCGAAGCGTCCGCAGGTTGACAGGCAGCGCGCGAACGCAGTCCATGCTTCGCGCATTGACAATAGAAGCGTGCCGATCAAAGCATCGTCCTCACATGCCAAAGCTCAGGAAACAAAACCACATCCAGCATCTTCCGCAGATAAGGCGCACCGCTCGTGCCGCCTGTCCCTTGCTTGAACCCAATAATCCGCTCCACCGTCGTCACATGCCTGAACCGCCACTGACGAAACGCATCTTCGAGATCGACAAGCTCCTCCGCCATCTCGTACAGCTCCCAATGCTGCGAAGGATTCCGATAGACCTCCAGCCAGGCTGCTTCGACGGAAGCATCATGCACAGTAGGCTGCGTCCAGTCACGCTCCAACCTGGAAGGTGAAATCGCAAACCCGCGCCGCGCCAGCAAGCGCACGACTTCATCATAGAAAGAAGGCGATTCCAGCGAAGCCTTCACCTCTGCATACACATCCGCCCGATGCGCGTGCGGCTTCAGCATTTGCTCATTCTTATTGCCGAGCAAAAACTCGATCTGCCGATACTGATAGGACTGGAATCCGGAAGAGCTACCCAGATAAGGCCGCATCGCCGTGTATTCGGACGGCGTCATCGTCGCGAGAACGCTCCAGGCCTGCACAAGCTGCTCCATGATCCGCGACACGCGCGCAAGCATCTTGAACGCCGGCGGCAACTCATCGCGATGCACGGCCTTCAACGCGGCGCGCAACTCATACAGCGCGAGCTTCATCCACAACTCGCTTGTCTGATGCTGGATGATGAACAGCATCTCATTGTGATCCGGCGACAGCGGATGCTGTGCATCCAGCACCGTCCCCAGCGACAGGTAATCGCCGTAACTCATCGATTCCGAAAAATCGAGCTGCGCGTCGTGCCAGCCAGCGCCGGAATCGGAGGTGGCAGGGGCCGTAGTAGAGGCGGAATGAGCAACCCCACTGCCATGTCCAAACGGGCACCCTTGCGCCGGCTTCTCTTCGGGCAAGCCCGGCGTTTGCATGTGATCGGTGGTCATCGCGCGCTCCTTAGGTCACTGCGCCGCGGGCGGCAAATTCAGGTGCTCGCCAGGTCTCTTTCGCAAGCACGTCGCGCAGCGTCTCCACCGCATCCCACACATCGACAAAGCGCGTGTACAGCGGCGTAAAGCCAAACCGCAACACATGCGGCTCGCGATAGTCGCCGATCACGCCACGCGCGATCAACGCCTGCATCACTTCATAGCCATGCGGATGCTCGAAGCTCGCGTGCGAACCGCGCTGCGCGTGGTCACGCGGCGTTACGAGCTTCAAAGGAAACTCGCTGCAACGCGCCTCGACCAGTTCGATAAACAGATCGGTCAACGCGAGCGACTTGGCGCGGACCGTCTGCATATCCGTTTGAAGGAACACATCGAGTCCGCATTCGACCAGCGACATCGACACCATCGGCTGCGTGCCGCACAGGAAGCGGCCAATACCGTCGTCGGGTTGATACGCCGGGTCCATTTTGAACGGCGCGCGATGCCCCCACCAACCGGACAGCGGCTGCGCAAAGTCGTTCTGATGCCGCTTCGGCACCCACACGAATGCCGGCGAGCCCGGGCCGCCATTCAGGTACTTATACGTGCAGCCCACCGCGTAATCCGCGCCGACGCCGTTCAGGTCGACCGGCACCGCGCCGGCCGAATGCGCGAGGTCCCACAGCGCGAGCGCGCCCTTGTCGTGGATCAGTCGGGTCAGCGCGGCCATGTCGTGCATGTAGCCGGTACGGTAGTTCACGTGCGTGATCATGGCGATCGCGGTGTCTTCGCCGATCGCGGCGGGCAGTTCGGACGGGTCGTCGACGAGGCGCAATTCATAACCGCGGTCGAGCTGTTCGATCAGCCCTTGTGCGATGTACAGATCGGTCGGGAAATTCGAGCGCTCGGACACGATCACGCGACGCTTCGGATCGCGTGCATTCGCCAGCCGCACGGCAGCCGACAATAGTTTGAACAGGTTGATCGAAATCGTATCGGTGACGACCACTTCGTTTTCGGCCGCACCGATCAGCGGCGCGAGCTTGTTGCCGAGACGGCGCGGCAATTCGAACCAGCCGGCAGTATTCCAGCTGCGGATCAGGCCTTCGCCCCATTCGGCGCCGATCACGGTTTGCGCGCGTTGCGCAGCGGCCGCCGGTGGAACGCCGAGCGAGTTGCCGTCGAGATAGATGGTGGTCGGCGACAGCGCGAACTGGTCGCGCAGGGTTGCGAGCGGGTCGGCGCTATCCAGCGCCAATGCTTCTTCACGAGTGTTCATGATGGTCCAGTCAATCAGATCAGGGAGTTCGGTGGATGCGATGAATGTGGTGCTTCAGTTTTACGGCGCGTCGGCGATCAGCAGGACTCGGGCAGCGCGCGCAACACGGCCCGCACGGGGCTTGCGTCGAGCGTGGTCAGCTTGAGCGGCAGCGCGATCAGTTCGTAGTCGCCGGGCGCGACGGCATCCAGCACGATGCCTTCGAGGATCGCCATGCGATGCGCGCGAATCCGGTGGTGCGCGTCCATCGTCTTCGATTCCTGCGGATCGAGCGATGGCGTATCGATGCCGATCAGCTTCACCCCTTTCGCGGCCAGCAGATCGATGGTCTCCGGCGCAACTGCGCAAAACGCGCTGTCCCAAGTCGCAGTCGGCGCGTTTTCGTAAGTGCGTAGTAAGACTCGCGGCGGCAGATCGTCGAGCGAGCCAGTCAGGTGTTGTGGCGTGACAACAGGCGAAGCGCCGATGCAATGAATCACGCGGCAGCGTCCAAGGTACGCATCGAGCGCGACTTGCCCGATCGCCGCGCCTTCGGCGTCGTAGTGAAGCGGCGCGTCGGTGTGAGCGCCGGTATGCGGCGACAGCGTCAAACGCGCGACGTTGACGGGCGAGCCCGCCTCCATGCGCCACACACGTTCGATGCCGACGGGCGTATCGCCGGGCCAGACGGGCGTCGCGGTATCGACGGCGGGGGTGATGTCCCAGAGTGTTTCCATGTCTCCATCAGCGGATTGTGTCTATCCAGGAATGATAGGTGGCTTGCCGCGAAATGTGATTGCGAAAAAATCTCCTTCTGAGCCGTGTCTTGGAACATAATTTGAGACAAACGGGAAAGGGAGACCGAATATGAACGCGATCTCGCTCGACGCCACCGATTGCCGTATCTTGACGGTGCTTCAGCAAGAAGGACGGATCAGCAATCTCGACCTGGCGGAGCGCATTTCGCTTTCGCCATCGGCCTGTCTACGACGCCTGCGCTTGCTGGAAGAGCAGGGCGTCATCGAACATTACCGCGCGTGCCTGAACCGGGAAGTGCTGGGTTTTGAACTGGAAGCGTTTGTGCAGGTGTCGATGCGCAACGACCAGGAGAACTGGCACGAGCGTTTTGCGGAGGCAGTGCGGGACTGGCCGGAAGTGGTCGGCGCATTTGTCGTGACCGGCGAAACCCATTATCTGCTGCGGGTCCTCGCTCACAATCTCAAACACTATTCGGATTTCGTGCTGCAACGCCTTTATAAGGCGCCGGGCGTGATGGATATTCGTTCGAATATCGTGCTGCAGACGCTCAAGGAAGATTCGGGCGTGCCGGTGTCGCTAGTGAAGAAAACCAGCGGGCACAGCGCGCCGCATAGCTGAGGGCGGGCGGCTGGTCAGCTTGCGTCGGCTTGTCTCTGCTTTTGCCTGCCTTTGCGTGCTTGCGGCCGCTGTTTATCCACAGCGGCGCCGCGCTCAGAGCGGCGTGAGTCCGTGGAACTGGCCGTTCTGGAAGACCAGCGGCGCAATCTCCGCGGCATTCTCGTGGACGCCGCAGCGCTCCACTTCGCCGACGAAAATCACGTGGTCGCCTTCTTCGTAGCGGCTGCGGTTATGGCATTCGAACCAGGCGAGGGCGCCGTCGAGCACCGGCATGCCGGTGTCGCCTTCGGCGTGCGACACGCCTTCGAAACGATCGCCCTTCACCGTGGCGAAGCGTTTGCACAGATCGAGCTGCGACGCAGCCAGCACATTGACCACGTAGTGACTGTTCGCCCGGAACACCGGCATCGACGCCGAGCGCGTGGCGAGGCTCCACAGCACCAGCGGCGGATTGAGCGAAACCGAATTGAACGAGCTGGCCGTGATCCCTATCAATTGGCCGGACGCTGCGCGCGTTGTAATGACAGTGACGCCGGTGGCGAATTGGCTGAGCGCCTGTTTAAAGGCGGACTGGTCGAAGTTGGGCGGGCTGGCGTGCTTCATTGGGCGGAAGCCTTGGTGCCGGGGCGGGTGACGCCCGGGCTGAACCCGTCGCGCGTGCGGCCGGAAACAAATGATTCAAAAGTCATAGTGAAAATCGTCAATTTATCCCAATTTTAACTGCAATCGCGGTGGACTGGCCGCGACCCCTACCGGTTAATGGAAAAACCGCTAAGCTGGAAAGTCTCGGTGGTGGCATGAGCGTGGCGGTTTTGACTGGGACCGGCATCGGCCGACTATGAGTAACAAGGAGCAAGCAGCATGAGTCAGACAGGTGAAGTCGCCACCCTCGGTGGCGGGTGTTTCTGGTGCCTCGAAGCGGTGTATCTGGGCGTCGAAGGGGTGAATTCGGTGGAGTCCGGCTATGCGGGCGGCCAGACCCAGCGGCCGACCTATGAACAGGTGTGCGACGGCGCGACGGGCCACGCGGAAGTCGTGAATGTCGACTTCGATCCGGCGAAGATCAGCTATCGCGAGATTCTCGATATTTTCTTCGCGATCCACGATCCGACCCAGTTGAACCGGCAGGGTAACGACGTCGGCACGCAATACCGTTCGGTGATTTTCGCCAATTCCGACGCGCAGCGCGAAACGGCGTTACAGGCGATCCGGGAGATCGGCGAACAGCAGATCTACGACGGCCAGATCGTCACCCAGGTGCTGCCGCTCGACGGCAACTACTGGCCGGCCGAGGCGTATCACCAGAACTATTTCGCGCAGCATCCGAATCAGGGGTACTGCTCGTTCGTGGTGGCGCCGAAGGTCGCGAAGTTTCGTCAGAAGTTCGCGCACCGGATCAAGGCGAGCTGAGCCGGCGCGTTGGCTCATCCTCGTGCTCATGCTCATGAGCAAGGCGCGCATACGCTTCAATGATCGCCCGCGCCAGTTCCACGCAACTCAACGGCGCCGATCCCTCCGCCTTGTTGTTGATGGCGATCACCACCGGCTGGCCGGCCAGCGCGTAGCGCGCGGCCAGTTCGGCGAGCGCGCTGCGGGTCGCCGGATCCTGATCGACCAGCTGGTTGAACGGTTCGTACTTGGCCTTCGCCTGTTCGTATTTGAAGCCGCCGTGCAAACTCCAGCGCACGATCAGCGGTCCGGCCGGCTCGCCGTCCAGCAGCGCGAGCGCCGCCGCCTGGCGCAACGGGTCGGGCATCCGCGCGTGAATCCCCACGCAATAGCGCACGCCCGCCGCCTTTAAGGTGCGGATGAAGCGCGGCGTGAGCAAACTTCCGTCGCGGATCTCGATCGCGTAGCACGTGCCTTCCGGCAGCTTCGGCAACGCTGTCAGGAAATCGGCGAGTCGCTCGATGAACACCGCCGGTTGCGCGAGCATCTGGTCGGGCAGCGGCGAGAGCTGGAACACGAGTGCGCCCGTCTTCGCGCCGAGACCCTCGATGCATGGCGTGACGAATTCGTCGATGGCCATTTGCGCGTTCAGAAAACACGGGTTCAACGAAACCGGCTCGCCGCGTTCGGCGCGCACGGTGGCGTCGGTGATCGTCATGGGCGCTTTGACGATGAAGCGGAAGTGCTCCGGCACCTGCTGTGCATAGCGGAGGTATTCGGTGACGGTGAGCGCCTGGTAAAACGACCGGTCGATGCTGACGGTTTTCAACAGCGGATGCGCGCCATAAGCCGTCAGACCTTCGCGCGAGAGTTTGCTGTTGCTGTACTCGTCGCCGTAGACGATGCCGTTCCAGCCCGGAAACGACCATGTCGACGTACCGAGGTGGACCTGTGAGGGCAATTCGGCGGCGAGCGCCAGGAGTTCGGACGAGGGTGGTGCGGGGAGGACGTCGCGCGAACGGCGTCTCTTCGGCGTATCGGCGGTCGCGGGCGCTGCATTGGCGTCGGCTCCGGCCGTCGCGCGCCGGGGTTTTGCGCCCACATCGGGATTCGGCGCCGGCGTTCGCTCCACCGGCATTCCGAACAGATCGAACTGCACCGCCTCCTCGGCCTGTGCATCTTGCTCGCCGCTCACCGGCTGTTCAACTTCACTTGTCCCGCTCTGGTCCATCGATGTTCGACCTGCTGTTTAAGGTTTGCGCCGCGTCGGGCCGCCCACGCCATGCACGTAGACCCGGCACGCCGCCACGGCGCAACCGTATCACAGCGGTTTGTCGTACATGTAGCGGCGCGACCACGGCAAGGATTTCGCGCTGCGGCCGGCTTTGCGGCATACCACCTGGTAGATCGAGACGTCGTCGGTTTCGAACGCGTACGCGCAACCGGCGAGGTACACGCGCCAGATGCGGAATTTTTCGTCGTCGACCAGCTTGCGGGCTTCGTCCGCATGCGCCTCGAAGTTTTCCGCCCAGATGTCCAGCGTGTGCGCATAGTGACGGCGCAGGCTTTCGACGTCAACCGCTTCCAGCCCGCCGCGCTGCATCGCTTCGAGCGCGAGGCTGATATGCGGCAGTTCGCCATCGGGAAACACATAGCGGTCGATGAATTCGCCGCCGCCCAGCGCGGTTTCGCCGCTGTCCGAATCGCTCGACGTGATGCCGTGATTCATGGCGATGCCGTCGTCGGCGAGCAGATCGTGAATCTTCTCGAAGTAGCCCGGCAGATTCTTGCGGCCCACGTGCTCGAACATGCCGACGCTGGTGATGCGGTCGAACTGCCCTTGGATGTCGCGGTAATCCTGCAGACGAATCTCGATCTGGTTTTCAAGGCCTGCGGCTTTCACGCGCGCCGTAGCGAGATCGAACTGGTTCTGCGACAGCGTCACGCCCACGCACCTGGCGCCGAATTTCTGCGCCGCGCGCAGCACGAGCGCACCCCAGCCGCAGCCGATATCGAGCAGGCGCTGCCCCGGTTGCAACTGGATCTTGGTCAGGATGTGGTCGATCTTCTTGATCTGCGCGGTGGCGAGATCTTCGTCGCCATTCTCGAAGTAGGCACACGAGTACACCATGTTCTCGTCGAGCCACAGCTTGTAGAACTCGTTCGAGACGTCGTAGTGATACTGAATGGCCTTCTTATCCGACGATTTCGAGTGCTGGAAGTAGCGCCGTACGCGCGCCAGCTTGCTCGCGCTCGTGACGGTGTTGCGTGCCAGCTGATAGCTGATGTTGATGATGTCCGACAGCTTGCCTTCGATGTCGATCTTGCCCTTCACATACGCCTCGCCCAGATTGTCGAGGCTCGGTTCGAGCAGATAAGGCAGCGCCGTGGCGCTTTTGACATGTAGCGTGACCTGAGGCGCGGCGAACTGCCCGAAGTCATGTTGTTGGCCGTCCCACAGCACGAGGCGTGCTGGCAGGTTAGCCCTGGTTTTTACGTCTTCCACCCACTGCGCCAGCTTTTTCTCCCAGAACATGTGATTTCTCCGTGTCCGTTGAACTAAAGCAAAGCCTGTGTGGATCGCTGCTCAGTGCGGCGCAACTCCCATGCCGCGAGGCGCAATCCCGCCGTCGCGCGCTGCTGCGTTGGCAACGCGCATACGTGTTGTATTTCGATTCAAGGCGATAGGCGGGAGATTTGCCAGTTGCTGCTTTCGCTTGAACGCGTGTAGAGCAGGCGGTCGTGCAGACGCGACGGCCGGCCCTGCCAGAATTCGATTGCTTCGGGTACCAAACGATAACCGCCCCAGTGCGGTGGGCGCGGCGGTTGGTCGCCGTATTGCAGGCTGATTTCGCGTTCGCGCGTTTCGAGCTGCGAACGGCTTTCAATTACCTGACTTTGATTGGATGCCCACGCGCCGATGCGTGAACCGAGCGGGCGCGACGCAAAATACGCATCGCTTTCTTCCGCGCTGGTTTTGACGATGCGGCCTTCCACGCGCACCTGGCGTTCGAGTTCGATCCAGTAAAACAGCAGGCTCGCGTAGGGATTGGCGGCCAGTTCGCGGCCCTTGCGGCTTTCGTAGTTGGTGAAGAACACAAAGCCGCGCTCGTCGACACCTTTGATCAGCACGATGCGCGCCGACGGCCGGCCGCGCGAGTCGACAGTGGCCAGCGTCATCGTATTCGGTTCGGGCAGTTGGGCGTCTACCGCTTGCTGAAACCACGTGTCGAATTGACGAAACGGGTTGTGGTCAATATCGGCAACATCCAATGAACCGAGCGAATAGTTTTTTCGAAGTTCGGCGAGTGAGGTCATTTTCTTATGCGAACACTTCAGTCTAACCAGTATAGCCAGGGCGTGAATTTTTTGCCCACGACCAGATCAAGGCCCGCCGCGCTGTGTGGACATCTGCGCAACCCCGTGTGCGGCCGTTCGTATCTCCGGGTTGGTGCGGCCATGTGGATTGACGCGATCAGGCAAAATACGGGCTGCGAACGCTTGGGCGTGCCTGAGCGTTTCCATCACTCCGTGTTTTGCCTGTTTTGAACGAGCTTTCCACCATGTCCAGCCCCACCGCGCATTCCGATCTTACTACCAGCCTCGACGGGAGTGAAACCGCCGACCGCGCCCGGCGCTTCGGTGGCATCGCCCGCCTGTACGGCACGTCGGCGCTTGCTGCGTTCGAAGGGGCTCACGTCGCCGTGATCGGCATCGGCGGGGTCGGCTCATGGGTGGCGGAGGCGTTGGCGCGCAGCGCGGTCGGCACGCTGACCTTGATCGATCTGGACAATGTCGCCGAGAGCAACACTAACCGCCAGATCCACGCGTTGGACGGCAACTACGGAAAACCGAAAGTCGAGGCGATGGCCGAACGCATCGCGGCAATCAATCCGTTCTGCGACGTGCGGCTGATTGAAGACTTCGTCGAGCCGGACAATTTCTCGGCGACGCTCGGCGGCGGCTTCGACTACGTGATCGATGCGATCGACAGCGTGCGCACCAAGACCGCGTTGATCGCGTGGTGCGTCGAGAAGAAACAGCCGTTGATTACGGTGGGCGGCGCCGGTGGCCAACTGGACCCGACACGCATCCGGATCGACGATCTCGCGTTGACCATCCAGGACCCGTTGCTGTCGAAAGTGCGCGGGCAGTTGCGCAAACAGCATGGCTTCCCGCGTGGTCCGAAGGCGAAGTTCAAGGTGAGCGCGGTGTATTCCGACGAGCCGCTGATCTACCCCGAAACCGCTGTTTGCGATATCGACGAGGAAGCGGAGCACGTCACCACGTCGCCGGGTCATACGGGACCGGTAGGTTTGAACTGTGCGGGATTTGGCTCGAGCGTGTGCGTGACGGCAAGCTTCGGCTTTGCCGCCGCCGCGCATGTGTTGCGGGTCTTGGCAAAGCAGGCGGCGGGTTGATGCGGTTGGGCGGCGGTAGCGCGGTTTATGCAGCGTATGTGGTAATGCATTCAGGCGCGGCTTCCTCGCCGCGCCTGAACACGGTACAGATCAGAACAACAGCGCGCTCAGCTTGCGCCGCCATTGCGACACCAGCTCCGGCTGGTGCGCGGCGAGGTCGAACACCGACAGCATCGTCTTACGGCCGATGTCGTCGCGGAACGCGCGGTCGCGTTGCACGATGGCTAGCAGATGTTCTAGCGCGCCTTCATATTTGCGGCGGGCGATAAGCGCGCTAGCCAGATCGAAGCGTGCTTCGAGATCGTTCGGGTTCGCTGCGACTTTGGCTTCGAGTGCATCCGTAGGCGGCAGGTCGGCCGCTGCGTCCACAGCATCGAGCCGCGTCTTGATCGCGTTGAAGCGGGCGTCGATCCCTTGCGTGGTTTTCGGCGACAGCAAGTCGACTTCATTGCGTGCTTCGTCGATGCGATGCTCTTCGAGCAGCATTTCGATGCGATCCATGCGTGCTTCATCGAAACCGGGGTCGTAGGCGAGAGCGGCTTGCAGCGCGTCGTACGCGTCCTCACGACGGCCTTCGGCCAGCGCGGCTTGCGCTTCAAGACGCGCTGCGTCCGCGCCTTGCGGCACGAGGCGCTCGATAAACTCGCGCAACTGGCCTTCCGGCAGCACGCCGACGAATTGATCGACCGGCTGGCCGTCGGCAAACGCCATGACGTGCGGAATGCTGCGCACCTGGAAGTGCGCGGCCAGTTCCTGGTTCTCGTCTACGTTCACCTTCACCAGCTTCCATTTGCCGGCGGCTTCGGCCTCGAGCTTCTCGAGCATCGGGCCGAGCGTCTTGCAGGGACCGCACCACGGCGCCCAGAAATCGACCAGCACGGGGGCCAGTGTCGACGCCGTGATGACGTCCTGTTCGAATGTGGCCAGAGTGGTGTCCATTGCGTCCTCGTCCATAAAACGGTGTGCGGGCTAGATGGGGCCGCATGCCGCGAATTCAATGGTTCAATGCGGCGGATGCAGGCTGCCGGGGCCGAAAATGCTCGCACAGACGGCGAGCTTGCCAATGGCGGCCCCATGCCATGGGTGCCGCCTTGCTCACTCATTTTCTTGTCGGCAGGGGAATCCATTCGGTTTCGCCCGGCACCTTGCCCATCTCCTGATTGGTCCAAGCCAGCTTCGCGGCGTCGATCTTTTCGCGCGAACTGGAAACGAAGTTCCATTCGATAAAGCGCTCGCCATCCAGCTTCTCGCCGCCGAGCAGCATCACGCGCGCGCCGTGGGTGCTGGCAAGCGTGACGGTTTCGTCGAGTGCGAGCACGGCCATCTGGCCCACTTCGAGCGGCGTGCCGTCGATCTCCAGATCGCCGTCCACCAGATAGACACCGCGCTCCTCATGTTCCGGCTCGAGCGCGAAAGCGCCGCCCGGGGCGAATTCCGCCGCCACATACAGCGTGCCGGAAAAGGTTTCGACCGGCGAGGTTTCGCCGAACGCCGTGCCGGCGATCACCCGCAGCGTGACGCCGTTGCGTTCGACCACCGGCAGCGTAGCGGCGGGATGATGCGAGAAGGACGGTTCGGTGTCTTCGTCTTCGAGCGGCAGCGCGACCCAGGTCTGGATGCCGTGCATGGCGAGGCCGCTCGCGCGGTCTTCGGCCGGCGTGCGCTCGGAATGGACGATGCCGCGCCCCGCCGTCATCCAGTTGACGTCGCCCGGGACGATCTTCTGCTCGGAGCCGAGGCTGTCTCGATGCATGATCGAGCCTTCGAACAGATACGTGACGGTGGCGAGGCCGATATGCGGGTGCGGACGCACGTCGAGTCCGACACCGGGGTCGAGCGTGGCGGGGCCCATGTGGTCGAAAAAGATGAACGGACCGATCAGGCGCGCCGCCATGGCCGGCAGCACACGTCGCACGGTGAGGCTGCCGACGTCGCGCAGATGCGGTTTGAGAACTGCTTTGATCGAAGAAGACATGGGCAGGCTCGGCTGGAAGGGTGAGTCGGATTTGGCTTAATTGTTGATTCTACTGCGGAGGGCGGAATGGCAACGGTTTGCCCCGCCTGATCGTTCCGTGATTCCGTAATGCACGCCGTCCCCTGACGCCGCGACCTCCGTTAAACTGCCGGTTCCAACAATCGGATGGAGACCGGGATGTCGCCGAAGGACCTACTGCTCGCGCTGGTCGTCGTGATTGCGTGGGGCGTCAATTTCGTCGTGATCAAGGTGGGCCTGCACGGTGTGCCGCCGATGCTGCTCGGTGCGCTGCGTTTCACGCTCGCCGCGGTGCCGGCGGTGTTTTTCGTCAAGCGGCCGCAGATGCCGTGGCGCTGGCTGTTCGTTTACGGCGCGACGATTTCGTTCGGGCAATTCGCGTTCCTGTTCTCGGCCATGTATGTCGGCATGCCGGCCGGGCTTGCATCGCTCGTCTTGCAGGCGCAGGCATTCTTCACGCTGATCTTCGCGGCGCTGTTTCTGCATGAGCGCTTTCGCGTGCCGAACATTGTCGGTTTGCTGATCGCGGCGGGCGGGCTCGCGGTCATCGGCATGCAAGGCGGCCATGCGATGACGCTCGCCGGTTTCGTCCTCACGCTGTGCGCGGCGTGTTCGTGGGCGCTCGGCAACATCGTCACCAAGAAGGTCGGCAACGTCGATCTGGTTGGGCTGGTGGTGTGGGGCAGCCTGATTCCGCCGTTGCCGTTTTTCGCGCTGTCGTACGCGTTCGAGGGACCGCAGCGGATCGTCGCGGCGCTGTCCGGGATCAGCGCGATGTCGATTTTCGCCATCGTGTACCTCGCGTTTATTGCAACGCTGATCGGTTACGGGCTGTGGAGCCGGCTCCTGTCGCGCTATCCGGCGAGCCAGGTGGCGCCGTTCTCGCTACTGGTGCCGATTGTCGGGCTGGCGTCGGCGTCCGTGTTTCTCGACGAGCGGTTGTCCGAGGCGGAGATCGTGGGCGCCTTGCTGGTGATGGCGGGGTTGGTGGTGAACGTGTTCGGTGGGTGGGTCGTGCAACGGTTTTCACCGGCGCGTTGAATGCCGCTTAGGTGGTGTTTGGGCGAGAAACAGAAAAAACGGCCGCATCGAGCGGCCGTTCTTGCTTGATGCCGGCGTGACGAGGTGTCAAGCCGGGGGGGCATCAGGTCAGGTCATCCGGTTTTTCGCCAACGGCGGATTCGCCGCGAAATAGCGCTTGATGCCGGTCATGATCGCATCGGCCATCTTCTCCCGATACGCGTCGTCGTTCAGGCGGCGCTCCTCGTCCGGGTTGCTGATGAACGCGGTCTCCACGAGGATCGACGGAATATCCGGCGCCTTCAGCACGGCAAATCCGGCCTGTTCGACCGAACCTTTGTGCAGCTTGTTGATGCCGCCGATCTCCTTCAGCACGAAGTTGCCGTAGCGCATCGAGTCGCGAATCTGCGCGGTGGTCGACATATCGAACAGCGCGCGGTTGACGGTGGCGTCCGCGGACTTGATGTTGATCCCGCCGATCTGATCCGACGAGTTCTCCTTGTTCGCCATCCAGCGCGCCGCGGCGC
Organism: Paraburkholderia caffeinilytica; assembly: GCF_003368325.1. NCBI lineage: Bacteria > Pseudomonadati > Pseudomonadota > Betaproteobacteria > Burkholderiales > Burkholderiaceae > Paraburkholderia > Paraburkholderia caffeinilytica. Next base: position 1,378,122 of record NZ_CP031467.1, on the reverse strand, counting down.
TCGACGCGCCGTGCTCCGACAAGGCGAACACGGACGAGCCTTTCGCGTCGGGCGTGGTGAACGCGTCCGCGTGGATCGACACGAACAGGTCCGCGCCGACCCGCCGGGCCTTCTGCACGCGCACGTTCAGCGGCACGAAGAAATCGGCGTCGCGCGTCATCATGGCGCGCATGTTCGGCTGTGCGTCGATCTTGGCGCGCAACTTCTTCGCGATGTCGAGCGCGACGTGTTTCTCGTACGTGCCCGAGCCGCCGATCGCGCCTGGGTCCTCGCCGCCGTGACCCGGATCGATCGCGACGGTCAACAGGCGCACCGTGCTGCTCTTGCCGGATTTCGGGTTGGTGAAGGCGTAGCTATCGTCGCCGTCGTTGTCGTCGCCGAGATTGCCGGCGCTGTTGCCACTGCTATTGCCGCCTTTGTTGCGAGCGATGGCGATTGGCGGCGCGACGGGCGCAGTCGGGGTCGAAGGTTTGCCGAGGATCGGCGGCGCGGGGGGCGGGCTCACGTGCACCGGCGGACGCGGCACGCCTGGCGACGTCCCGCTGCTGCCGTTCTGCGCATAACGCTCGAAGAAGGCTTCGCTGTTGTCGGCGGCGGGCGGCGTGATACCGGGCCCGCTCAGCGTGGCGGGCGGTGCGTTGTTCTCGTCCAGCGTTTGCTGCTTGCGCTCGGTCTGCGCGAGCAGGTCCATCAGCGGATCGGGCGCGACCGCGGGGTACAGGTCGAACACCAGCCGGTATTTGTACGCGCCGACTGGCGGCAGCGTGAACACCTGCGGCTTCACCGAACCCTTCAGATCGAACACCATGCGCACGACGTGCGGCTGATATTGCCCGACGCGCACCGACTGAATCTGCGGATCGTTCGGCGTGATCTTCGACACCAGATCCTTCAGCGCCTGATCCAGATCGAGGCCGTTCAGATCGACCACCAGCCGGTCAGGACCCTGCAACAATTGCTGCGCGTTCTGCAAAGGCTGATCCGATTCGATCGTCACGCGCGTGTAATCGCGCGCCGGCCAGACCCGCACGCCCAGCACCGAACTCGCCCACGCGAGGCGCGGAACGACAAGGCCGAGCACCAGCGTGGACGCGCCCGCGCGCAGAATCTGCCGGCGCCGCCAGCTATGCGTTGCGGTCGCCGCCGATTCGATCGAGCGGAACGGTTTGATCAACATCTTTCGAGACATGCCTTTCCTGATTCGCTGTATGCCCGTGCAACGAGTACCCGGCCGTCGCCCTCGTGGTCCAGGTCGAGCGCGAAGACGAGATCCGGCACGCCAAGCAGACGCCCGGCGCGCTGCGGCCATTCGACGAGGCAGATGGCGCCGCTGTCGAAGTACTCGCGAAAGCCAGCGTCGGCCCATTCGGCCGGGTCGGTGAATCTGTACAGATCGAAGTGATAGAGCGCGAGTTCCCCGGCGGGCCGCTCGAGCACGTAGGGTTCGACGAGTGTGTAGGTGGGACTGCGCACGCGGCCGGTGTGGCCGAGGCCACGCAAGGTCGCGCGCACGAGCGTGGTTTTGCCGGCGCCGAGGTCGCCGGCGAGTTGAACTTGCAGCCCGTGGAATGCGTGTTGATCCGCGGCGCCTGGCGCGTGTTGCTGCGCCGCTTGCCGGGTTCCTTGCTGTGCTTCCTGCAGCGGCTTTTGCTGCAACTCGCGCACGCTTTCGATCGCCTGCGCGAAGCGCTCGCCGAATGCGTGAGTGGCGGCCTCGTCCACGAGCGCGAAGGAGCGTTCGAGCAGGACATCCGCGGGCGGCTGGATCGCGAGATCGGGATTGACGGGCATTCTCGTAAAATGGCGTGATGAACCGAAGTCCGGAGTCCCCTGTTTCCCGCACGCCAGCGTCAAACGACGAAACGCGTGCCGAGCGTCATTTCGATGAAGCGGCGCTGAATGCGCTCGCGCTCAAGATCAAAACGTGGGGCCGTGAACTGGGTTTCGCGGCGATCGGTATCAGCGACACCGATCTCTCCGCTGCCGAAGCGCCGCTTGCAGCATGGCTGGACGCGGGGTGCCACGGCGAGATGGATTATATGGCGAAACACGGCATGAAACGCGCGCGCCCCGCCGAGCTTGTGGCCGGCACGCGACGTGTGATTACCGCGCGCATCGCCTATTTGCCTGCTCAGACATTGAGCGGAAAGGCGCACGAAAGCGCTTTGCAGGACACGCCGCTCGCACCGCCAGACTGGCGCGCGGCCGAGCATGCGCGGCTCGCGGACCCGTCGGCGGCGGTGGTGTCGATCTATGCGCGGGGCCGCGATTATCACAAGGTGATGCGTAACCGTTTGCAACATCTGGCCGAGAAAATCGAGGCGGAGATCGGCGCATTCGGCTACCGCGTATTTACCGATTCGGCGCCGGTACTCGAAGTCGAGCTTGCCCAGAAGGCCGGAATTGGCTGGCGCGGCAAGCACACGCTGCTGCTGCAACGGGATGCCGGTTCGCTTTTTTTTCTCGGCGAAATCTACGTCGACGTGCCGTTGCCCACCGATGCCGAGACATCGCCCGACGCTGCGCCCGAAACGCCGGGCTCACATTGCGGCAGTTGCACGCGCTGCATCGGCGCATGTCCGACGGGTGCGATCGTGGCGCCCTACAAGGTCGATGCGCGCCGCTGTATTTCGTATCTGACGATCGAATTGAAGGGCAATATTCCCCTGGAAATGCGGCCGCTGATCGGCAATCGTGTGTATGGCTGCGACGATTGCCAGCTCGTCTGTCCGTGGAACAAGTTTGCGCAGGCCGCACCGGTCGCCGATTTCGATGTGCGGCATGGGCTCGATCGCGCGACGCTGGTCGAACTGTTTGCATGGAGCGCGGAGGAGTTCGATACGCGCATGCAGGGTAGTGCGATTCGCCGCATCGGCTACGAGAGCTGGCTGCGCAACCTGGCCGTGGGGATGGGCAATGCGCTGCGAGCCGCGCCGGAAAGCCTGAGCGCGGATGCGCGCGAGGCGATTGTCGACGCGCTGAAGTTGCGCGCCGACGACCCTTCCGCCGTCGTGCGCGAGCATGTGGAATGGGCGTTGGAAGCAGCGTAAAGTAGCGGCATTCCGGCGGGGGGGCGTTTTCTTTGGGTTAAGCACCTGCACTCAACGCAGGTACGCTGCCGTGCGGTAAAAAGCGCCCCGCCAATCACGAAGCAGGCAACCATGTTCAACGCAGTGATCGATGCACCGTTCGGCAAGGTCGGCATTCGGCTCGAAGGCGAGGCCGTGCGCGAGATCGTCTATCTGCCGGAGTCGGTGCAGAACGTCGCGCCGGACACGCTTCTCGCAAAGCAGGCTGTGGAGCAGATCGAACGCTATTTCGAACGCGCGTCCGCGACGTTCGAATTGCCACTGGCCGCGGTCGGCACCCCGTTTCAGCGGCGCGTGTGGCAAGCGATCAGCGAGATCCCGCCGGGCGTCGTGCTGACCTATGGGCAATTGGCGAAACAACTGGGTAGCGTCCCGCGTGCGGTCGGCCAGGCGTGCGGCTCCAACTACTTTCCGATCGTGATTCCGTGTCATCGGGTGGTCAGTTCGAGCGGCATCGGCGGATTCGCGCATCACGCCGGAGATGGCTTCTTTCGCAACGTCAAGCGCTGGCTTCTGGCGCATGAAGGCATTCCCTACGCATGAGCGACACCGTGACTGACGACGCGCCGATCGCGTCACCCTTGTTTATGGCGAGCTCGGCCTCGATCGACGCGTTCTGCGACGCGTTGTGGCTCGAGCACGGTTTGTCGCGCAACACGCTGGATGCGTACCGGCGCGATCTGCGGCTGTTCTGCGAATGGCTCGCGCAAACTCGCAACACCTCGCTCGACACCGCCAGCGAGGCCGATCTCAACGCCTACAGCGCGGCCCGCCAGAAAGACAAATCCACCTCGGCGAACCGCCGGCTCTCGGTGTTTCGCCGCTACTACGGTTGGGCGGTGCGCGAGCATCGCACGAAGGTCGATCCGACGGTGCGTATCCGTTCGGCCAAGCAGCCGCCGCGTTTTCCTTCGACGCTCACCGAAGCGCAAGTCGAAGCGCTGCTCGGCGCGCCGGATATCGACACGCCCTTGGGCCTGCGCGACCGCACCATGCTCGAGTTGATGTACGCGAGCGGTTTGCGAGTCACGGAACTGGTCACGCTGAAGACGGTGGAAGTGGGCCTGAACGAAGGCGTCGTGCGCGTGATGGGCAAGGGCTCGAAAGAGCGCCTGATTCCGTTCGGCGAAGAGGCGCACGGCTGGATCGAACGCTATCTGCGCGAAGCGCGTCCGGCTTTGCTCGGTGCGCGGGCGACAGATGCGTTGTTCGTCACGAGCCGCGCGGAGGGCATGACGCGTCAGCAGTTCTGGAACATCATCAAGCGTCATGCCGCGGCGGCCGACGTGCGCGCGCCGCTCTCACCGCATACGTTGCGGCACGCGTTCGCGACGCATCTGCTGAACCACGGCGCCGATTTGCGCGTCGTGCAATTGCTGCTCGGCCATACGGATATCTCGACCACGCAGATCTATACGCACGTGGCCCGCGAACGGTTGAAGTCGCTGCATGCGCAGCATCATCCGCGGGGGTGAGGCGCGCCTGCCCTTGCCGTAGCTTTTGTGCGGCCTGGCGTGGCCGAAACCATGGTGGCTGCTGCTTTACATGAGATCCCGAAGCCGATGCTTGAGAATCTTTCCGGTCGACGCGGCCGGCAGCGCCGCGAGCGCTTTCACTTCGGCAGGGCGCTTGTACGGCGCGAGACGCTCGCCACACCACGCGATCAGTTCAGCCGGCGTCACTGTTGCGCCTGCGATCAATTCGACGAACGCGACCACTTCCTCGTTGCCCTCCACGGCGCGCCCGATCACCGCCGACTGCACGACCTGCGGGTGCGCGTTCAGCACATGCTCGACTTCCGCCGGATACACGTTGAAGCCCGAGCGGATGATGAGATCCTTGCTGCGTCCGACGATATGCAATGCACCGTCGCTGTCTTGCCGCGCGAGATCGCCGGTCTTGAGCCAGCCGTCTTCGGTAACGGCGACGCGGGTTTGCTCCGGGCTGCGGTAGTAACCCAGCATCACGTTCGGGCCGCGCACCCATAGTTCGCCGATTTCACCCGGTGCGGCATCGACACCGTCGAGTCCGACGAACCGTACATCGACGCCAGGAATGACCTCGCCGACCGAGCAATCGCTGCGCGGCGCGTCGAGCATGGTGTGGGAGATGGTCGGGCTGCTTTCGGTCATGCCGTAGCCGTTGTGCAGCGGGAGGCCGTAGACGCTTTCGGCGTGCGCTTTCAGGGCGGCGTCGAGCGGCGAGCCGCCCGAATAGGCAAAGCGCAGATGCGGCGCGGACCACGCGTGGCCGTGTGTCTGCAAATATTCGAGCAGTTTGGCGTGCATGGCCGGAACGCCCTGGAAGATCGACACCCGCTCTTCGGCGAGCGCGCGCCGCACTGCTTCCGGCACGAAACGCGGCGCGAGGCGCAAGGTTGCGCCGGCGTGCAGGCTGCCGAGACAGACCGAGGCAAAGCCGTACACGTGCGAGATCGGCAGAACGGCGTACACGACATCGTCCGGACCGACTTTGCGCAAGCGGCTCGAGATGGCCGCGATGAAGAGCAGATTGCGGTGCGACAGCATCACGCCTTTCGGCGCTCCCGTGGTTCCCGTGGTGTAGATCAGTGCGGCGCATTGGCGGTGATTGACGGCTTCGACCGGTTCGGCCTGCGCCTTGGTGTCGATCGTGTACGACCAGGCGCCGATATCCGGGGTGATGGCAGGCGCCGTGACGGCTTGAAGCCTCTGTGCATGCTGTTGGGCATCCACGGAGCTTTCGACCGCATACGCGACCACGCGAGGCGCTGCGTGCGCCCGGATCGCGTCGAGTTCGGCGGCGGACAGGCGGGCATTCGACACCAGCGCCCACGCGTCGAGCTTTGCGGTCGCGAACAGCAGCACGATCTGCGCGATGCTGTTCTCGGCCACGATCATCACGCGATCGCCGCCACGCACGCCCCATTCGCGCAACAGTGCGGCGGCGGCATTGACCGCTTCCTGAAGTTGCGCGTAGGTGAGGCGGCGCGCATCCTCGATCAAAGCGACGTGTTGTGGATCGCGCGCGGCCGCGAGCGCCGGAATCCCGGCAATCCTCGCGGGCAGCGCGGCCAGCAGCGCGGGGATGTCGATCGTGGAACGGCTGGATGAATCAAAGCTCAACGTCGTCTCCTGTGTCGACCCGAGTTAGCGCTTTAGCGCTTACTCGGGTCCCATGCAACGCAGTCGACCCGAGTTAGCGCTTTAGCGCCTACTCGGGTCCCATGCAACGCAGTCGACCCGAGTTAGCGCTTTAGCGCCTACTCGGGTCCCATGCAACGCAGTCGCCCCGAGTTAGCGCTTTAGCGCCTACTCGGGTCCCATGCACCGCAGTCGACCCGAGTTAGCGCTTTCGCGCCTACTCGGGTCCCATGCAATGCAGTCGACCCGAGTTAGCGCTTTAGCGCCTACTCGCGTCCCATGCACCGCAGTCGACCCGAGTTAGCGCTTTCGCGCCTACTCGGGTCCCATGCAATGCAGTCGACCCGAGTTAGCGCTTTAGCGCCTACTCGCGTCCCATGCACCGCAGTCGACCCGAGTTAGCGCTTTCGCGCCTACTCGGGTCCCATGCAATGCAGTCGACCCGAGTTAGCGCTTTAGCGCCTACTCGGGTCCCATGCAACGCAGTCGACCCGAGTTAGCGCTTTAGCGCCTACTCGGGTCCCATGCAACGCAGTCGACCCGAGTTAGCGCTTTAGCGCCTACTCGGGTCCCATGCAACATAGTTGCAAAACGATTCCGTGCCCGGCGTGCGTGCGCCGGAAAGTTTTCGAACGATCGTGCCACAATCACCGGCGCCACACAATTGGCCATTCGGCAAATAGCCGTCGTGCAAACTCGCCATTACAATGCGCCGATGAGCAAATCCAGACACGTTTCCGAAACGCCCGCGACGCAGTTTCTGCGCCGTCATGGCGTCACTTTCGGCGAACATCCTTATGATTACGTGGAGCACGGCGGCACCGGGGAATCGGCGCGCCAGCTCGGCGTGGACGAACATCATGTCGTCAAGACACTGGTGATGGAAGACGAGCACGCGAGACCGCTGATCGTGCTGATGCACGGCGACCGCACCGTCAGCACCAAGAATCTGGCGCGGCAGATCGGCGCGAAACGCGTCGAGCCTTGCAAGCCCGAGGTGGCGAACCGGCACTCGGGCTATCTGATCGGCGGCACGTCGCCGTTCGGTACGAAGAAGCAGATGCCGGTGTACGTCGAGTCGAGCATCCTCGCGATGGACAAAATCTGGCTGAACGGCGGGCGGCGCGGTTTTCTGGTCAGCATCGAGCCCACGGTATTGACGGGCTTGCTGGCGGCGAAACCGGTTCAGTGCGCGAGCGTCGATTGACGTTTGTCTCAATGTTTTCCGGGCAGGCGGGTTCGGTAGAATGTGCGCCGCCTTGTTCCCTGTTGCGGTCGGGGCGTCGAGTTCCAGACCGTCGATCCTTATAAGAGTCCCAGATGCAAAACCTGATCGTTGCTGTCGTTGCCTACCTGATCGGCTCGGTGTCGTTTGCCGTGATCGTGAGCGCCGCCATGGGGCTGGACGACCCGCGCTCGTACGGCTCGGGTAACCCGGGCGCCACCAACGTGCTGCGCAGCGGCAGCAAGAAGGCCGCGATTCTCACCCTGATCGGCGACGCTTTTAAAGGGTGGTTGCCGGTGTGGTTCGTGGTGCACTTCGGCGCGCGTTACGGCCTCGACGATACGTCGGTTGCGATTGCTTCCGTGGCGGTGTTTCTCGGCCACCTGTATCCGATTTTCTTCCGCTTCAAGGGCGGCAAGGGCGTGGCGACCGCAGCGGGTGTGTTGCTCGCCATCAACCCGATCCTCGGCGCGGCCACCTTGCTCACGTGGCTGATCGTGGCGTTCTTCACGCGCTATTCTTCGCTGGCGGCACTGGCCGCGGCGGTGTTCGCACCGATCTTCGACGGCTTTCTGTTCGGGCCGCATATCATCGCGCTGGCGATTGTCGTGATGAGTTCGCTGCTGGTCTGGCGCCACCGCGGCAACATCGCCAAGCTGATGCGCGGCCAGGAAAGCCGCATCGGCGCAAAGAAGAAACCCGACGCAGCAGCTGGCGCGGCGGGCGGTAACGAACCTTGAGCGCGGGTGGGTGCGTCACGTTCGGCATCGGGCGCGCCAGCGCGGCCCGGTGCCGAACGCGACGGGCGTTCAGTCGCGGAAGTTGTTGAAGTCGAGCGGCGTATCGGTCACGTCCTTGCGCAGCATCGCGATCACGCTTTGCAGATCGTCGCGCTTGCCGCCGGTGATGCGCACCGCGTCGCCCTGAATGCTCGCCTGGACCTTGATCTTGCTGTCCTTCACGAGGCGCACGATTTTCTTCGACAGATCGCCGGACACGCCTTTCTTGATCTTGATGACCTGCTTGACCTTGTCGCCGCCGATCTTCTCGATCTTGCCGTAGTCGAGAAAGCGCACGTCCACATTGCGCTTGGCCATTTTCGACAGCAGGACGTCTTTCACCTGGCCGAGCTTGAAGTCGTCGTCCGCATAGGCGGTGATTTCGCTTTCCTTGTGCTCGACGCGCGCGTCCGACCCTTTGAAGTCGAAGCGGGTTGAAATTTCCTTGTTGGACTGCTCGATCGCGTTCTTGACTTCGATCATGTCCGCTTCGCAGACGACGTCAAACGATGGCATTGTTTTCTCCCAATAGTGCTGCGGTGCGTGGCGCGGCCGGTCGGCTGCTCACGAGGCACTCGCTATAATCACGAACCGGACGTCATTTTACCGACGCCACTCCCTTTTGCCTAAGGCCGCCGCGCATTGCCGCGCGGCCAGGGCCAGATGCCGTTTTGCTGGTCGTTCCATTCTTCTCAATCCGATGTCCCAATCCGACTCCGCCGCGTTCATTGCCGGCTATCCGCTGAAGGCGCATAACACCTTCGGTTTTGATGTTCGTGCGCGGTTTGCATGCCGGATCGAGCACGAAGCGCAACTGATGGCTGCCGTGCGCGATCCGCGTGCCGCCGGCTTGCCGCGGCTGGTGCTGGGCGGCGGCAGCAATGTCGTGCTGACGCGGGACTTCGCCGGACTGGTGCTGCTGGTGGCGCTGCAAGGCCGCCGCCTCGTGCGCGAGGACGATGATGCATGGTACGTCGAGGCGGCAGCCGGTGAGCCGTGGCATGACTTTGTCGCATGGACTTTGTCGCAAGGGTTGCCCGGTCTGGAGAACCTCGCGCTGATTCCGGGCACGGTGGGGGCGGCGCCGATTCAGAATATCGGCGCCTATGGGCTGGAGATGTGCGAGCGGTTTGCGTCGCTGCGGGCGGTTGAGCTGGAAACGGGGGCAGTGCTCGAACTCGATGCCGACGCGTGCCGATTCGGCTATCGCGACAGTTTTTTCAAGCGGGAAGGGCGCGACCGGTTTGTGATTACTTCGGTCACTTTCCGTTTGCCGAAGGTTTGGCAGCCGCGGGCTGGGTACGCGGATCTTGCGCGCGAACTGGCTGCGAGTGGCCGCGCCGATACACCGCCGAACGCACAAGCGATTTTCGACGCGGTAGTCGCGGTGCGGCGCGCCAAGCTGCCTGATCCGCTCCAGCTCGGAAACGCCGGGAGTTTCTTCAAGAATCCAGTCGTGGAGGCCACACAGTTCGAGGCCCTGAAGGTCCAGGAGCCCGAGGTCGTGTCTTACCTTCAACCGGACGGCCGGGTGAAGCTTGCGGCGGGCTGGCTGATCGATCGATGTGGCTGGAAAGGTCGCGCAATGGGCGCAGCGGCCGTGCATGAGCGGCAGGCGCTGGTGCTGGTCAATCGCGGTGGGGCGAGCGGCGCCGAGGTGTTGGCGCTGGCGAAGGCGGTTCAGCGCGATGTGCTGGCGCGATTCGGGGTTGAGCTGGAAGCGGAGCCGGTTTGCCTGTGATTGCGGCAGGGGACGACGCGAGCCGCGCTTAAGTGGCTGGCTGTCGTCCTGGCGATTGGGTGCGAGAAGGTGGGCGCGGCTTGAAGCCAGTCCGCCGTCGTTCGATTTGGTGCACAGTGCGCTGCAATAAAAAAGGCGCCGGGAGTTTCCCCCGGCGCCTTTTTTCGCATCTGCGCTTCAGTTCTGACCGCGCCTTGCGGCGCTTGACTTCGCTTGCAAGAAGTTAGCCTTCACCGAAGCGCATGTTCTCAGCCGCGCTGACGACGCGCATTCTCCGCAATCCGCATACGCAGTGCATTCAGCTTGATAAACCCGCCTGCGTCGGCCTGGTTGTACGCGCCGCCGTCGTCGTCGAACGTCGCGATCGTCTTGTCGAACAGCGTTTCCTTCGAATCGCGCGCGACAACCGACACGCTGCCCTTGTACAGCTTCACACGCACCCAGCCGTTGACCTTTTCTTGCGTATGGTCGATCAGCACCTGGATTGCGCGACGCTCCGGGCTCCACCAGTAGCCGTTGTAAATCAGCGATGCGTAACGCGCCATCAGGTCGTCTTTCAGGTGAGCCACTTCGCGGTCGAGGGTAATCGACTCGATGCCGCGGTGCGCCTTCAGCATGATCGTGCCGCCCGGCGTTTCATAGCAGCCGCGCGACTTCATGCCGACGTAACGGTTTTCGACCAGGTCCAGACGGCCAATGCCATGCTTGCCGCCCAAACGGTTCAGCTCGGTCAGCATTTCAGCCGGCGACAGGCGCTTGCCGTTGATCGCGACCGGGTCGCCGTGCTCATACTCGATGTCGAGATATTCAGCCTGGTCCGGCGCTTCTTCAGGCGACACCGTCCAACGCCACATATCGGCTTCGGCTTCGGCCTTCGGGTCTTCCAGGTGGCGGCCTTCGAACGAGATGTGCAGCAGGTTCGCGTCCATCGAATACGGCGCGCCACCTTGCTTGTGCTTCATTTCGATCGGAATGCCGGCCTTTTCGGCGTAAGCGAGCAGCTTTTCGCGCGACAGCAGATCCCATTCGCGCCACGGCGCGATCACCTTGATGCCCGGTTCCAGCGCGTAGTAGCCGAGTTCGAAGCGAACCTGGTCGTTGCCCTTGCCGGTTGCGCCGTGCGAGACCGCTTGCGCGCCGGTGGCGCGAGCGATTTCGATCTGACGCTTGGCGATCAGCGGACGCGCGATCGACGTGCCCAGCAGGTATTCGCCTTCATAGATCGTGTTGGCGCGGAACATCGGGAACACGTAGTCGCGCACGAATTCTTCGCGCAGGTCTTCGATGAAGATGTTGTCCTGCTTGATGCCGAGTTGCAGGGCCTTCTTGCGCGCCGGTTCCAGTTCTTCGCCCTGGCCGATGTCGGCCGTGAACGTGACGACTTCGGCGTCGTAATTGTCCTGCAACCACTTCAGGATGACGGAGGTGTCGAGGCCGCCCGAATAGGCGAGCACGACTTTCTTGATATCGCTCATGGTGAACTCGTAGCTGGAGAAAGCTGGAAAACAGGGCGCGCCGGCAGTTCCGGAGCGCGGAAAACCACTATTTTGACACTAAACCGCCGCTTGCCCGCGTTTTTGGAGCTGTGCGGCGGGTCAGCCGGTTCCGCTTGCAACCGCGGAAGCCGGCCCGATGCGTGGCGTTAAACGTGGATGCCTTGCCTCGTATTCAAGGCCCCGTCACGCTTCACGCAGATGCTGCAGAGGATGAAAAAAGACTCGCTTAGTGATTCAGCTTGCCGAGCAGCAGGTATTCCATCAACGCCTTTTGCACGTGCAGACGATTTTCCGCTTCGTCCCACACGACGCTTTGCGGGCCGTCGATCACTTCCGCGCTGACTTCCTCGCCGCGGTGGGCCGGCAGGCAGTGCATGAACAGCGCGTCAGAATTGGCGCGCGCCATCATGTCGGCGTCTACGCACCAGTCCGCGAAGGCCTTCTTGCGAGCTTCGTTTTCAGCCTCGAAGCCCATGCTGGTCCACACGTCCGTGGTGACCAGGTCGGCGCCCGTGCAGGCCTCGTTCGGGTCGTCGAATTCCTGGTAGAACGGGGCGCTTTCAGCCGCGACCATGGCGTGGTCGAGTTTGTAGCCCGGCGGCGTGGACAGGCGCAGCTTGAAACCGAGAATCTGGGCGGCCTCGATCCATGTGTACAGCATGTTGTTCGCGTCGCCGACCCACGCAACGGTCTTGTCGCGAATCGGACCGCGGTGTTCGAAATACGTGAAGATGTCCGCCAGCACCTGGCATGGGTGATATTCGTTGGTCAACCCATTGATCACCGGCACGCGCGAATTCTCGGCGAAGCGCGTGAGTATGTCCTGGCCGAACGTGCGGATCATGATGATGTCGACCATGCGCGAGATCACTTGCGCCGCGTCTTCGATCGGCTCGCCGCGCCCGAGCTGGGTGTCGCGCGTGCTCATGAAAACCGCGTGGCCGCCGAGCTGGAAGATGCCGGCTTCGAACGACAGGCGCGTGCGCGTGGAGTTTTTCTCGAAGATCATCGCCAGCGTGCGGTCGTGCAGCGGGTGATAGGTCTCGTAGTTCTTGAATTTGCGTTTCAGAATGCGCGCGCGTTCCAGCACGTACTCGTAGTCGTCCAGCGAGAAATCCTTGAACTGCAGGTAGTGGCGAATTTTCTTGGCGGTCATGAAACAAATACGGCGGTCTCACCCGGCAGGATTGCCGGACGGCGCCGCCGTCGTTTGTGGTAACTCAATGCAGCATAAAGGATTTCGCCCCGTTTGACGAGTCGGCCAAAAGGCTGGGCAAGCTGTCTGAAAGCCTTTCGCAACACTCGAGTGGGGCTTGTGTGCGCTGCGGAAAAAGGTCCGCTGCGCTATAATCTACCGGTTATCCCTAAGCCCAGCAGGCCGGTATTGAGCTTGCGGGACACGGCGCACGCGCTCCGGAAAGTTTCCTCGCGGTGCACCGTCACGATGAGCGCCGAGGCGGCTTGTCCGGCCTTTCGCGGTTTCTGGCGGCGCAGTTCGCCAGTCAGGCGTGGCCGCGTGTTCAGGCATCCCAAAGCCGCTTTGCAATCAGCTTTGCCGTCATCCCGCTGGGCAGTCACACAGGTATTCCTACATGGCCGAAGCAGCTCCAACCGAATATTTCATTCAGGGCATCACGTCGACCGGGAAAAAGTTTCGGCCGAGTGACTGGTCGGAGCGGCTCGCAGGCGTCATGGCCTGTTTCGGCCCCGGCGCAAGGAAGGGGCCGAACGCGTATATGCAGTACTCGCTGTATGTCCGGCCCACCATGATCGGCGACCTCAAATGCGTGATTCTCGATTCGCGCCTGCGCGACATCGAGCCGATGGCGTTCGATTTCGTCCTGAACTTCGCGAAAGACAACGACCTTGTCGTGACGGAGGCATGCGAGTTGCAACTCGAGCACGCCGCGCCGCAAGAGAAAAGGCACGTGATCTAGCGCGAGCCGGTTGGATCGGCAAAAGCAAAAGCAAAAACCCGCCACAGGCGGGTTTTTTTGCGCCTGAAGCCATGGCTCCAAGGCGGATTGCTTCAATGCGATGGCTTCGATGTGCGGCCGACTGACTCGCGAAGAAGCGTGGGTCAGTATCGAGTTCGATCGGTGCCAAGCAAAAAAGCCCGCCGAAGCGAGCCTTTCTGTTGCAGCGGAAACAGGAGGTAGCCCACCGAAGCGGGCTGACCGAATTTACTGCGCTGCGGGTGCTTGCAGACCCTTGAGGGCTGCAGCCAGGCGGCTCTTGTTGCGAGCGGCCTTGTTCTTGTGAACGATTTTCTTGTCGGCGATGATGTCGATGGTCTTCGACGATGCCTGGAAGATCTCAGCGGCCTTAGCCTTGTCGCCGGCTTCGATTGCCTTGCGGACAGCCTTGATAGCCGTGCGGAACTTCGAGCGCAGTGCCGAGTTGTGCGAGTTTGCCTTGGCGGCCTGGCGGGCGCGCTTGCGTGCTTGTGCGGAGTTAGCCATGACGGTTCCTTATCCTGTTCCTGTTTCCAGTACCTGACCTTCAAGTGGTGAGGTGCTGCTTTTAGATCGAACTCTTGGAAGCGATTGCCCAAGAGCGCAAAAGTGTCGAAATAATTCGAAAAATCGATCGGACTACGCGAAGGCGGGCCCGTGTTCCGGTGTGTCTCGAGGCTGGTTGGGCGTCTCAACGCGGCTTGTGTGGCGCTTACGCGCTAGTTGAGCGCCAGGCGAGTATTACGTGCCTAGCCCTATCCGCAAACCGTCCGAAAACTGAGCGAGCTTCGAAACCGGCGATTATAGCAACAAAATCAGGCACGTGGCAACGGGGAATCGCCAATTCCAATAGGCCGGGCTGTCGCGCGAATCCTGGGATTCTGCAGGCCCGAATGAGGAACGGCGGAGGAACGGCGGAGGAAGGGCGACGAAACGGCGGGACGGCGGGACGGCGAGTCGTGGCGAGCGTGTGAGCGGCGCTGCAACGGGCGAGCGCGCGGCGGGCCCGGCGCGCAACAAAAAAACGGCCTGATCGCCTCATCCGACCGAACGTCTGCGGCGCAAATCGGTCCGATTCGCGTTCCGGCTCGTCGTCCGCCCCCGCGGCACCCGTATAATAAGCGCCCCATGAATCTATTCCGAGCCCTGCTGACGGTCAGCGGCTTCACGCTGCTGTCGCGCGTGACCGGACTGGCCCGCGAAACGCTGATCGCCCGCGCGTTCGGCGCCAGTCAATATACTGACGCGTTTTACGTCGCGTTTCGCATTCCGAACCTGCTGCGGCGCATTTCCGCCGAGGGTGCGTTCTCACAGGCCTTCGTGCCGATCCTCGCCGAATTCAAGAACCAGCAAGGACACGATGCCACCAAGGTGCTCGTCGACGCGACGTCGACCGTGCTTGCCTGGGCGCTCGCGATTCTCTCGCTGATCGGCGTGGTGGGGGCGTCGGGCGTGGTGTTCGTCGTGGCGTCAGGGCTTGCGCATGAAGGTCAGGCGTATGCGCTGGCGGTCACGATGACGCGCATCATGTTCCCGTACATCATTTTCATCTCGCTGACGTCGCTGGCGTCCGGCGTGCTGAATACGTACAAGAACTTTTCGCTGCCCGCGTTCGCCCCGGTCCTGCTGAACGTCGCCTTCATCGTCGCGGCGGTGTTTGTCGCGCCGCGCCTGCACACGCCGGTGTATGCGCTCGCGTGGGCGGTGATCGCCGGTGGCCTGCTGCAATTCATCGTGCAACTGCCGGGTCTGAAGAAGATCGACATGCTGCCGCGCATCGGCCTGAATCCGGTGAAGGCGCTCGCGCACCGCGGGGTCAAGCGGGTGCTGTCGAAGATGGTGCCGGCCATGTTCGCCGTGTCGGTCGCGCAGATCAGCCTGATCATCAACACCAACATTGCGTCGCGCATCGGTCCGGGCGCCGTCTCCTGGATCAACTACGCCGACCGCCTGATGGAGTTTCCGACCGCGCTGCTCGGCGTAGCGCTCGGCACGATCCTGCTGCCGAGTCTGTCGAAGGCGCACGTGGACGCCGATCCGCACGAGTACTCGTCGCTGCTCGACTGGGGTTTGCGCGTCACCTTCCTGCTGGCCGCACCGAGCGCCGTCGCGCTGTTTTTCTTCGCGCAGCCGCTCACCGCGACGCTGTTTCACTACGGCAAGTTCGACGGCAACTCGGTGGTGATGGTCGGCCGCGCACTGTCGGCTTACGGCATCGGCCTGATCGGCCTGATTCTCATCAAGATCCTCGCGCCCGGTTTTTACGCGAAACAGGACATCAAGACGCCGGTGAAGATCGGCATTGGCGTGCTGATCGTCACGCAGTTGAGCAACTATCTGTTCGTGCCGATTTTCGCGCATGCGGGTCTCACGCTGAGCGTCGGGCTCGGCGCGTGCGTCAACGCGCTGTTCCTGTTTCTCGGCTTGCGCAAGCGTGGCATCTATATGCCGTCGAACGGCTGGTTGAAGTTCTTCGTGCAGTTGCTCGGCGCCTGCCTGGTGCTGGCCGGCACGATGCATTGGCTTGCGATCAGCTTCGACTGGATCGGCATGCATAGCCGGCCGGTCGACCGCATCGTGTTGCTTGGGGCGTGCCTCGTTCTCTTCGCCGCGCTATATTTCGGTATGCTTTGGCTGATGGGCTTCAAGTACGCGTATTTCAAAAGGCGAGTGAAGTGATCACGATGACGCGAGTTCTCGACTATTTCAGTACGCTGGTTGCCGACGACGACAGCCTGCCGCTGACCGAGGCGGCGCTTTCGCTCGCGCAGGACGCTTATCCCGATCTCGACTTGCAAGGCACACTGGCCGAGATCGACGAGCTGGTTTTGCGTCTGCAGCGCCGCATGCCGGACGACGCCGACATCAGGCAGAAGGTCGGCATTCTGAACCGGTTTTTCTTCCGCGAGCTGGGTTTTGCCAGCAACCTCAACGATTATTACGATCCCGACAACAGCCATCTGAATGCGGTGCTCAAGCGGCGCCGCGGCATTCCGATTTCGCTGGCGGTGCTGTATCTGGAGATGGCCGAGCAGATCGGCATTCCGGCGCGCGGCGTGTCGTTTCCGGGCCACTTCCTGCTGCGCGTGACGACACCGGACGGCGACGTGATGCTCGATCCGACCAGCGGGCATTCTCTGTCCGAATCGCAGATGGTCGACATGCTGGAGCCGTATGTGGCGTCGGCAGGCGAATCGGTCAGCAGGGCGCTGCGCATGTTGCTGCAGCCGGCCACGCGCCGCGAGATCATCGCTCGCATGCTGCGCAATCTGAAGTCCACCTATCTTCAGACGGAACGCTGGCAGCGTCTGTTGGCGGTGCAGCAGCGTCTTGTGATTCTGTTGCCGGACAGCATCGAGGAAGTGCGCGATCGCGGTTTCGCCTACGCACGGCTCGATTACCTGCGCCCGGCGCTCGAGGATCTCGAACGATATCTCGGCGACCGGCCGGATGCGGAGGACGCGACGGTGGTGGAGTCGCAGCTGCATGAACTGCGTCAACGCACCCAGTACGACGACCGCGGCTAAGCACGCCTCGCGGCCTGCCGGTCAAAACAGAACGCCTGCACACGACTCATGCGCAGGCGTTTTTTCATGGGCGCGGCCGCGTAAAGCGGCGCGTCGGCTACATCGTTACTTCGGCTGCATCCGGATCGCGCCGTCCAGACGAATCACTTCGCCATTGAGCATCGGATTGTCGAAGATCTGCTTGGCCAGCATCGCGTACTCTGCCGGTTTGCCGAGACGCGGCGGGAACGGCACCATCGCGCCGAGCGCATCCTGCACTTCCTGCGGCATGCCGAGCAGCATCGGCGTTTCGAAGATGCCCGGTGCAATCGTCATCACACGGATCGCGTTGCGCGACAGGTCGCGTGCGATCGGCAGCGTCATGCCGACCACGCCGCTCTTCGACGCGGCATAGGCGGCCTGGCCGATCTGGCCGTCAAACGCGGCCACCGATGCCGTGTTGATGATCACGCCACGCTCGCCATTCGCATTCGGTTCGTTCTTCGACATGGCTGCGGCGGCGAGCCGGATCATGTTGAAGGTGCCGATCAGATTGATGGAGATGGTGCGAGCGAACGACTCGAGCGGATGCGGACCGTCTTTGCCGACCGTCTTGATCGCGGGCGCAACGCCCGCGCAATTGACGAGACCGCGCAGCGTGCCGAGCTTCGTGGCGGCTTCGACCGCTTGCGTGGCGTCGTCTTCGCGGCTCACGTCGCATTTGACGAACACGCCGCCGAGTTCCTTGGCGAGCGCCTCACCAGCGTCCTGATTCAGGTCGGCCAGCACCACCTTGCCGCCGTTCTCGACGAAAAGGCGCGCCGTGGCCGCGCCGAGGCCCGATGCACCGCCGGTGATCAGAAATACGTTGTCACGAATCTCCATGTCTTCTCCTTTGCTTCAGTTCAGTAATGTCTCGATCGAATATTTTTTCGATGATCGATTGTAACGGCTATGCTGCAATGCGGAAAGCGACGTGGCGGGGCGGCCGCCTGAGGGCCTGCTGGAGCCCCATCGCACTGCCAAGCTGATACGGATGGCTAACTAATGCCGAGCATAGTGGACAGCAGAGAAGCACGCGCCACGCGGTCTGCAATAAAAAACCCCGCCGGAATGGGCGGGGTTTTCGAGCGACAACCGCAGAGGCAAGATTACTTCAACGCATCGAACGCGCGGTTGCGAATTTCGTCGACCGAACCGAGGCCCGAAATGCGGCGATATTGCGGTGCCGTCAACGCGCTGGCCGGGTCGCCGTTTTGCGCCCAGGTGTTGTAGTACTCGACCAGCGGCTTGGTTTGCGCCACATACACGTCGAGGCGCTTCTTGACCGTTTCTTCCTTGTCGTCGTCGCGCTGGATCAGCGGTTCGCCCGTCACGTCGTCCACACCTTCAACTTTCGGCGGGTTGAACCTGACGTGGTACGTACGGCCCGACGCGGCGTGCGAGCGGCGGCCGCTCATGCGCACGATGATCTCCTCGAACGGCACGTCGATTTCCAGCACGTAATCGATCGCGACGCCTGCCTGCTTCATGGCTTCCGCTTGCGGAATGGTGCGCGGAAAACCGTCGAACAGATAACCGTTCGCGCAATCGGGCTGCTGCAAGCGTTCCTTCACCAGATTGATGATCAGTTCGTCCGTGACCAGTTCGCCGGCATCCATGAAACGCTTGGCTTCAAGACCGAGCGGCGTGCCTGCCTTGACGGCCGCGCGCAGCATGTCACCGGTGGAAATTTGCGGAATGCCGAATTTTTCCTTGATGAAGTTTGCCTGAGTGCCCTTGCCTGCGCCGGGCGCACCCAAAAGGATCAAACGCATGTGATATCTCCAGATCTATGTGAATTCTTTGGTGGCGCTGCTATCCCGCGATTCGACGAGGGACCCGCATCAGCTGCCGTTTCGGGTCTCGCGCTGCACGTCGACAACGACGGCGCTGCAAGACCGCAACGGTGCGACCGGGGCAAACCCTGACTTTCGCACTTAATGGGAGACGCGCACAACCGTCCGATTATGCCATGGGTTTTTCCGCTCAAGCCCCGAATAAAGCCTGCACGCGCGCAAGATCGGCGGGCGTGTCGACACCGGGCAGCGGCGCGTTCTGCGTGACGAGCACCGCGATTCGCTCACCATGCCACATCGCGCGCAGTTGTTCGAGCGCTTCGACCTGTTCGATCGGCGAGATGGCGAGACTCGGATAGGTGCGCAGGAATTGGGCGCGATACGCATACAGGCCGATGTGCCGATGGACGACGGCGGGGGCCGGCGGCGTGGGTATCGATGCCACGTCGGGCCAATGCGGCTGATACGCGTCGCGTGCCCATGGAATCGGCGCGCGCGAGAAGTACAGCGCGACGCCGTGCGCGTCCAGCACGACCTTGACGACGTTCGGATTGAAAATTTCCGCGGGGTCGGTGATCGGATGCGCGGCGGTGGCGATCGCGCAGCCGTGGCTCGACGCCAGGTGCGACGCCACGCCGCACACGAGCGCCGGGTCGATCAGCGGCTCGTCGCCCTGAACGTTGACCACGATCGTCTCGTCGCTCCAGCCGAAGCGCGCCGCCACTTCCGCGAGACGGTCGGTGCCCGACGGATGATCGGCGCGCGTCAGCACGGCTTCGATGCCGTGTTCGCGGGCCACGTCCAGCACCGCTTGCGCGTCGGAGGCGATCAGCACCTGTTGCGCGCCCGATTCGCGTGCGCGTTCGGCGACCCGCACCACCATCGGCTTGCCGCCGATGTCGGCGAGCGGCTTGTTGGGCAGACGCGTCGAGGCGAGCCGGGCCGGCACGACGGCGATGAACGGAGGAGTGGTGGCGTTGGTCATTGGAAAAGCGAGCGGCGCTGGAACCGGAAGAGAGCGGCTGTGAATGCACACGGTACAAACCTACGCACGGTGGCATACGGACGCGGATGGGAAAAAAACGGCAAACGCGGATCGGAAACGCAGATCAGACGCCCGCATTAACCACGCGCGACACCCGGGTCGCGGCCGCCGCGCGTGAGGAAAGCCAAGCAGGCCCAATCAGGCCCAATCAGGCCGACTCAGGCGACCGAACCCGGATTCAGATCGACCGGCGTGCCTTCCACGGTCTGCCGTGCTTCGTCGACCAGCATGACGGGAATGCCGTCGCGGATCGGGTAGGCAAGCTTGTCCGCGTTGCAGATCAGCTCCTGCGCGGAACGGTCGTAGCTGAGCGGGCCCTTGCAGATCGGGCAGACGAGAATTTCAAGCAGGCGAGCGTCCACGGACTTTCTCCACAACTAATGCAATGAGGCGATGATCGAGCGCGGCTTCGACAGGGACAACCCAGATGCGCGCGTCGTGCCAGGTCCCTAATTTTACCGCATCCTTTTCGGTTATCAGGATGGCGTCGGCGTCGACGTCCGCAAAAGGATTGCGCTCGTACGCGTAGTGATCCGGCAAGGCGCGGGTGGCGGGCGTGAGGCCGGCCGCGCGCAGCGTCGCGAAAAAACGCTCCGGGGCGCCGATGCCGGCCGCGGCCAGCACGCGATCGCCGCTGAATTGCGCGAGCGGACGGCGCAGACCGGGGTTGTCGAGATGCCAGGCGTCGGCGGGCGCGAGTTGCAGCGCGAACGTGTTCGGCCATGGGGGCAGCGTGCGGGCGTATGGATCGTTGATCAGCGTCGCATCGCGGCGGCGCGACAGCGGCTCGCGCAGCGGGCCGGCCGGCAGCAGAAAACCATTGCCGCCGAGCCGGTGATCGAAAACCACCAGTTCGGCGTCGCGCTCGAGGCGGTAGTGCTGCAAGCCGTCGTCGCTGACGATCACGTCGACTTCGCGATGCGCCGCGCACAACGCCTGCGCCGCCGCGACGCGATCCGGGCAGACCCACACCGGTGCGCCGGTGCGGCGCGCGATCAGCAGCGGTTCGTCGCCGCCGACACTTGCCGCCGAGGTCGCGAGAACCCGCGTCGGTCCCTTGACGCGCGCGCCATAGCCGCGCGACACGACGCCGGGCTTGAAGCCGGCGGCACGCAAGGCTTCGACCAGCGCGATGACGGTCGGCGTCTTGCCGGTGCCGCCGACGGTTACATTGCCGACCACCACCACCGGCACGCCGATGCGCACGGACTTCAGCCAGCCGAACGAGAAAGCGGCGCGGCGCGCGGCGGCAATCGCGCCGAACACGCACGCGAGCGGCGTCAGCGCCCATGCAAGCGGACCACGCCGTTGCCACTCGCGCGCGAGGCGCGCTTCGAGACGGTCGTTGAGTTCGCTCATCGGCAGGCCGGAGGGACAGGCGAAAGGGGCCGGGACGTCGGCGTGGAAGCGTCAGTTGCAATACGCGGTGCAGGCATCAACGCGGTTCTCCGGACAATCGAAAAGTGAAACGAAAAGGTCAGGCGGCAGCGGCATCCGATGCGCGTGCGCAGTCTGCCTGCAATTTGCTCGTGGTTTGCCACGCCGTGTGCCCAGCCGTGTGCCGATTATGTGCCGCAATAGCGAGCGCGGCGGGGCGTTCGGCATGCCGTCGAACCCGCCACTCTAGCGCGCGCAAGTCCCGCCCGGCAAGTCGCGCGCCTCGCGCCGCCTGGCCAATCGCTGCGTCCGACGATGCCCATGGCCTGTGGATAACTTTGTGGAAAACCTGCCAGTCAACGGGCTGGAAGGGCCGTGCCGAGCGCTCCGTATCGGCAATCGTTCTCTTTAACGAGATGCAAACGCCATATAAATCAAGGACATGCTTCCAATTCGCACGGCCTGGCGGGCGATCTGGCGGTATTCGTCTAATGGCTCCCGACATGTGGACACTTTTAACAATTCCGCCGCCGCGCTGGACGCCGATGGCCACTCGGTCTATCGTCTGTCCGGCCAGTCACCGATATTCCTCGCATGAATCCCGAAAGCCCTTTTTCCTCGTCGGCTACGCCCGGCGGTGAAGTTGTCATCCCCGTTTCCGCGCTCAACCGTGCGATCGGCACGATGCTCGAACGCTCGTTTCCACTCGTCTGGGTGGCAGGGGAGGTGTCGAACTTCACGCGCGCCGCGAGCGGCCATTGGTATTTCTCGATCAAGGACGCGCAGGCGCAGATGCGCTGCGTGATGTTCCGCGGTCGCGCGCAATACGCCGAATTCACGCCGCGCGAAGGCGACCGTATCGAAGTGCGCGCGCTGGTGACGATGTACGAGCCGCGCGGCGAGCTGCAACTGAATGTGGAAGCGGTGCGCCGCACGGGGCAGGGGCGTCTTTACGAAGCGTTTCTCAGGCTGAAGGCGCAACTCGAAGCCGAGGGTCTCTTTGCGGCCGACCGCAAACGGGCCTTGCCGGCCCACCCGCGTGCGATCGGCATCGTGACGTCGTTACAGGCCGCCGCATTGCGTGACGTCCTGACAACATTGTCGCGCCGCGCGCCGCATATTCCGGTGATCGTCTATCCGGCGCCGGTGCAGGGCGTGGGCGCCAGCACCAAACTGGCCGACATGGTCGACGCGGCCAACGCGCGGCGCGAAGTCGATGTGCTGATCGTATGCCGCGGCGGCGGCTCGATTGAAGATCTGTGGGCGTTCAACGAAGAAGTGCTTGCACGCGCCATCGCCGAAAGTGCGATACCGGTGGTGAGCGGCGTGGGCCACGAAACCGATTTCACGATCGCCGACTTCGCCGCCGACGTGCGCGCGCCGACGCCCACCGGCGCCGCCGAACTCGTCAGCCCGCAGCGTGCGCTGTTGCTGCGCGAGCTCGATCACCGGCACGCGACGCTCGCACGCGGCTTTGGCCGCATGATGGAGCGGCGTGCCCAACAGCTCGACTGGCTCGCGCGCCGGCTCGTGTCGCCGGCCGAGCGGCTTGCGCGGCAGCGCACGCATTTGCAGCAATTGAGCGTGCGGCTGGCATCGGCGGGGGCGCGTCCCGTGCGCGACGCCCGAGCGCGGTTTTCTCTGCTGCAGATGCGCTGGCAGCGCTGGCGGCCCGATCTCGCCGCGTATCAGGCAAAACTCGGCACGCTCTCGCAGCGTCTGGACGCTGCATTGTTACGCCAGCATGAACGTCAGTCCGCGCGTATCGACACGCTGGCCGCCCGGCTCGAAGTACTGAGTCCGCGGCGCACGCTCGAGCGCGGTTATGCCGCCGTGCTCGATGCGCAGAGCGGCCGCGCGGTGCGTGCGCCGTCGTCGCTGAAGCCGGGGCGGCGCCTCACGGTGCATCTCGCCGAAGGGGCGGCGGACATCGCCCTCGCCGACGTGCAACCGCGCCTGACCGACGGGTTCTGACACGTAGACGACGGCGCACAACAGCGTACTTTTGACCTCCGCATGGGCTCGGCCCGGCCCGTGCGAATGCACTAATTACGCTATGTGTGCGGCATGTTCGCCGATGCCGGATATAAAGTCCGTTGGTTTGCGGGGTTATTCCAACTCGCCTACAATCGAGTGCTCTAAAGCGTTATCCGCAGACTCCCCCACAACAGATACAGACACAAGGAAAGCACCATGGAACATACGCTCCCGCCGCTGCCGTTCGCAAAGAACGCACTCGTTCCGCACATGTCGGAAGAGACGCTCGAATATCACTACGGCAAGCACCATCAGACCTATGTGACCAACCTGAACAATCTGATCAAGGGCACGGAGTTCGAAAACCTGTCGCTCGAAGAAATCGTCAAGAAGGCATCGGGCGGTATTTTCAATAACGCCGCGCAAATCTGGAACCACACGTTCTTCTGGAACAGCCTGTCGCCGCAAGGTGGCGGCGCCCCGACCGGCGCGCTGGCTGACGCGATCAACGCCAAGTGGGGTTCGTTCGACAAGTTCAAGGAAGAATTCGCCAAGACGGCAGTCGGCACGTTCGGCTCGGGCTGGGCATGGCTGGTGAAGAAGGCCGACGGTTCGCTCGACCTGGTGTCCACGAGCAACGCCGCTACGCCGCTGACCACCGACGCAAAGGCACTGCTGACGATCGACGTGTGGGAACACGCGTACTACATCGACTATCGCAATGCGCGTCCGAAGTTCGTTGAAGCGTTCTGGAACATCGCCAACTGGGAATTCGCGTCGAAGAACTTCGCGTGAGACATGCCGGTTGCAGCGTGACGAGATAGTTCGGATGTCCAACAAAACGGGAGATCCGAACGTGTCGCTGCAATGAAGTCTGGAAACGGTAGTGAAACAGAAAGCCCTCCTTCGCGAGGGCTTTCTGCTTTTTGGGTCCACCAATGTTGGCGACGCAGGGCGCCTTCAGCAGAATTCGGGCGAGTGCGCGGTCGATCAATAACGTTTGCGCCGTTCTACTCCGTCGCATTCCCGCATCAAATCTTTCGCCGTCCACGCCCATTGTTACTTACGGGTTTCACGTCGATCTCGCCGATTCCGGGCAACTGCGAGAGCGTCTGGGAGAGGATGGTCAAGGCAAGATCGTAGAGTTTTTGCACGCGGCAAGGTGTGCGACGTCAGTGCCAGAATCAGGATCAGGATCGGGGCATCGGCGGGATTGACCTTGTGATAGGTAGGATTGCTTTTCAAACTGGACTGCAAGTCGGCGCGTGCCGCATTGATCGCCGCCTGGACATCGCGCGCCGCGCCGTCGATGTCGCGGTCGAGGCCGAACTGCAAGGTGACACGGGCTGAGCCTGCAAGCTTTGTCACAGATGGTAACTGCTGCGAGGTCGGCGGACCCGTGTTCGACGCGGATTCAGACCTCTTGCGCGTTCGATCAAGGCTGCGCCGAGGCGGTTCCGGCTGTATCGGAATCCGTCGACATCCATGTGTGACCCGATATGACGCGGCGGCCTGCGTCGTCCAGGCTGCGATACCGTGCCGTGCCGTGCCGTGCGGGCGCGGGTGAGAATGTAAGCGAAAAACTTTCTGTAACGATCTTGTAACCAAGGACGATGCCGATTGGCCTAACGTTTGAATTCCAATGTCTCTGAAGCGCACGAACATGATCTCCAGCACCAAGTCGATAAGCCTCGCCATACCGGCCGCCGTCGTTGCGCTCGCGCTCGGCGGTTGCGCCGTTATGCCGCCGAGCGGCCCAAGCGTGGTCGCGCTGCCGCGCAGCGGCGAGCCGCTCGGGCAGTTCCAGCAGGACGACTATGCATGCCGCGACTACGCGAACCGCTCGACGGATCCCAATGCGGCCGCTCAGGCGGCGACCCAGAACAGCGTGAACAGCGCGGCGGTGGGCACGCTCGGCGGCGCCGCCGTGGGCGCATTGATCGGTGCGGCGGCGGGCAATGCCGGCGCGGGCGCGGCGATCGGCGCGGGCAGCGGGCTCATGATCGGCAGCGCGAACGGGGCGAATGGCGCGCAGTATTCCGCGGCCGGTCTGCAAGCGCGCTACGACGCCGCCTACGCACAATGCATGACCTCGAAGGGCAACACGATCTCGCAGCCGCGGCCGGCCTACTACGCCCCGCAGCCGGCCTATTACGCCCCGCAGCCGTACTACTACGCGCCGCCGCCGAGGTATGTCGCGCCGCCTCCGGTGATGTACGCGCCTTACCCGTATTACTGAGGTCGATCGGGAAGCTTGCTTTGCTGAAATGAGCCGTTTGCGCCAGGACGTGGACAAGCTTGTGGCTGTGAAGCTTTTGTCATACCTGGCGGAAAGACACGAAACGATGGCGGCAAGCCGCCCGACAAAGGGCGTACGTTTGGATGGAGGGCCAGGGACGCCGTTTGTCTGGCGA
Source organism: Paraburkholderia caffeinilytica (assembly GCF_003368325.1). NCBI lineage: Bacteria > Pseudomonadati > Pseudomonadota > Betaproteobacteria > Burkholderiales > Burkholderiaceae > Paraburkholderia > Paraburkholderia caffeinilytica. Next base: position 1,352,558 of record NZ_CP031467.1, on the reverse strand, counting down.
TTCCGCGCAGCCCGCACATTCCCCTTCATCCCTGCCGGCGCACGCCGTTTCTGATTCCGCCGTTCGACGTAGCCCAGCGTACGGAGGGAGCCGGACATCGTGCAAACGAGGCGACCATGCAACGACCGCAAATCGGCGCGTTCAATCCGAGAGTGTGGTCCCGTGTGTGCGAGTGGCTGGCGATCGCATCCGTCGCCGTCTTCTTTCTTTCTTGCGGCGGCGGCTCGGGTGGCTCGTCGGGAACGGGTTCGGCGGCGGGCAGCGGCGCCGCCGGTGGCTCGACAACTGGCAGCGGCGGCACGAGCGGCACCGGCTCGGGCGGCACGTCCATGGGAACGGCGGCCTTCGCCACCGACGTGCTGATGCATCACAACGATCTCGCACGCACCGGCCAGATGCTGGCCGAGACGACGCTGACGCTTGCGAACGTCAATTCGGCGAGCTTCGGCAAAGTCGCGTTTCTCGCCGCGGACGGCAAGGTCGATGCAGAGCCGTTGTTCGTCACGAGTCTGCCTATTGGCGGCACCACTCACGACGTGGTCTACGTCGCCACCGAACACGATAGCGTGTACGCGTACGACGCCACCACCTTCGCGCAATTGTGGAAGGTCTCGCTGGTCGGCAGCGGCGAAACACCCAGCGACGACTTTAGTTGTCAGGACTTCACGCCGGAAATCGGCATCACGTCGACGCCGGTCATCGACCGCAATCGTGGCGCGAACGGTATTCTGTACGCGGTGGCGATGACGAGAGACGGCAACGGCGCCTATCATCACCGCCTGCATGCGCTCGATCTGACGACCGGCGCCGACGTACTGGGCGGCCCGACCGAGATCGCCGCGACCTACCCGGGCAGCGGTGCGGGCAGCGTCAACGGCCTGATTACCTTTAATCCTTCGTCGCACACGGAGCGTGCGGCGCTCACGCTGGTCGGCGGCAACATTTATATGGGCTGGACCTCGCATTGCATGTCGGGTGCGTACACCGGCTGGCTGATGGCCTATAGCGCCGACACGCTCCAACAGACCAGCGTGCTCAACATCACGCCGAACGGCAGCCAGGGATCGATCTGGATGGCGGGCTCGGGGATGGCGTCGGAGGGTACCTCGATTTACGTCGTCGACGGCAACGGCACGTTCGGCACCACGCTGAACGCGCAGGGCTTTCCCGTCGACGGCGACTTCGGCAACTCGCTGATGAAGCTGTCGTCGGGAAACCTCCAGGTCACCGACTACTTCGCCATGGACAACGTCGTGGCCGAGGCGAATGCCGACAACGATTTCGGCTCGGGCGGCGTGATGCTGTTGCCGGATCAGACGACCACGGGCGGCGTCGTCAAACACCTGGCCGTAGCGGCGGGTAAGGACAATCTGATCTACGTGGTCGATCGCGATGCGATGGGTAAATTCAGTCCCACGGCGAACAATAACTGGCAGGTGCTGACCGGCACGCTCGCGGGCGGCATCTGGGGTTCGCCGGCTTACTACGGCGGTACGGTCTATTACGGCGGCTGGAACGATAACCTGAAGGCGCTGCCGGTCTCGGGGGCGTTTCTTGCCACCACCGCTGCCTCGAAGAGTCCCACCACGTTTGCCTATCCCGGCGCAACACCGGCCGTGTCGGCCAACGGCACGAGCAACGGTATCGTCTGGGTGGCGGAAAACGGCACGACGGGTGCCTTGCATGCGTACGACGCAAGCAATCTCGGGAACGAGTTGTACAACAGCAATCAGGCCGGCACGCGCGATCAATGGGGCGCGGGCAACAAGTTCATCACGCCGATGATCGCGCGCGGCAAAGTGTATGTGGGCGCGACGAATGGGGTGGCGGTGTTTGGTTTGCGGTAGGCGTTGCCTTCGCCGTTTCTGGGGTGGCCACAGCCAACGGTCGCGGGATGAGGTGAGCTGATATTGCCGATCGCAAAACAGCCGCCGTTGAACGGTGGGGCGTGCCGGCGCTGTTGCGGTTTCAGTTTCAGTTTCGGTTTCAGTTCCAACGAGGTGCTGCGGAGCGGAAATTAAGAAAGCCCCTGTTCATCACGAGCAGGGGCTTTTTGTTTGCGGCTTAGCGGATAGTGCTGCGCTGTGCCTTGCTAAACGCGGTGACGGTGCAATCAGTACGCGGTGCCGGAGGCAATCAGTACGCCGCACGCGATGTGAGGCATTTATTCCGCCTCGCTCGTAGCGGCTGTCTTGCGCGGGCGGCGACTGCGCGGGGCCGCTTTGCGCGCTGCCTTTTTTGCGGCCACCGGCGCTTCTTCGGCAACCGATGCTGCCGGTGCTTCAGCAGGCGCAGCGATTTGCGGAACCTCTTCGATCGTTCGCGGCGTTGTCTTCTTCACTTTTTTCGCGGCTGTCTTGCGCGGTGCGCGTTCCTTGCTGCGCTTAGGTTGAGTGCCACTTGTTTCCTGCGCTTCTTTGCCGGCTACTTCGACCGGTTCAGCCGCAAAGGCCTCCGGTTCCGCCCAAGGCGCCTCCGGCTGTTCGAAAACGGGTTCGCCGGCGAACCCCGCATGCGTGTGCGCAGCTTTCGCCTGAGGCTGCGCGCGGCCAGCGTGCTCGACCGGCGCGCGCTCTTCATGTGCGGTTTCCTGCTGGCCGCGGCCGGGCTTGCGATTGCCGCGGCCTCGGCGGCGCGACTCCTGCTTGCCGACCGACTCGGCAACCACGGTTTCGGCACCCTGTGCCTCGACGATCTGTTCTGCCGACTCAGTTGCTTCGGCCGGCTCGCTCACGTTTTCGGCGCCCGCATTTCCGGCCGCGCCCCGATAAACGTAGGCGCCTGACTTCTCGTCGCGGCCGAATTCGAGCAGCCCGCGCGCATGCGCCTCTTCCAGCAGATTGCCGAACGCGCGAAAGCCGTAGTACGTCTCGTTGAAATCCGGCTTGCGACGCTTGATCGCGTTCTTCAGCACCGACGCCCAGATCTTGCCGCTGTCGCCGCGCTCGGACGCGAGCGCGTCGAACGTTTGCACGGCGATCTCGATCGCTTTGGTGCGGCGTTTTTCGAGGTCTTCCTTGCTGCGCGACTTTTCCTCGTCGGGCGCACGTTTGGCCGCCGGCTGCGCGCTCTGTTGCGGGCGCGACGACTCGCGCTTGGCGACCGCGCGCTGGCTCTCGCGCACGAGGTCGTCGTAAAAGAAAAATTCGTCGCAGTTCGCGATCAGCAGATCGGAGGTGGACTGCTGCACGCCGACGCCGATCACCTGCTTGTTGTTCTCGCGCAGCTTCGACACCAGCGGCGAAAAGTCCGAGTCGCCACTGATGATGACGAAAGTATTGACGTGCGATTTCGTGTAGCAGAGGTCGAGTGCGTCGACCACCAGCCGGATGTCGGCGGAATTCTTGCCCGATTGGCGCACGTGCGGAATCTCGATCAACTCGAAATTGGCCTCGTGCATCGCGCCTTTGAAACTCTTGTAGCGGTCCCAGTCGCAATACGCTTTCTTCACGACAATGCTGCCCTTGAGCAGCAGACGTTCGAGGACCAGTTTGATGTCGAACTTGTCGTACTTCGCGTCGCGCACGCCGAGCGCAACGTTTTCGAAGTCGCAGAATAGCGCCATGCTGACGGTTTCGTTGGCTGACGCCATGAATATCTCCATAGAAGCAATCGTCAAATTCGACGAATCGCGACCATGATAGCGATTCCAGCGGAGGTGATCAGCTTTTGTGTTCCTGGCGCACCGATAGGGCAGGCAAAAGCCGCCCGGGGGCGGGGATCCGGGGCGGTTCGTCGGTGCGGGCGCTGCGCGCTACATGTCACGGTGACGGGCCGGGTCGATTGGGAGGCTCAGCGCCGCGCGGGTTTCCAGTACTTCGTCGACGATGCCGTACGCCTTCGCGCCGTGAGCCGACATGAAGTTGTCGCGGTCGGTGTCGCGGGCGATCTCCTCGATGCTGCGCCCGGTGCGCTCGGCCATCACCGCGTTGAGGCGTTCGCGCAGGTAGAGCACCTCTTTCGCCTGGATTTCGACGTCGGCAGCGGTGCCCTGGCTGCCGCCCGACGGCTGGTGAATCATGATGCGCGCGTTGGGCAGCGCATACCGTTTGCCGCGCTGGCCGGCGGTCAGCAGAAACGTCCCCATGCTCGCGGCAAAGCCGGTGCACAAGGTTGACACCTCGGGCTTGATGAACTGCATGGTGTCGTAAATGGCGAGGCCGTCGTACACCGAGCCACCCGGCGAATTGATGTAAAAAGAAATATCCTTGTCGGGATTCTCGGACTCCAGAAACAGCAATTGAGCGACGATCAGACTGGCCGACTGTTCGTTTACCGGACCAACCAGAAAAACGATGCGCTCGCGCAGCAGACGCGAATAGATGTCGTAGGCGCGCTCGCCGCGGCCGGACTGTTCGATCACGGTGGGCACGAGGCCGAGTCCGGTGATGGAGGGATGGCTGGAATGCATGTTTGCCTCGTTTCAGGTGGCGTGTTGCCGGTAGCGATTAGCCGTCAGCCGGCAGCGGTGGCCGATTCGAACAACCGCGTGCCCGTTGCGCGGGTTGTTGTCCTTATGACGAGGAGAACGGCGGCGGCGTGACAGGAATATTTTTTTGTCGAGCTGTCACATCGGCAGGGGACCGAGCGTCAAGCTGAGAAGGATGTAGATTGCAGGGCACGCCTCGACAATGTTGCAGGCAGCAGGCAGCAGGCAGCAGGCAGCAGGCAGCAGGCAGCAGGCAGCAGGCAGCAGGCAGCAGGCAGCAGGCAGCAGGCAGCAGGCAGCAGGCAGCAGGCAGCAGGCAGCAGGCAGCAGGCAGCAGGCAGCAGGCAGCAGGCAGCAGGCAGCAGGCGCCGCGCTTTTCACCACGCACGATCTGGAGGTCTACGCATGACAGAACAGGAAATCGACAGGGCATCCAGCTTCGAGGCCGTGCGCGCCCGCCTGCTCGCGCTCGCGTACCGCATGCTCGGCAGCCGCGCCGAAGCGGAAGACGTGGTGCAGGACGTCTGGCTCAAATGGCATCTCGCCGATACGCAAGAGGTGCAGACACCGGCCGCCTGGCTTACCACGATCACCACGCGCGCGGCCATCGACCGGCTGCGTCAGGTGCAGCGCGAACGCGCGTCACAGGCCACCGGCTGGTTGCCGGAGCCTTGGCTCGACGAGGTGGCGCCATCGGCGGAGGAGCTGGCCTTGCGCGCGGCGGAGATGTCGTACGGCGTGATGCTCCTGCTCGAGCGCCTGAAGCCGGATGAGCGGGCGGCATTCGTGCTGCACGAAGCGTTCGATTGCGACTACGCGGAGATTGCGAAAATCCTCGACCGTACGCCGGGCAGTTGCCGGCAGATCGTCCATCGGGCCAAGGAGCGCTTGCAGCGTGCGGGCGCGCCGCTGGAGCGCCCGGACCCCGCCGCCCATGCGCGGATCGTGGAACGCTTGCGTATCGCGCTGGAGGCGCAGGATCGAGTGGGTTTGCTGCGTCTCTTTAGCGACGCGCCTGAAGTTGTCAGCGACGTCGTCAGCGACGCGCCGGTATGCACGCAGGAACTGGCGCCCGTGGCCTGGATGGAGACGGTGACAGCGCTCGCACATCAGGCGAGCCATGCGGAGGTGGTGTCGGTCGGCGGCGCAATGTGTATTGCGTTGCTCTTTGAAGGCGAGGTTGTCGGAGTCATCGACGTGTCCACGCAAAGTCTGCCGGACGGTTCGACGAAGATCGTCGCGTTGCGCGCCGTCACCCGCGCGGCGCGTTTGCAGGCAGCCAACCGCTTGCTGGGCCGCACGGCCGTCATGAAGCTGCTCGCGCGGATCCGGCGGAACAGCGTTGCCTCAATTACGATGTGCAGCGACTTCCCAGTTGATGTCGACGCATAGCACCTGCGTGCCGTGCGGCGTATGTGCGGCGATCGAGGCCGTCACGCACAGGTGTGCTTCGTTGATCGACAGGTAGGGCGGCGTGAGGTGCACCTGGCCTGGCACGCGCATGGCCTGAATGAAGTACGGCCGGCGCTCCCAGCTCGCACCTTCCGAATGTAGCAGCGGCCGGAAGCGCTTGGCGCGTTGCGACGCACGCCCCGCCGGCAGTACGTTGTCGCCGATCTGCCGGCCCGAACCGTCGAGTACGAAACAGCGTGCCGTCTCGCCGAGCGTGAGCAGCGTCGCGGTCGCCTGGGTCGTCGATTCCCCGGCCACGAGTTGGGCAGCCGCCGTTTCCAGCGCCGTGACATAGGGTGCAAGCCGCGCGGACTGCGCGCGTTCGCGCGCGGCGACCCGTTCGCGCAGCGCCGCGGAGAGCGAGTCCATCAAGCCGGCTGCCGCTTGCGGTTTCACCGGCTCGACGCTCGGGCCCGCGAAGTAGGCGCCCTGTACGAAGTCGACATTGCATTCGAGCGCGATCAGCGCATCGCGCTCGGTGCTCAGGCCGCCCATCAGCACCAGTTGCCCGGATTCGTGCAGCAGCGAGACGAGGCCCGGCAGCACGCGTTCAATATGCGAGTGTTCGCTCGCTTGCGCGAGGATGCAGCGGTCGAGCGTGACGATATCCGGACGCAGATTCCACACGCGGTCAATGTTCGAATGCTTCGCGCCGAAGCCGTCCAGCGCGATCAGGAAACCGGACTTGCGCAACGCGTCGATGATGTCGGCGAAGCGCGTGGTTTCACCGCCGGCCTGTTCGGAGACTTCCAGCACCACCCGTTGCGGCGGCAGGCCCAGCGCCTTGAGGCCGGCGAGCAGTGCGTCGCCGTAACTGGTGTCCATCAGCGCCGCCGGGTGCAGGCTCAGGAAAAGCCATTCGTCGTGGCTGTCGAATGCGTTGAAGTTGCCCAGATGCAGCGATTCGGCGAGCCGTCCGAGTTCCAGCAGGTCGCCGCGCCGTGCCGCCTGCGTAAAAACTTCGTGCGACGGTACTTGCAGAGCATGTTCGTCGTGTGCGCGCAGTGAAGCGTGATAACCGATCGCGCGCCGGTGCGACACCGAGAAAACCGGCTGGAACACGCTGAAAACAGTGTAGCCGCCGTACAGGACGGTGCGCCGGGAGCCTTCGTCGCCGGCCATCGGACGTGGCGGCTGGAAGCCGGGAGGATCGAGTTCGATCATGCTCATCATGTCAGTCGTGTGGAAGTGGCGGTGCGCTCGCATGGTCGACACGAGTGGGTACGCGCAAATCGTGAGTTTACAGGATAGCGAGCAAGAACTATGCGCGAGCGGAAACACACTGTAAGCGCTCGGAGGCCACGGTCAGTACGGCGATTGTGCGCCAGCACGGGCGTGAAAGCGAAGATCCGCACTTCGGTGGTGCGGCCCGCGCCCCGTTGCGGGTCGGTGACGCTGGTGCGGCGGAGACGATTGTCGCGTTAATCCAGGGCGACGGCGAGTCGCGGCCGGGTCGCAGCGAAGTCAGCGACGCCCGGCGCAAGTCGGGCCGCCGCAGCCCGGCGCGAAACTCAGGTCCGCTCCGAGGGATCGGTCTTTTTCGCCGGCGTGCGGATGTCGGGCGACAGTTGCGCGAAGATCCACGACGAGCCGGCGGTGATGATGCCGACACACAGGAACGTCGCATGGAACGCGGGCAGCGAGTTGGCGGCGGTCACGCGCGGCAGGAGGCCGGTGAAGGTCGCGAGCAACGCGCCGGCAACCGTCACGCCGAGACTCATCGAGAGCATCTGCACCAGCGAGAACAGGCTGTTGCCGCTGCTTGCGCCGCCGGTGCCGAGGTCCTTGAGTGTCAGTGTGTTCATCGCGGTGAACTGCATCGAGTTGACGCCGCCGAAGAACGCCAGTTGCACGAGCCTCAGCCACAGCGGCTGCCCCGCGGAGGTGAGCGCGAAGCTCGCCATGGTCAGGCCCACCAGCACCGTGTTGACGATCAGCACGCGCCGGTAGCTATACCTGACAATCAGCGTCGTGACGAGGCGCTTCGCCGCCATGCCCGTAGCGGCCACCGGCAGCATCATCATGCCGGCTTCGAAGGCGCTATAGCCGAGACTCACTTGCAGGAGCAGAGGGATCAGATACGGCATCGCGCCGCTGCCGATCCGCGCGAACAGATTGCCTAGCAGACCGACGCTGAAGGTGTGGATCTTGAACAGGTCGAGCGGGAAGATTGGCGTGGGCTCGCGCACGGCGTGCAAACCGTAGGCGACGAAGCAGGCAAGGCTCAGGATCAGCAGCACCAGCACCGTGGCGTGCTGGATGCCGAACTCCGTACGGCCGTCGAGCGCGAATGAAATCGCCACCATGCCGAAGATCAGCAGCAGATAGCCTTTCAGATCGAACTTGCCGGTGTGCTCGTTGCGGCTATCCGGCATGAAGATGAACGTGGCGATGCAACCCACGATTCCCACCGGCACGTTGATCAGAAAGATCCAGTGCCACGACGCGATTTTCACGAGCCAGCCGCCGAGCGTTGGGCCGATCAGCGGTCCGATCAGTCCGGGAATCGCCACGAACGACAAAGCCGGCAAATAGCGTTCCGCCGGGAAGGTGCGCAGCACCGCGAGCCTTCCGACCGGCAGCAGCATCGCGCCGCCCACGCCTTGTACGACGCGGTAGATCACCAGTTGATTCAGGGTATGCGCGTTGGCGCACAGCAGCGAGCCGACCGCGAACACGAGGATGGCGCTGAAGAACACGCGCCGTGTGCCGAGTTTGTCGGCGAGCCAGCCGGACACCGGGATCATCACTGCCATCGTCAGCGAGTACGCGATCACCACCGATTGCATGCGCAACGGCAACTCGCCGAGACTCGTCGCCATCGCCGGGAGCGCGGTGTTGACGATGGTCGAGTCGAGCGTCTGCATGAAGAAGCCGGTGGCGACGAGCCACAGCATCACGGTGAGCGAGCGGGCCGAGGGACCCGGCGTGGCGGCGGGGGTAGATGCGGAAGTGGAAGCGGGAAGGATCGGCGGCGTGGACATGGAGAGCGGCTAGGCGCGCGGGGACGGGCTGGGACTCGCTATTCTAGGGAAAAGCGAGTCCCGGCGCAGCGGGCATCCGTCAAGCGCGAAGGCTGGCTGAGCCGCTCAGACTGAAGCAGGCAGCGCCGCGGCGGCATGGAAAAATGCCTGGGCGCGCGGTTCGTTGCCGAATGCCGCGTGAATCCTGATCCACGGGCTTACTTCCATGTGCGGCCGGAAATAGCTGCCGGGCACCACCGTTACGCCGAGCGGCGCGCCGCATGCCACCAGCCGTTCGGCATTGTCGACGTGCGGCACGCGTGCCCACAGGAACTTGCCGCCGACGGGCTTTTCGAACAGTTCCCAGCCGGCGTCTTCGAGTATCTGGGTAGTCGAGCCCAGCGCGTCGCGCATGCGGCGACGCAGCCGATCCAGATATTTGCGGTACGCGCCGCGCTCCAGCAACGACACGGCGACCGCCTCGGCAAAGCGCGAACCGCCGATGCTCGTCAGCATCTTGATGTCGACCAGGTCCTTGATGATCTCGTGGCTCGCCACCACGCAGCCGATCCGCAACGACGACGACAGCGTCTTCGACAAGCCGCCCACGTAGATCACGTGTTCGAGTTGGTCGAGCGTCGCGAGACGGTCGGTGACGTCGGTCTGGAAGTCGGCGTAGATATCGTCTTCGATGATCTTGAAGCCGTGCGTGCGCGCCAGTTGCAGCAGCCGGAACGCCACCGGCGGCGCGACCGTGGTGCCGGTCGGATTGTGGAACACAGTGTTGACGAACATCAGCTTGGGCCGGTGCAGTTGCAACTGCGCCTCCAGTACATCGAGGTCGGGGCCGTTGCGGGTGCGCGGAATGCCGATCAGCTTCACGCCATGCAGTTTCAGCAAACCGTACAGGTTGTAGTAACCGGGGTCCTCGACGAACATCGTGTCGCCGGCTTTGAGCATGTAGCGCATCAGCAGATCGAGCGCCTGGCTCGCGCCGTTGGTGATCAGAATCTGCGAGGCGTCCGCCTGAATGCCCAACTGCCCGATGCGGCTTTGCAGATGCTCGCGCAAGGTCAGATTGCCGAGCGGGGTCGCGTAATCAATCATGCTTGCCGTGTCGGTGCGCGACACGTGGCGGATCGCCTGCGCGAGGCTGTCCATGTCGCGCCACGCATCGGGTATGAAGCCGCTGCCAAGCTTGAGCGTCTCACCCTGATGATTGAACTGCTGGAGGATGTGCCCCGATTCGTCCTCGGCGCGGCGCGGGTCCGAGGAACCCTGGCACGTTGTGTTCGCCGGTTGCCGGTCGGCGACATAGAAGCCCGAGCCGTGGCGCGAGTCGACATAGCCGAGCGACACCAGTCGGTCGTAAGCCTCGATCACGGGAAAACGGCTCACGCCGTAGTCGGCTGCGAACTGACGGATCGACGGCAGCTTTGAACCAGGATGGGCGGCGCGCGAGCGAATCCAGGCAGTGACGCCCGTGACGATCTGCTCGGTGAGCGGTACGCCGTTATCCCGATCGAGTTGGATTTCGAGTTTCATGCAGTGCCTTTCCTTCGCCGGGTAGCGGGGCAGTCGGGGTGCCGAACCTTCCGTGCGGTGCGCACTGCATGCACCCACGAAGCGCTATTGCTACCAACTGTCCGTTTTTTCGACTGAACAGTTCCGATGAAAGTGTTCGGAACTGTGCATGGGTATCCGATGATCACACGTCAATAATCAGTACAACAGGAAAGTTATTTGAAGGAGAAAAACGATGCGTGAAGTCCGTATTTTCGAAATGGAACATGGCGAGCCCGCAGCGGCCTGGCGTGTCGCGCGTCCGTCGGTCTTCAAGGTGATCTCTGGCGAGATCTGGCTGACCGTCGAAGGCGAAAACGGGGATCACTGGCTGGCAACGGGGCAATCGATCGAGTTGCCGCGCGGCGAGGTGGCGTGGGTCAGCGCAGGGCAGGCCGGTGCGCGTTTCGCGCTGGCTAGCGGCTCAGAACGCACTGCAACCCGGCCGCTGAGCGGTTTGCCGATGTTGAACTGGCTGCCGCGCTGGTTAGGCGTGGCGTGACCGGGAGCCGCGGTCGGCAGTCGCTGCCGACCGCGGCAACTGCGGCAACCGTTGCAGACACGGATGCGAACCGTATTTGCTGAGCGGCTGGGCAAGGCCGCGCTTCAACCGGCCGCCTCATATTCCCCGATATAGCGCGCGCGTGGCCGGATCAGCCGGCCGTCGCGCGTCTGCTCCATCGCATGGGCGATCCAGCCGACCACCCGGCCGACCGCGAACAGCGTGAATGCAGCGCCGGCCGGCAGACCGAGCACCCGCTCTATGGCCACGAGTGCAAAGTCGACGGTCGGCTCCGCGCCGGTCGTGTCGCGCACCGTGCGCGCGAGCGCCTGCACTTCGCCTAGCGGCGAGCGGGCCGGCGCGCAGTCGGCGAGCATTCCGAGCAGCAGGCGTGCGCGCGGGTCGCCTTCCGGATAAAGCGGATGGCCGAAACCCGACAGCACCGGCCCATGCGCGCCGTGTTCGTGGCGGGCGAGCCGGTTCGCCAGATAGCGGTCGAGATCGGGTGCGCGTGACGCTTCATCGAGCAGCGCCGCAATCCGCACCGTTTCGCCACCGTGCCGCGGCCCGGCCAATGCGGCCAGACCGCCTGCCACGGCGCCGAACAGATGCGTCCCCGTCGACGTGATGCAGCGAACCGTGAAGGTCGATGCATTCAACTCATGATCCGCGCATGCCACCAGCGCCGCGCGCAGCAACCCTGCCTGCTGACGGTTGCTCACATTCCATGCTGACGCCAGCTGCTTGTGGAGCGGTTCGTTCGACGGCGCCGCCGAGATCATCGCGGCGGCCAGCAAGCGCATGACCGCGCAGGCGGTATCGAGTTGCGCGTCGCGACCGAGCGCCCATACCCGCGGCATTTGCGCCGCGGCGGCCGGCAGCAGCACGAGCGCACGGTCGAGCGGCGTGCTGTCGCTCCAGAGCTTGAGCCACGCGGCCCACTGAGCGGCGGCGAACGGCACGGCCGGTGCGTCGGCGATACGCCTCGCACTGCATTCCCACAACAACGCCGCGACATCTTCCAGAGATGCCGTGCGCGCCAGCTCCATGGCGTCGTGCCCGCGATACAGCAGGCGGCCGCCGGCCACCAGCGTGATCGACGATTCGAGGACCGGCACGCCCCAGTCCAGCACCTTTTGCGCAACCTTGCCGGCGCGCTTGCCGTCTTCCTTGCGCCGCGCGAGCCGCCGCACTTCGCCGGCGTCGTAGAGCCGGTGCTTGCCTTGCGCGTCCGGCGACGAGCTCAGCATGCCGCGGCTGACATACGCATACAGTGTAGGCAGGCTGATGCCGAGCGCGTCGGCAGCTTCGGCAGCGGTCAGGGATTGGGAGGGCGGCATGGAAACGTGCAAAAACCGAAGAAATCAATATATATTGATTATCATAATCAAGATTGATTGCGGCAAGGCGAAATTCTAGACTCGGTTCACTTTCTTCCTGTTCTGACACACACAACCCGAACACGATGAACGACATGAACGCCACGACGCCTGAACTCGCCCTCAAACATATCTGGATGACTGCGGAATGCGACCCGGCCGCGCTGAGGTCCGTTTCGCTTCCCGGCGCCGATCCGGGTTTGCCGTCGGTCTATCAGGTCGGCGCGTTGGCCTCGGCAACCATCGCCGCGAGCGGCCTTGCGGCTGCGGAATACCATCGTTTGCGCACCGGGCGCCGGCAACACGTCACGGTGGAGATGCGGCGCGCACTGGCCTCGTTTCGCAGCGAACGCTATCTGCGTATCGACGACGGCCCGCCGCCCGCCTTGCGCGATCCGGTGACGGGCTTTTACGCGACGCGCGACGCTCGCTGGATTCAACTGCACACGAACTTTCCGCATCATCTCGCAGGGGTGCTGAAGGTGCTGGGCTGCGCGAACGATCGCACGGCGGTGGCCGAGGCGATCCGCGGCTGGGATGGCGCGACGCTCGATCAGACGCTCGCCGACGCCGGCTTGTGCGCGGCATTGATTCGCACGCCCGAAGAGTGGAGCGCGCTCGATCAGGCGAAGGCGATTGCGGAGCTGCCGTTGTTCGAGATCGAGCGCATTGGCGACGCGCCGCTCGAACCGCCACGCGAGGCGGGCGCGGAGCGGCCGCTGGCGGGTGTGCGGGTGCTGGATCTGTCGCGCATCATTGCCGGGCCGGTGGCGGGGCGCGCGCTCGCGCAGCATGGCGCGGAGGTGTTGATGGTCAACGGTCCGCACTTGCCGAACATTGCGCCGCTGGTGATCGACAACGGGCGCGGCAAGCGCTCGGCCGTGATCGATCTGCGCGATGCAGCCGGGCGGGAAACGTTACGTGGCCTCGTCGGCGGTGCCGATGTGTTCTTGCAGGCATATCGGCCGGGGGCGCTGACGGCGCGCGGGTTTGGCCCCGAGGAGCTGGCGCGGGTGCGGCCGGGGATCGTCTATGTCTCGGTTTGCGCTTATGGGCACACGGGGCCGTGGGCCGGGCGGCGCGGTTTCGATAGCCTGGTGCAGTCCGCTAGCGGGATTGCTTTTACTGAGCGCGAGGCGGCGGGATGGCACGAACCGAAGCATTTACCGTGTCAGGCGTTGGACCACGCGACGGGGTATCTGGCCGCTTTCGGCGCAATGACCGCCTTGGCGCGCCGGGCCACCGAAGGCGGGAGCTGGCACGTGAGGGTCTCGCTTGCGCAGACCGGGCGCTGGTTGCAGTCGTTTGAATTGCTTCCCGACGGCTGGAAGGCACCCGATGTTTCGATCGACGACGTGCGGGATTGCCTGGGAACCGTGCAGTCGGAGTTCGGGCGGGTTTTGGGCGTTCTGCCGGCCGAGCGTCTGGAGGCGACGCCTGCGTATTTTGCGCTGCCGCCGGCGCGGATAGGCGCGCATGAAGCGAAATGGGCGTAAAGGTGCGGATGGCCGGGACAAAAAACGCGCTTACTTCCTCAACTCCGCCACGAAATCATAGTAATCGTTCCGGCAGTAGGTATCGGTCAGCTCGATGGCCCGTTGATCCGCCGTGTACCCGACACGCGTGATCAGCAACAGCGCTTCGTTGGGTGCGATGCTCATCTGCTGCGCGATCTCTTCGTTCGCGTTGACTGCGCGAAAATGCTGCAGCGCGCGCACAATCGTCAGTCCGCGATTTTCCAGGTACGTGTACAAGGAATCGCCAATTGCCTGAGGATCGGGAATCACCGCAGCGGGGAAGGTCGAATTCTCCACGGCCATTACGATGCCGTCGGCGAGGCGCAGGCGGCGCAGCCGGGTCACGGCCGCCGCCGGCGACAAGCCCAGTTGAATCACCTCATCGCGGTTAGCCGGCGAAATTTCCCGCGACAACCACTTCGAACTCGGCGTAAAACCGCGTCGCCGCAGCATCTCGCTGAAACTCGACAGACGCGATAGCGGATCTTCATAGCGCGGCGTGATGAAGCTGCCCGCACCTTGAGTGCGGCGAATCAACCCTTGTTCGACCAGCAGGGCAATGGCTTTGCGCGAGGTGATCCGCGATACGCCGAGCGCCTCGGAGAGCACGCGCTCGGAAGGCAGCGCCTCGCCCGCGTTCCAACGGTTTTCGTGAATCGCACTGCCGAGCTTGCGAGCGAGTTGCAGGTATAGCGGCGTGTCGTTTTCCGGGTCCGGGCGCAGGTCGCGCCAGCGGTCTTCCGAGGCTGAGGTCATGGGGCTTACGCAAGAAGGGCAAGCGGCAATTCTAAGACATCGGCGCGCTCCGTTATAGCGGGCTTTTGCCTGGTGCCCGATCCGGTGCTCGTGCAACCGCTAAACTCGTCGCTATGATTTCCGTGATGTGCACCGCGCACTCACGGGCCGCCGCATCGACATCCACGCGTTCTCCCACGCGCGTGGCCACCGGTTTAGCCACACTAGCCATCTTTGCCACTTTAGCCACTTCGAGGAGAAAGCATGACGACCGATATCGCAAGCGTGAGCCTGCCCGACGGCGAGCGTATTCCGAAACTGGGGCAGGGCACCTGGGAGATGGGTGAACAGCCGGCGCGGCGCGCCTCGGAACTCGCCGCGCTGCGTTGCGGCATCGAGCTGGGCATGACGTTGATCGACACGGCGGAAATGTACGGCGACGGCGCCACCGAGTCGCTTCTCGGAGAAGCGCTGGCGGGGCTGCGCGATCAGGTCTTTCTCGTCAGCAAGGTGTATCCGCATAACGCCAGCCGGCGCGGCGTGATCGCGGCCTGCGAACAGAGTCTCAAGCGCCTGAAAACCGATCGGCTCGATCTGTATCTGTTGCATTGGCGCGGCTCGGTGCCGCTCGCCGAAACGGTCGAGGCATTCGAGGCACTACGCAGCGCGGGCAAGATTCGCCACTGGGGCGTCAGCAACTTCGATACCGACGATATGGAAGAGCTTGTCGCCACGCCGGGTGGCGAGGCCTGCGCGACCAATCAGATTCTCTACAACGTTGCGCGCCGTGGGCCGGAATTCGAGCTGTTGCCGTGGCTCGCCGCGCGCAACATGCCGGCGATGGCATACAGCCCGGTCGATCACGCGCGCCTGCCGAAGCGCTCGCCGCTCGACGACATCGCCGACGCACGCGGCGTCTCGATCTTCCAGGTGGCGCTCGCGTGGGTGTTGCAAAAGCCGGGTGTGTTCGCGATTCCGAAAGCGGGCCGCGTCGAGCATGTGCGAGACAACCATCGGGCGTCGCAACTGCAACTCGACGCTCGTGAACTTGCTGCGATCGACACTTATTTCAAACCGCCACGCAGCAAGCGGCCACTCGACATGCTGTGAGCGCAGCGGCGGCTGTTAGCGGATTGCAGCCGCCGGTCGGGTCGGTGCGCTTATGCCGCTGCGGTTCGATGCGCCGGCGCCGTTAATTGCAACCATGGTGCATGTGCACGGAACCCAGAACGGCGACTTCAGCGGGCGTGTGTTTGAGCGAGTCTTCGTTGACCTGGGCGGCGTCGGCGACAAAGTCGTCGACGATCGACGACACCTGCGTATTGCGCAAGCACAGCGACACGCGCTGCGTTTCGTTGGGCGGCAGCGAGGCGCGCTGACCGAGGAACAGCACGCCGTACTGATAGCCGTGGATGATGCCGCGGATCGCGCCGATGCATTGACCCTGCGCGACGTTGTCGTTTTTCTGCCTGCAGGTTTGCGCGAGCGAATAGGCGGAGAAGGTCGGATCGACTGGCGGGGCGGCTTGCGACAAGGTTTGTGGCTGGGCCGACGTAGCCGGTGTTGGCGCCGGTGTTTGCGCATGAGCGAGCGATGCGAGGCCCAGAGCGGCAACCATCAGCAGGCCGGTGGCCGTGCGCGCCATGGAGTGGGGGACGTTTCGTTGCATGTTGTGATGCCCTCATATCGAACGTTGAATCTGATATGAGGCGAACGCTTCGGTTTGGTTCCGGCCGCGCACGACGCGATCGACTGTTTTGGTTTTAAACGTGTGCAAGAGCAGGCGCCGCCTGTTGTCGCTTCGCGGCCGTGCGTGGCGCTTTGCCGGGCCGCCTGCGGGTGCTGCCGACGCCAACCGGCCTCAGGCGGTGACGCTCGACCGGGGGATCGAGACATCACCGCCGATGCCGGGGGACTGCGGACGGCATACGCGTGTCGTTAGCGAGGGGTAGGGCGCGGGGGCCCCCTACCCGGGAAACAGGCGACTGCTAGTGCCCATTTCCTCCGCCATTGCCACCACCGTTACCGCCGCTACCCTTGCCTCCGTGACCGCCGCTGGGGCCTCCGCCAAAGCCGCCGCCGAACCCGCCACCGAAGCCTCCGCCAAAACCACCGCCAAAACCACCGCCGGGGCCGCCTTTTCCACCGCCGAATCCGCCGCCGGGGCCGCTACCGCTACCGCAACCGCAGCCGCCGCCGCTGCTACCACCGCCGCTGCTACCGCCGCCGCTGCTACCGCCGCCGCTGCTACCGCCGCCGCTGCTACCGCCGCCGCTGCTACCGCCGCCGCTGCTACCGCCGCCGCTGCTACCGCCGCCGCTGCTACCACCGCTGCTACCGCCGCCGCTGCTACCGCCGCCGCTGCTACCGCCGCCGCTGCTACCACCGCCGCTGCTGCCGCCGCCGCTGCTGCCGCCTCCGCTGCCGCCGCCACCGCTGCTACCGCCACCGCTGCTACCACCACCGCTGCTACCACCGCTGCTGCTGCCGCCTCCGCCGCCGCCACCACCGCTGCCGCCGCCATTACCCTTGCCGCCGCCACTGCCCGAGCCTGCTGCTCCGCCGGCTGCGCCGGCGCCATTGCCGCTCGCACCCGCGCCACTGCTGCCGGCGCTCGCCGCGCCGTTGCCGCCGCGATGCTGCACGCATCCTCCGACACTGGTGCTTGTGCACTCGCGCGGACTGAACACCAGCGCCGCGTCGTCGGCAGCGGTCGGTTCGTCGGGCGCGGTGCCGGTGGCCGCTGCGCCCTCCGCCGAACCGTCGTCCTGCGCCGCTTGCGTCGCGGCGTGCGAGCCGCTCGCAGGCATGGGCGCATCGGCAACCGTCATCAACCTGGGGACCGCATCGGTCGACGCCGAGTACGCGACCTGGGTTACCAGCAAAGCCACGCCTGCCGCGATTGCCGTACTCCGTAAAACCCCGAAGTAGTACTGATTGAATTTTCTGGTTTTCATCACGTCTCTCCCGAGGGGACGCCGGCACCTCGCTGCCGTCATCTCCCACGCTGATCCTTCAACGGCGGGCCTGTCTGAACGCGGGCCTCGTCGCTCCCCGAGTCTGGTTTGCGAATGCAAGTCAAACACCGTCACTGTCTTCCCGGTGTCCTAGCCGGTGCGCGGCGTTTGCACGCGCTTCAGCCGATACCGCCCGGGCGCGCTGCGTTACGGTTCGCTTCCTGTCACGGCGATTCGCACAAGCGGCGCATCAGTCTCTATCGCGATCTCTTTGGCTTCGAATGTCTGGACGCTACTTAGCGATATCCATGCCATTGCCCGCAAAGCCTTGCAGTGATGGGCGTCGAATAGGCACGTGCGATGCCCGCGAGGAAAAAATGCGGGAAAACGTTTCGATGATGAAACGCGTGGCCGGAAAGCCGCCTTATTGCGCGTTATTCGTTGCGCGCGGCGTTTTCCGGTGCGTTTTCCGAGGTGCTGCCGGAGGCTTCGACGGCGTTGCTGCGCGAGGCGGCCTGCAGCACACGCAGATCGTCGACGGGGATATGGCAGCGGATGCGATGCGCGGACGGCTGGGCACGGTCGTCGCTGCCGGCTTCGAGAAAGGGCGGGTCTTGCTGCTCGCAGATTGCTCCGAGCTTGCGCGGGCAGCGCGTATGGAATACGCAGCCGGAAGGAGGCGATGCGGCGCTCGGCAGATCACCGGACAGGCGTATGCGAGCTGTGTTGTCGTGGGCGTCGAGTGTCGGCACCGAAGACAGAAGCGCTTCGGTGTAGGGATGGTGCGGTCCGCCGAAAACCGCGGCTGCCGGTCCGATCTCGAGCAGGCGGCCGAGGTATAGCACGGCAATGCGATCCGACAGATAGCGCACCACGTGCAGATCATGCGAGATGAACACGTAGCTCACGCCACGCTCGCGTTGCAGATCGGCGAGCAGGTTGAGAATCGCGGCCTGCACGGAGACGTCGAGCGCCGAAGTGGGTTCGTCGCAAACCACCACGCGCGGCTCACCGGCAAACGCGCGCGCGATCGCCACGCGCTGTTTGAGGCCACCGGACAACTGACGCGTGCGCGAACCGAGATAGCGTTCAGGCAAACGCACGGCCGCCGTCAAGGTGGCGAGCCGTTCGTCGATCGCGGCGCCGCGCAGCGCGGTGAGGCGCGACAACGCACGGCCGATCAGCCGCTTCACCGAATGCGCGCGATTGAGCGCCGAGTCCGGATTCTGGAACACGATCTGCAGCGACTTGACCTGCTCGTCGTTGCGTCGCGTGACGCGCGCGGCGAGTGGCGAGCCGTCGAGTTCGAGCACGCTGCCCGCATCCGGCGTCAGCAGGCCAAGCATCAGTTTCGCGAGCGTCGTCTTGCCACTGCCCGATTCGCCGACAAGGCCGAGCGTTTCGCCGCTGGCGAGATCGATCGAGACGTTGTCGACCGCGCGCAGCGGCGCGCCGGACACGTGGAATGTCTTCGAGAGTTTTTCCGCGCGCAGCACGAGAGCAGGGCGCTCGCCATCACGCAACGTATCGTCATGCGAAGGCAGCGCATCCGCAGCCGTACGCGGCAGTTCGATTGCGCGCTCGTGATAATGGCAGCGCGACATCTGATCGCCGTGCGCCGCGCTCAAGCGATACGGCGGCGGTGCTTCGCGGCGGCAGCGGTCGTCGGCGAGGCGGCAGCGGTCCGCGTAAATGCAGCCTTGCGTGACAGAGCCGGGCAAGGGCAGATTGCCCGCGATGGTGTCGAGCCGCTCGGTGTCCTTGCTGCGCCCCGCAGTCGGCAGACAGCGCAGCAGTCCAACCGTATAGGGATGACGCGGCCGTGCGAACACGTCCTGCGTGGCGCCTTCCTCGACCAGCTTGCCAGCGTAAAGCACGCCGACGCGCTCGCACATTCGTCCGATCACCGCGAGGTTGTGGCTGATGAACAGCACCGCCGTGCCGAGCTCTTCGCGCAGTTGCGCCACGAGGTCGAGCACCTCGGCTTCGACGGTGGCGTCGAGCCCGGTGGTCGGTTCGTCGAGAATCAGCAAGGCCGGGTTCGAGGCGAGCGCCATGGCGATCACCACACGCTGCTGCATGCCGCCCGACAACTGATGAGGATAGCTGTCCATCACGCGCTCGGGTGAGGCGATACGCACCCGCTGCAGTATCTCGACCGTGCGCTGCACCGCTTCGTCACGCGAGACGCCGGCAGCTTCAAAGGCTTCCGTGACTTGCCGCGCGATCGTCAGCGACGGATTCAACGCCCGCCCGGGATCCTGATAGACCATCGAGATCGCATTCGCGCGCATCGTGCGCAACGCGTCGGCGTCGAGCTTCTGCACGTCCTGGCCGGCGATGATGATCTTGCCCGCTTTCACCTTGCCGTTGCGCGGCAGATAGCGCAGCGCCGCCATCGCGACCGTCGATTTGCCGCAGCCCGATTCGCCGACAAGGCCATACGCTTCGCCGCGCCGCACGCGAAACGATACGTCCTGCAGCACTTCACGATCGCGTCCGCGCATCCGGTACGTGACCGTCAGGCCGACGACGGTCAGCGCATCCGTGCGATCGCTCTTCGACACGTCGAAGGCGGGGAACGAGGCGGGCGGCGGGCCGTTCATCGGTCGAGCACTCCTTGCACGCTATCGGCGATCAGATTCACGCCGACCACGAGCGAGGCGATGGCGCCGGCTGCGAACACGACAGTCCACCACGCGCCGCCTGCCATCAGCGTGTATGACTCGGACAGCGCGAGGCCCCAGTCGGCGGAAGGCGGCTGAATACCGAAGCCGAGAAACGACAGCGTTGCGACCGCGAAAATCGCATACCCGAGCCGCACGGTCGCCTCGACGATGATCGGCGGCAGCACGTTGGGCAGAATCTCGGCGAACATGATGTACGGCGCGCGTTCGCCGCGCAGTTGCGCCGCGGCGACGTAGTCCAGATGCCGTTCCGCGAACACGGCGGCGCGCACGGTGCGCGCGGTGATTGGCGTGAAGGTGATGCCGATCACGAGAATCACGGTGAAGTTCGATGCGCCGACCGCGGCCAGCGCGAGCAACGCAACGATCACGAGCGGCAGCGCGAGCACGGCGTCGATCGCGCGGCCCACCACGTTGTCGACCCAGCCCTCGAAGTAGCCGACGATCAATCCCAACGCAGTGCCCGCGAGCGTGCCGAACAGCGTCGCCAAAGGCGCGATGGTTAAAATGTCCCGCGCGCCGACGATCACTCGCGAGAACACGTCGCGGCCGAGCTGATCGGTGCCGAACCAGTGCGTGCCATCGGGCGGCGTGAGCGAGTTGAGCGGGTCGGATGCGTATGGGTCGATCCGCACGATCCATTGCCCGGCGATCGCACAGACGACCCACCATCCGACGATCAACACGCCGACCACGAACGTGGGCGAGCGCAGCAGCACGCGCAACTGGTCGAAGCGCGGCTCGGTAGCCGGACGTGGCGCGGGCGGCGCGGCTGGCGGAACAAGGGTGCTCATTCGGCGCTCCTCACGCGAAGTCGCGGATTGAGCAGGACATGCAGCGCATCGGCGACGAGATTGGCGACGGTGTAGACCACGCCGATCGTCAGCACACCCGCTTCGAGCATCGGAAAATCCTTGGCTTTTGCGGCGTTGTAGATCAGCGAGCCGATACCTTGATAGTGGAACAGCGTCTCGACCACCACGAGGCCACCGATCATATAGCCGAGCTGCGTAGCGGCGACGGTGATGGTCGGCAGCAGCGCATTGCGCAGCACGTGCCGCCAGATCACGGTGCGGCGTGGCAAACCCTTGAGGATCGCGGTGCGGGTGTAGTCCGCATCGAGCGCTTCGACGGTGCCCGCGCGCGCCATCCGCGCGATGTAGCCGAAGAACACCAGCACCAGCGGCAGCACCGGCAGAATCAGATACCGCAATTGTTCTGGCGCGCTCGCTTCGGGCGGATACGACGCCTCGATTGGCAGCCAACGCAGCCATATGCCGAACACCAGAATCAGCACGATCGAGGAGACGAACTCCGGCACCACCGTCGCCGACAAACCTGCGATGCTGATGGTGCGATCGAGCCAGCGCCCCGCGTGCATGGCAGACCACACGCCGCCCGCAATGCCGAGCGGCACGACGACGACAAACGCCAGCAAACCGAGCTTGGCCGAATGCGCCAGGGCGTCGGCGATAAACGGCCCGACCGGTTCACGGTACGCGTAGGAGAGCCCCATATCGCCGCGCACGAAATGCGAAATCCACTCGACGTATTGCGTCAGGAGCGGACGATCCGCGCCGAGCTGATGATTGAGCGCGGCGACCGCGCGTGCATCGGCGAGCGGTCCCAGCACCGCGCGGCCGATGTCGCCAGGCAGCAACTGGCCGCCGGCGAACACGATCACCGACAACAGCCACAGCGTGATCAACGACAAACCGGCCCGCGTCGCCAGAAACCGCACGACACGGCCCGCATTGCCGCTCGAGATCGGGGACGCGGAAGGGGTCACCGTGGTCGACATCGTGATCTCCTGCCGAAGAAGCGCCGTGCGCTCATGCGTTCAGCGGTTTTTGCATTCACCGCTCGTGCGTTCGACATCACGCGCTCAGCACCGCGCGGTCGAAATACAGTTGCGCGAGCGCGGTGAAGCGCACGCCGTTCACACCCTTGCGCATGGCGATCAGTTGATCGTAAAAGAACGGGATGATCACGGGCGTTTCGTCGAGCAGCAGCGTCTGGATCTGTCCGGAGATCTTTTTCTGCGTGCCCAGATCGACCGCCGCGACGAACTGCGCGACCAGTTGATCGTATTGCGGGTTCTTGAAGTGCGCGGCGTTCCACGTGCCGGTGCTGGTGAGCGGTGCGTTCAGAAACACGTTCGGCACGCCGCGATGACCGTAATCGGTGATGCCGAGCGGCGAGTCGAGCCAATCCGATTTGCCCGGCGTGCCCGCGCCGTAGTACAGCGACTGGCTCTCCACCTTCAGATCGATGCGCACGCCGATCGCCTTCGCCGCGTTCTGCACGACCACGGCGAGGTCGGGAATCTCCATGTACTTTTCGGTGGTCAGCGTGACGTCGAAGCCGTTCGGCACGCCCGCTTGTGCAAGCAGTTGCTTCGCTTTCGCGATGTCGATCCTGCGTTGCGCGACGCCTGCATCGGAAGACGGAAACACCGGTGCGAACGGGCTGTCGTTGCCTAGCTGCGCACGGCCCTTGAACAGACCCCGCACCAGCACCTCGCGATCGAGCGACAACGCCAGCGCCTGACGCACGCGCTTGTCCTTGAACAACGGGTTGTCGTTGCGCATATGAATCTGGCGATGCGCGCTCGACTTCACGCCGATTGCCTTGTAATCCGGATTGTTCAGAATGCCCGCGCCGCCCTGCACGGTGAAGGTGCCCATCACGTCGGCCTGATGGCCTTGCAAAGCGAGCATTTGCGCCTGTTCGTCCGCGTAGAACGAGAACTGTACGCGTTGCGGTAACGCTTTATCGCCCCAGTAATCCGGATTGCGCACGAACGAAGCGCCGACCTTCGCCTGATACTTCTCGAGCTTGAACGGACCGGTGCCGATAAAGCTCTTTTCATAACCACCTGCATAGTTCGCGGGCAGGATCACGGCGTTGAAATTGTCCGAGGAAACGTAGTACGGGAAGTTGCCGTTCGGTGCGTCGAGATGGAAGGCGACCGTGTGTTCGTCGACCACCTTCGCACCGCCTTTGGAGAGCACGCCCTTGAGCACCGAGAGCGCCGCCGAGCCGCTCGCCGGATCGGCGAGGCGATCGAAGGTGGCGACGACGTCCTTGGCGGTGAATAGCTGGCCGTCGTGGAATTTGACGCTCGGGCGCAGCGTGAAAGTCCAGACGTCACCCTTGTCGTTCGGCTTCCACGACAAGGCAAGCGCCGGCTTCAGCGCGAGTTTTTCGCTGTCGTCGTCGATCAGGAATTCGCCGGTCTGGTTCAGCAGCGCGAGACTCGCGGCGTCGTTCACCGTGAGTGGATCGACCGCGCCGGCCGGCGTCAGATGGGCCACGCGGATCGTCTGGCTGGACGGACTCGGCGTGCCTTGCGCGCGGGCTCGCGGCGCATTCAGCACGCCGCCGCCAGCCAGCGACAAACCGATCACGCTCGCGTAGCGCAGCAGATCGCGGCGCGTGACGCGGCCGGCGATGAATTCGTCGATGGCGTGGTTGCCGTAGGCGTCGGCGGTGCGGCGGGCTAGGTCGAGTTCGAGAAATCGGTCCGCGGGAGTCTTCATCGATGGAGTGTCCAATCCGTTCTGCTGTCGGTTCTGAAGGGTCACGCCGAATGCGCGCGACAGGGCGACTTATTGCAATGACGAAAAGCTGCAGCGCGCTGCAGTGCTGAAAAGCGGTTTCAGTTTAAGCGATTGCACGCCGGTTCGGCGTGCTTGCAGCGCGGTCCGGCTGCCGTTTGGCGCATAAAAGGGTCGGCGTGTGTCGTCACGACAACGCTTGGCGGTTGTCTCGCACGGCCTGCGCTAAAGCGCGGGATGCCGCAGCGCGGAAATCGCCGTTACGCCGGCGCCGCTTTGAAAACCTGCTTCGAAAACCCGCTTTGAAAACGTTACCGATCCTCTGCGAAGGCAAGGTGGATTTACCGCGCGGCCGTGTTCGGGCGGCGCCAGCGGTGGAACAGCACCGAGCCGATCCAGCACGCCATGAAGGTCGCGACGATGCCATAACCCAGTACGCCGAAGCGTTCGTTGAGGGCTGCCACCGCCTCCCATGCGCCGCCGCTCAAACCGAGTTTGTCCGACAGCAGACCCAACGCTTCGACGCCGCCAATGACGATCGCCACGACCGCCGAAACGAACGTGATGCTCGCGTTGTAGTAGAGCTTGCGCTTCGGATCGTCCATGGCCCAGCCGTAGGCGTGGACCATCAGCACGTTGTCGGTTGAATCGACCAGCGTCATGCCCGCGGTGAAGAGCGCCGGGAACACGAGAATCGAATACAGCGGCAGACCTTTGCCGGCTTCGGACGCCGCAATCGCCAGCAGGCCGATCTCGGTCGCGGTGTCGAAGCCGAGGCCGAACAGCACGCCGACCGGGTACATGTGCCAGCTTTTCGTCACGAGCCGGAACATCGGCCGCAATGCGCGAGACAGGAGGCCGGCGGGCGCGATGCTCGCCGTCGCTTCAGCAGCGAGTTCACCGCCGCGTTGGACGTGGCGATAGCGGCGCCACACGTCGCGCAGAATCACGAGGTTCACGCACGCCAGCACCAGCAGAAACACGGCCGACACGACCGTGCCGATCGTGCCGCCCACCGCTTTGAAGGTGTCAAAGCGGCCGTGCAGCGAATGCGCGGTCCACGCGATGCCGATCGTCGCCACGATCACGATCGTCGAATGGCCGAGCGAAAACGCGAGGCCCACGCCGAGCGGACGCTTGCCCGCCTGCATCAGCTTGCGCGTGACGGCGTCGATCGCGGCGATGTGGTCGGCATCCACGGCGTGGCGCAAACCGAAGCCGTATGCGAGCAGCGCGGTGCCGAGCAGCAGCGGGTAGTGACGAAACGCGATCAGCGCCCAGGCCCACGCGCCGAGATTGGCGGCAATCAGGACGGCATAGAGCGTGATGAGGCGAGGGCGCAGCGAAGCGGTCGGCGTCATGAGTGGCGTGAAAGCGGTTTAGTGATCGTGCGGATGCTTGTGAATCGGATCGACCCAGAAGACCGTTTCAGGCGCTTCCACCGCGTCGATGTTCAGATTCACCACCACCGCTTCGTTGTCGCTGCGCACCAGCACGCATTCGAGTGGATCGTCAGTGCTCGCGTTGATTTCCTGATGCGGGACATAGGGCGGCACGAAGATGAAGTCGCCCGGGCCGGCTTCGGCCGTGAACTCGAGATGCTCGCCCCAGCGCATGCGTGCCTGACCGCGCACCACGTAGATCACGCTTTCGAGCGCGCCGTGATGGTGTGCGCCGGTTTTCGCATTCGGATGGATCGTCACGGTGCCGGCCCAGAGTTTCTGCGCGCCGACGCGCGCCGCGTTGATCGCCGCCGCGCGATTCATGCCCGGCGTTTGCGCGGTATTGCTGTCGAGCTGGTCGCCCTTGATGACCTTCACGCCGTGCTCGCGCCAGTCGATCGGCGCCGGCGCCTGCTCATCCTTGTAGTGCGGGTGTTCGTGATCCTGGCTCATGGTGTGTCTCCTCGTGGGCACGTCTCCGGATGCAGGGCGCGGTGCCGTCCGGCATTTTTGCACGTTCAAAAACGTGTGTGTTGGCTGCGGCCGGAGGCTGCGTAATGGACGAAAAAGGACGAAAAAAGGACGAAAAAAGCCCATCCACAGGGGACGGGCCTTTTGCCGTTTGCCTTCATTGCATTGCGGGTTGCAGGACATCGCGTGTTGCAACCCACGGCGCTTATTTCTGCTTCGCGTTGATCACGGCTTCCGCGACGTTGTTCGGCGTTTCAGCGTAGTGCTTGAACTCCATCGTGTAGGTCGCGCGGCCTTGCGTCGCCGAACGCAGCGAGGTCGAATAACCGAACATCTCCGCGAGCGGCACTTCGGCGCGCACCAGCTTGCCGCCGCCGCCGGCGATGTCTTCCATGCCTTGCACCATGCCGCGACGGCTCGACAGGTCGCCCATCACGTTGCCCATGAAGTCTTCCGGTGTTTCCACTTCGACGGCCATCATCGGTTCGAGCAGCACCGGCCTCGCCTTGCGCATCGCGTCCTTGAACGCCATCGAACCGGCCATGCGGAACGCGTTTTCGTTCGAGTCGACGTCGTGGTACGAGCCGAAGGTCAGCGTCACCTTCACGTCGACCACCGGATAGCCCGCGAGCACGCCGGCCTTGAGGGTTTCCTGAATGCCCTTGTCGACCGCGGGGATGAACTCGCGCGGAATCACACCGCCCTTGATCGCGTCGACGAATTCGTAGCCCTTGCCTTGCGCCGCCGGCTCGAGCGTGATCACGGCGTGGCCATACTGGCCGCGGCCGCCCGATTGCTTGACGAACTTGCCTTCCACGTCTTCGACCTTGGTGCGCACCGTTTCGCGGTACGCGACCTGCGGCTTGCCGACGGTGGCCTCGACGCCGAACTCGCGCTTCATCCGGTCGACCAGAATTTCCAGGTGCAACTCGCCCATCCCGGAGATGATCGTCTGGCCGGATTCTTCATCCGTCTGCACGCGGAACGACGGGTCTTCCTGAGCCAGACGATTGAGCGCGATGCCCATCTTTTCCTGGTCGACCTTGGTTTTCGGCTCGACGGCCTGCGAAATCACCGGCTCGGGGAAGATCATCCGTTCGAGAATGATCACGTGCTGCGGATCGCACAGCGTGTCGCCGGTGGTCGCTTCCTTCAGGCCGACGGCCGCGGCGATGTCGCCCGCGTAGACTTCCTTGATTTCCTTGCGCTCGTTCGCATGCATCTGCAGGATCCGGCCGAGGCGCTCCTTCTTCTCCTTGACCGCGTTGTAGACGGTGTCGCCCGAATTCACCACGCCGGAATACACGCGGAAGAAAATCAGCTGGCCGACGAACGGGTCGGTCATGATCTTGAAGGCGAGCGCGGAGAACGGATCGTCGTCTCTCGGATGACGCTCGATTTCCTTGTCGTGTTCGTCGTGGCCGGTGATGGCGGGAATGTCGACCGGCGACGGCAGATAGTCGATCACCGCGTCGAGCATGGCCTGCACGCCCTTGTTCTTGAAGGCGCTGCCGCACAGCATCGGCACGATCTCGTTGGCGATGGTGCGCACACGAATGCCGTGCTTGATTTCCTCTTCGGTCAGCGTCCCGCCGTGCAGATATTTGTCGAGCAGTTCCTCGTTCGCTTCAGCGGCGGCCTCGACCATCTTGTCGTGCCATTCCTTCGCGGTAGCCGCGAGTTCCGGCGGGATGTCCCGGTACTCGAACTTGATCCCCTGGTTCTCTTCGTCCCAGTAGATCGCCTTCATCTTGACGAGGTCGACCACGCCCTGGAAATGATCTTCCGCACCGACCGGAATCTGGATCGGCACCGCGACGCCCTTCAGGCGATCGCCGATCTGCCGTTGCACGCGGAAAAAGTCCGCGCCGACGCGGTCCATCTTGTTGACGAACGCAATGCGCGGCACCTTGTACTTGTTCGCCTGACGCCACACGGTTTCGGACTGCGGCTGCACGCCGCCGACCGAGTCGTACACCATGCAGGCGCCGTCGAGCACGCGCATCGAGCGTTCAACTTCAATCGTGAAGTCGACGTGGCCCGGGGTGTCGATGATGTTGATCCGGTGTTCCGGATAGTTGCCGGCCATACCCTTCCAGAAAGCAGTGGTGGCAGCCGATGTGATCGTGATGCCGCGCTCCTGCTCCTGTTCCATCCAGTCCATCGTCGCAGCACCGTCGTGAACCTCGCCGATCTTGTGGGTCACGCCTGTGTAGAACAGGATGCGTTCGGTGGTGGTGGTTTTGCCAGCGTCGATGTGAGCGCTGATGCCGATATTCCGGTAGCGCTCGATGGGAGTCTTGCGGGGCACGTGAACCTCCTTGAAATGGCGCGCCTGTAACGCTTGCCGGGCGGCAGTCCCTGCTGCCCGGGGAGCCTTGGATGCTGCTTTGCCAAGAATACTAGGATAGCGCGTCGGCTTGTCTTTTGCAGGAATCTTGCCAGCCGCGCCTGATGGCCTGCCGGTAAGGGCTCGCGAGACGGCGCGGGCCTTTTGCGGTGCGGTAGCGCGCAGGGTCCGCCGTGCTCTGAACGCAAAAAAGCCGGTGCCTCGCGAAAGGCACCGGCTTTTTTCTGAAAAGCGTCCGCTGAAGAATCGGCAGGGTGTCGCCGCGATCGACGCGCCTTTATTGCGCGGCCGGCAACCCCTGGATTTTCATCCCCGGTTTGATGCCTTTCGACGAGAACCAGCCCTTGCTCATTTCCAGCGCATACACGCCGTTGTTCTTCGGGCAGTGATTGTTGGTGGTCTCGGCCTGCATCTCGTCGATGTCGGTGACCGTGCCGTCGGCGCGCATGAAAGCGATCGACAGCGGGATCAACGTGTTCTTCATCCAGAAGCAATGCACGGCGGTTTCATTGAAGACGAACAGCATGCCTTCGTTCGGTGCGAGGGTCGTGCGATACATCAAGCCTTGTTCGCGATCGGCGTCGTTGGCGGCGACGGCTGCGTCGATCACGAACATGCCCGCGGTCAGCTTCGCGCGCGGAAAGTCGCCGGGCTGCTTCGCGCCGGCCGGCATCTGTTGCGCATGAGCGGGGGCGGCGGTCGTCGCGGCGAACGAGATTGCCGCGAGCGGCAGTGCAACGGCAACAGCGAAACGCGCAATCAACGAGCGCATGGGAAATCGCACGGCATAACTCCTTGCTGGAATTTAACTCGCGAATGTTACGCGAGCGCGTCAAAAACAAAAAGGCAGATCGCCTTGCGGTGATCTGCCTTTCAACGCCGTAAGAACGGCAATGAAGCGAGTTCTTGACTGCGTTTTTACAACAAACTTACTCCGAAGCGCCCGAAGCTGCAGCAGCTGCTGCTGCCTTCTTGTGCGACTTCTTGTGAGCGTGCTTCGTGGTCTTCTTTGCCGACGAAGCAGCTGCTGCCGGAGCTGCCGAAGCTGCTGCCGGTGCCGAAGCTTGTGCGAATGCTGCCGTTGCGAAGAGGCCAGCGACCAGAGCGGCGATCAGTTTGTTCATTTTGTGAATCCTCAGCTTGAGTTAATTAACCAAATGACCCGGTTATATGTAGAGTCATGTCGGTAAACGTGCCATCCACCTTTCGGTTGACAGCCGCATCGAACAATTTTTCGACGCGTCTGCTTAGCGCTCAGACTCCCCGTACTCACCGCGAACGCGGCGTGTGCAAAGGCCCTTAAGGCTGAATGCCGGATAGCTTCGGGCGGCATCTGCGTCGAATAACGCGTGAGCTCGCGCACCGGTTGACGTGAATTTTGTGGAAAATTTATATGCCGGCGTGCTGATGCAATTGAATGGCTGCGCAGCGATCGTGAACACAATTGTTTCACGCATTTTTCATATTGGTTTCACGAGCTATTTTGTTTGCGGATACAACGAGTTAGCTTTGTTTGCCGCGGGTCGAAATGCAGGTTCGGCGCAGACATCGTGCAGACAAGGCGCGCATCCGGACGCGTTCAGGCGATGCCTTCCCACGGCGCTTTCAGCGGCAGTTCGACACTTTCTCCCGGCTGCAGCCCCAACGAAAAAATATCGAGTGCGCCGATACCGGCGCGCACGAGGCGCAACGTGGGGAAACCCACCGCCGCGGTCATGCGTCGCACCTGGCGGTTTTTGCCTTCGGTGATCGACAACTCGATCCACGTAGTGGGAATCGCGGCGCGATAGCGGATCGGCGGCGTGCGGGTCCAAAGCGAGTCGCTCGGCTCGACGTACTCGGCGCGGCAGGGCCGCGTCACGTAGTCGCCGAGATCGACGCCGCGTGCGAGCTTCTTCAACGTGGCATCATCGACTGCGCCTTCCACCTGCGCCCAATAACGTTTGACAAGTTTGTGATGCGGCTCGGCGATGCGTGCTTGCAGCGCGCCGTCGTCGGTGAGGAGAAGCAGCCCTTCGCTATCGGAGTCGAGCCGGCCCGCCGGATAGACGCCGGGCACTTTTACCCAATCGGCCAGCGACGCCCGCGTTTCGTGCGGCGAAAACTGACAGATGGTGCCGAACGGTTTGTTCAGGGCGAGGAGTCGCATAAAGGAATCGATGAAGGTGGAGCGGCGCCGGCGGCGGGACGTGCCACGCAGGCCTGGAGAGGCGCCGACCCGGTAGTAAATGGCGCAATAGTAATGCATAATGGGCCGCTGCACGTCCTCTGTCTTATATAAGACATAAGACTAAACGGCTTACCGGTTTTGATTTTAGACAATGTTGGAAAACCCCGAGCCGCTACGGCCTCGTGGCTGCGTCGGCGTGGGCTAGAATAGGCGACCAGGCCGCTCGCAGGCGTCCGGCATTGCGTAGCGAGGAGCACCCGGTTTTCGCAGTCTCCCATCAGCTTTCAGCACAGCCTTCACTGGAGTCCGATCATGCCGTATCAGCACATCAAGGTTCCGACCGGCGGTGACAAGATCACTGTCAACGCGGATTTCTCGCTCAACGTTTCCGACCAGCCGATCATTCCGTATATCGAAGGCGACGGAACGGGCTTCGACATCACGCCGGTGATGTTGAAAGTGGTGGATGCCGCAGTGGAAAAAGCTTATGCGGGCAAGAAGAAAATCCACTGGATGGAAATCTACGCCGGCGAGAAGTCGACCAAGGTGTACGGCCCGGACGTATGGCTGCCGGAAGAAACGCTGCAGGTGCTGAAGGAATACGTCGTCTCGATCAAGGGGCCGCTCACCACGCCGGTTGGCGGCGGTATCCGTTCGCTGAACGTCGCGCTGCGCCAGGAACTCGACCTGTATGTCTGCCTGCGGCCGGTGCAGTATTTCAAAGGCGTGCCTTCGCCGGTGCGCGAGCCGGAAAAGACCAATATGGTGATCTTCCGCGAGAACTCGGAAGACATCTACGCCGGCATCGAGTGGCCGGCTGAGTCGGAACAGGCCAAGAAGGTCATCAAGTTCCTGCGCGAGGAAATGGGTGTGAAGAAGATCCGATTCCCCGAAACGTCGGGCATCGGTATCAAGCCGGTGTCGCGCGAAGGCACGGAGCGTCTGGTGCGCAAGGCCATCCAGTATGCGATCGACAACGATCGCCGCTCGGTCACGCTGGTGCACAAGGGCAACATCATGAAGTTCACGGAAGGCGCGTTCCGCGACTACGGTTATGCGCTGGCGCAGAAGGAATTCGCCGCGGAGCTGATCGACGGCGGACCGTGGATGAAGATCAAGAACCCGAAAACGGGCGGCGACATCGTGGTGAAAGACGTGATCGCCGACGCGTTCCTGCAGCAGATCCTGCTGCGCCCGGCGGAATATGACGTGATCGCCACGCTGAACCTGAACGGCGACTACGTTTCAGACGCGTTGGCCGCGCAGGTCGGCGGTATCGGGATCGCGCCGGGCGCGAACCTGTCGGATTCGGTCGCGATGTTCGAAGCCACGCACGGCACGGCGCCGAAGTACGCCGGCAAAGACTACGTCAACCCGGGTTCGGAAATTCTCTCGGCTGAAATGATGCTGCGTCACATGGGCTGGACTGAAGCGGCCGACCTGATCATCAAGTCGATGGAAAAGTCGATTCTGCAGAAGCGGGTCACGTATGACTTCGCGCGCTTGATGGAAGGCGCGACGCAAGTGTCCTGTTCGGGCTTCGGTCAGGTGTTGATCGAAAACATGTAAGCGATTCGCGCCGGCTTCG
This sequence comes from Paraburkholderia caffeinilytica, assembly GCF_003368325.1. NCBI lineage: Bacteria > Pseudomonadati > Pseudomonadota > Betaproteobacteria > Burkholderiales > Burkholderiaceae > Paraburkholderia > Paraburkholderia caffeinilytica. The sequence continues at coordinate 1,320,793 of NZ_CP031467.1, read as the reverse complement.
TCGGCTCGAAATCAAAACCCCGGCGCCGTGAGGCGGCCGGGGTTTTTTCTTATGGCAGGCAGCGGGTGAGCGCCGAAAGCATTCGGAAAGGGAAGCGGGTGTCCGCTATTTGGGCATTCGCGCTGCCGACGACTGACGACTCAGGCCGCGGTCGTGATTCGCCGCAAATTAGAACGTGCCGCCCAATAAAAGAAACCCGGCATGAAGCCGGGTTTCAAAGGACGGGTAACGAACAATGTCAGGCAGGTGCCTGGATGTTCGATGCCTGTTTGCCTTTCGGGCCTTGCACGACCTCGAAGGTTACTTTTTGACCTTCCTTGAGGGTCTTGAACCCATTCATCTGGATGGCCGAGAAGTGTGCAAACAGATCCTCACCACCTTCGTCAGGCGTGATGAATCCGAAACCTTTTGCGTCATTGAACCATTTGACCGTACCAGTTGCCATTCCAACTTCCCCTGTAACTCATGTCACTACCACGAGCCCTCGAAAAGCTCGACGACCGCGCGATGCAGCCGCTCCCTCCTCACAAGCTCACCATCGGCATTTTTTCGATTTATGGCGCAGTGAAAAAAGTGCCAGCTTGATTGTTGAGGCTCTTTATTCGAGTGTCAAGAAAATTTTGAGACGTCGTTGTCGCGTTGCAAACAGGTGTTTTCCAGGGTTTTTCCCGCTTTTGTTTTCTTATGTGCGGTTGCCCAAGCGGGCTGTCTTGAAAAGTCGCATAATCGACTCACATGCTGTTCTGCGGGTCGCGCACCGTCCGCTGGCCGTGCGCGTGCCGTCAGCCAGCGCCGGCAGGTTGTGCGATACTCGATCCGACTGCGGCGCAGCACGCCTGCGACGCATCACAGGATAGGGGCCGGCTCCGCAATCGGCTCGTCGAATGACGCACCGCTCTGGGGGTAATCACCCACCAGGCGGGAGCGAACGGGCTCACCGGCCGGTCGGCCGGGTTTTGACAGGATTGCGGGCCTGTCCTAGTTGTTTAGAATGGGTGTATGGCGATTATCCCGGACAAGCAGGACGGCACCGTACTGGAGCGGCAGGAAAAGAAGCTGAAGCCGCCTTCCATGTACAAGGTAGTGCTGCTGAATGACGACTTCACGCCAATGGAATTTGTCGTGATGATCGTGCAGGAATATTTCAATAAAGATCGTGAAACCGCAACACAGGTCATGTTGAAGGTGCATCGCGAGGGCAGGGGAGTTTGTGGGGTCTATACGCGGGACATCGCGTCGACCAAAGTCGAGCAAGTCGTTACCCACGCACGGCAGGCCGGGCATCCGCTGCAGTGTGTGATGGAGGAAGCATGATTGCCCAGGAACTGGAAGTCAGCCTGCACATGGCGTTCATGGAAGCACGCCAGGCAAGGCACGAGTTCATCACGGTCGAACATCTTTTGCTGGCACTGTTGGACAATCCAACAGCGGCGGAGGTGTTGCGTGCATGCGCGGCCAATATCGAGGATCTGCGCCAGAACCTGCGCAACTTCATTCATGACAATACGCCGACCGTGCCTGGCACGGACGACGTCGACACGCAGCCCACGCTGGGTTTCCAGCGTGTGATCCAGCGCGCGATCATGCATGTGCAATCCACCTCGAACGGCAAGAAGGAAGTGACCGGCGCGAATGTGCTGGTGGCGATCTTCGGCGAGAAGGATTCGCACGCGGTGTACTATCTGCAGCAGCAGGGCGTGACGCGTCTGGATGTGGTGAATTTCATCTCGCATGGCATTGCCAAGACCAGCAGCACGGACGCCGCGAAAGCGAGCGACGCGAATGCAGAGTCCGACGAAGCCGCCGCGCAGAAAGAAACGCCGCTCGCCCAGTTCACGCAGAACCTGAACCAGATGGCGAAAGACGGCCGCATCGATCCGCTGATCGGGCGCGAGTCGGAAGTCGAGCGCGTGGTCCAGGTGCTATGCCGTCGCCGCAAGAACAATCCGCTGCTGGTCGGTGAGGCCGGTGTCGGCAAGACCGCGATCGCCGAAGGGCTCGCCTGGCGCATTACGCGCGGCGAAGTGCCGGATATTCTGGCCGATGCGCAGGTGTACTCGCTGGATATGGGCGCGCTGCTCGCCGGCACCAAGTATCGCGGCGACTTCGAACAACGCCTGAAGACGGTTCTCAAGGAATTGAAGGAACGTCCGCACGCAATCCTGTTCATCGACGAAATTCATACGCTGATCGGCGCGGGCGCCGCGTCGGGCGGCACGCTGGACGCATCGAATCTGCTGAAGCCGGCGTTGTCGTCGGGCACGCTCAAGTGCATCGGCGCGACCACGTTCACGGAATATCGCGGCATCTTCGAAAAAGACGCGGCTTTGTCGCGCCGTTTCCAGAAGGTCGACGTGACCGAGCCGACCGTCGAACAAACGGTGGCGATCCTGCGCGGCCTGAAGTCGCGCTTCGAAGAACATCACGGCGTGAAGTACTCGTCGGGTGCGCTGTCGGCGGCGGCTGAATTGTCGGCGCGCTTCATCACGGATCGTCATTTGCCGGACAAGGCAATCGACGTGATCGACGAAGCCGGCGCGGCGCAACGCATCCTGCCGAAGTCGAAGCAGAAGAAGACGATCGGCAAGAACGAGATAGAGGAAATCATCTCGAAGATTGCCCGCGTCCCGCCGCAAAGCGTGTCGCAAGACGATCGCAGCAAGCTGCAAACGCTGGATCGCGATCTGAAGAGCGTGGTGTTCGGGCAAGACCCGGCCATCGACGCGCTGTCGGCCGCGATCAAGATGGCGCGTGCGGGCCTCGGCAAGCTGGACAAGCCGATCGGCGCGTTCCTGTTCTCCGGCCCCACGGGCGTCGGCAAGACGGAAGTGGCGAAGCAACTGGCGTTCACGCTGGGGATCGAGTTGATCCGCTTCGATATGTCGGAATACATGGAGCGTCATGCGGTCAGCCGTCTGATCGGCGCGCCGCCGGGCTATGTCGGTTTCGACCAGGGCGGTCTGTTGACCGAAGCCGTCACGAAGAAGCCGCATTGCGTGCTGCTGCTCGACGAAATCGAGAAGGCGCATCCGGACATCTACAACGTGCTGCTGCAGGTGATGGACCATGGCACGCTGACGGACAACAACGGCCGCAAGGCGGATTTCCGCAACGTCATCATCATCATGACGACGAACGCGGGCGCCGAGGCCATGGGCAAGTCGGTGATCGGCTTCACGAATCGCCGGGAGACCGGCGACGAAATGGTCGACATCAAGCGCATGTTCACGCCGGAGTTCCGTAACCGTCTGGACGCAACGATCAGCTTCCGCTCGCTCGATGAAGAAATCATCATGCGCGTGGTCGACAAGTTCCTGATGCAACTGGAAGATCAGTTGCATGAGAAGAAGGTCGATGCGCTCTTCACCGACGCGCTGCGCAAGCATCTCGCCAAGCACGGTTTCGATCCGTTGATGGGCGCGCGGCCGATGCAGCGCTTGATCCAGGACACGATCCGTCGTGCGCTGGCCGACGAGCTGCTGTTCGGCAAGCTGATGAACGGCGGCCGCGTGACGGTCGACGTGGATGCGGAAGACAAGGTGCAGTTGACCTTCGACGAACATCCGGCGCCGCGCAATCCGAATCCGGAAGCGGTTGAGGTGGAGTAAGCCGGCGGAGTAAGTCGGTCGAGTAAGCGTTTCAGTCTCATCTGAAAGCAGAACGGCGCGGGTTGAACCCCGCGCCGTTCTGCTTTTTGCTTTGTGTGAAGCGCCTGCCGGAAGCAGGCAATGCTTATCGATAGCGCTTAGTGCTTGCCGGTGCTGCCGAACCCACCCGCACCACGCTCGCTGGTTTCGAAATCGTCGACGATATTGAACTCGGCTTGCACCACCGGCACGATCACCAGTTGTGCGAGACGTTCCATCGGATTCAGCACGAACGTGGTTTCGCCGCGATTCCACGTCGAGATCATCAGCTGACCTTGATAATCTGAATCGATCAGCCCGACCAGATTACCCAGCACGATGCCATGCTTATGGCCCAGACCCGAACGCGGCAGAATCAACGCCGCATAACCCGGATCGCCGACGTGAATCGCCAGACCCGTCGGCACCAGTGCGGTTTCGCCGGGTTTCAGCGTCAGTGGTTCGTCGAGGCAGGCGCGCAGGTCGAGCCCTGCGCTGCCGGTGGTTGCGTAGGCCGGGAGTTGTTCGCGCATGCGCGCATCGAGAATCTTCAGGTCGAGTTTCATGCAGGTTCGAAGGGTTAGGGAGTGGAGGTCGGGCGCCCGAGTTGGAACGCGTCGGCGAGAAGTTCATAGGAGCGCAGCCGGGCGCGATAGCTGCCCGCTACGGTGAGGACGATCAATTCGTCGGCCTGGAACTGCTCCTGCAAGGCATGCAGCCGTTCAGTGACAGTTTCTGGCGTGCCGATGATGCTGCGTGGCTTCTCGCGGTCGATCACCAGTTGCTCGCGTACGCCGTATTCCTGCGCGACGCCCTGTTCGACGGTCGGAATCGGCGCATTCAGGCCAAGGGCCATCTGCACGCGGCGCAGGTCGACCGCCTTTTCCAGGTCGGCGGCTTCGTGTTCGGTGTCGGCGCAAATCACGAACACCGAGGCGGCCAGATAGGGCTGCTCTGTTTCCGGGCTGGCTTTGAAGCGTTCACGATAAGCCAGCGCCACCTGCTGCCCGAAATGCGCATTGATGAAATGGGCAAATGCGAAACGGATGCCGAGTTGCGCCGCCAGCAGGCCGCCGAATTCACTCGACCCGAGCATCCACAATTGGGGACGTGTAGCGATTTGCGGTTGAAGCAGCACGCCATGCGCCAGGTGATCCTCGGGCAGCGTGCCGTGCATCAGGCCGATCAGATCGCTCACCTGTTGCGGAAAAATTTCGCCACGATTGTAGGCGCCGGCGGCGACCGCCTGCGCGGTCCGCATGTCGCCGCCCGGCGCGCGTCCCACGCCCAGATCGATACGGTTTGGAAACAGTGCCTCGAGCATCATGAATTGCTCGGCGACCTTGAAGGGGCTGTAGTACGGCAGCATCACGCCACCTGAGCCGAGGCGAATGCGCTGGGTCACGCTGCCGAGGCGTGCGAGCATCACCTCGGGGCAGGGGTTCGAGACACCGCGCAGGCCGTGGTGTTCGGCGCACCAGTAGCGCGTATAGCCGAGGTCGTCGGCAAGTTGCGCGAGTTCGACGGTGGCGGCGATTGCGTCCGCCACCGAGTACCCGTCGATCACGGGCGTTTGATCGAGCACGGAAAGTAGCGTCATGGCGATACTGCTCCAGATGATTCGGTACGCCAGAGCGGCCGGCGGCGCGTTCAGCATGCGCCGCCTCGTGCGGCTTCAGCGGATCAGACTTGTGTCGGGCAGACGCTTCGCAATTTCTGCGATCAAGGCGCGCGCGAGCGTCTGCTTGTCGGCGCGCGGCAGCCTGGTGGCACCGGCTGCTTCAAAAAGGATCACTTCGTTGTCGTCGAGGCCAAAGGTCAGCGGGCCGAGATTGCCGATCAGAAGCGGCACGTTTTTGCGCACGCGTTTTTCTTCGCCATGAACTTCGAGATCGCCGCTTTCGGCCGCGAACCCAACGGTGAATGGCGGATGCGGCCGCTTCGCCACCGCAGCCAGAATGTCCGGATTCTCGACGAACGTGAAGGTGGGCAGTGCGCGGTCGGCGGTCTTCTTGATCTTCTGTTCGCTGGCGTGATCGGCGCGCCAGTCGGCCACCGCGGCCACGCCGATGAAGATGTCGGCGTCGGCGACCGAGCGCATTACCGCGTCGTGCATTTGCTGCGCGGTTTGCACGTCTTCGCGGAACACGCCCCAGGGCGTTTCCAGCGCGACCGGGCCGGCGACCAGATGCACCTCGGCGCCCGCCTGTTGCGCGGCGCGCGCCAACGCAAAGCCCATTTTGCCGCTCGACCGGTTGGTGATGCCGCGCACCGGGTCGAGCGGCTCGAAAGTCGGGCCGGCGGTCAGCAACACGCGACGGCCAGACAGGATCTTCGGTGAGAAGAATGACGCGATTGCTTCGTAAGTCGCGGCCGCTTCGAGCATGCGCCCGTCGCCGACTTCGCCGCACGCTTGCGGACCCGAATCGGGGCCGAGCACGTCGATGCCGTCCGCACGCAACTGCGTGACGTTGCGCTGGGTGGCCGGGTTTTGCCACATCTGCCGGTTCATCGCCGGCACCACGAGCAGCGGGCAATCGCGCGCGACGCATAGGGTCGAGAGCAGATCGTCGGCCATGCCGTGCGCCAGTTTGGCGAGGAAGTCGGTAGAGGCGGGCGCAATCACGATCGCGTCGGCTTCACGCGACAGATCGATGTGCGCCATGTTGTTCGGCACGCGAGCGTCCCACTGGCTCGTGTAGACCGGCCGGCCGGACAGCGCCTGCATCGTGACGGGGGTGATGAACTGGGTGGCCGCTTCGGTCATGACGACCTGGACGGTCGCGCCGGCCTTGGTCAACAGACGCGTGAGTTCGGCGATCTTGTAGCAGGCAATGCCGCCCGTCATGCCGAGGACGAGGTGTTTTCCTGCGAGTTCTGCGGTTGCCAACGAAAGCCTCCGACAAAGCGTGGTCTACCTATACTCGTTAGCGCGAGCCGCGCACGCGCCGCAACTCGTCGAGCACGAGCAGGATCGCGCCAATCGTGATCGCGCTGTCAGCAAGATTGAACGCCGGCCAGTGCCACGCGCGCACGTGGAAATCGAGAAAGTCGATCACATGGCCGTACGCGAGCCGGTCGATCACGTTGCCGAGCGCGCCGCCCAGAATCAGCGCGAGCGCCGTGCAGAACATCTTTTGCCCGCCGTGGCGCTTGAGCAGATAGCAGATCACTAGCGCCGCGACCACGCCGAGCGCCGTGAACGCCCAGCGCTGCCAGCCGCCCGCCATCGCGAGGAAGCTGAAGGCGGCGCCACGGTTGTACACGAGGATCAGGTTGAAAAACGGCGCGACCTCATGCGGAACACCGTAGGCAAACACCTTCTGGACCGCGATTTTCGTCAGCTGATCGAACAGGATCACAATCAGCGCGACGCCGAGCCAGGGCGCCAGCGAACCGTTGCCGGCCGACGTTTTCGACATGGTTTTCGCCATTATGCCGCGCTCCGTGTTTCGCCGTTGCCGAACAGATTGCTGAAGCAGCGGCCGCACAGGTTGGGGTGCTCGGCGTTGGCGCCGACGTCCGCACGATAGTGCCAGCAGCGCTCGCACTTCAGATACTTCGACGCAATCACGTCGACGCCTTCTTCTGCTTCGCTGTCGACCTTCACGACGTTCGCCGCCGACGTGATCAGCACGAACTTCAGGTCGTCGCCGAGGCTCGTGAGCGCGTCGTAACGCGCGCCGCTCGCGCGGATTTCGACTTCCGCCTGCAGCGACGAACCGATCAGGTTCGCGACGCGTGCTTCTTCCAGCGCCTTGGTGACGTCGCTGCGCGCGGCGCGCAGCAGCGTCCATTTGTCGAGCAGGGCGCCGGCTTCCGGTACCGCCGGGAAGGCGTGATAGGTCTCGGTAAAGATCGTTTCGCTGTTCGGCTGGAAGATCTTCCACGCTTCTTCGGCGGTGAACGACAGGAAGGGCGCCATCTGGCGCAGCAGGCCGTGTGCAATGTGATACAGCGCGGTCTGAGCCGAGCGGCGCGCGACCGAGTCGGCCGCCGTGGTGTACAGACGGTCTTTCAGCACATCCAGATAGAAGCCGCCCAGGTCTTCCGAGCAGAACGTCTGCAGCTTCGCGACCACCGGGTGGAACTCGTACTTGTCGTAGTGCGAGAGGATGTCGTTCTGCAGATTCGCCGACAGCGCCACCGCGTAGCGGTCGATCTCGAGCCAGTCTTCGACCGGGCGCGCGTGTTGCGCGAAGTCGAAGTCCGACAGGTTGGCGAGCAGGAAGCGCAGCGTGTTGCGGATGCGGCGATAGCCTTCCGTCACGCGCTTCAGGATTTCTTCCGAGATCGCCAGTTCGCCCGAGTAATCGGTCGACGCGATCCACAGACGAATGATTTCCGCGCCGAGGCGATTGGCCACCTCATGCGGATCGATACCGTTGCCGAGCGACTTGCTCATCTTGCGGCCTTCGCCGTCGACGGTGAAGCCGTGCGTGAGCAGCGCGTTGTAGGGCGGACGGCCGTCGAGCATCGACGCGGTCAGAAGCGACGAGTGGAACCAGCCGCGGTGCTGGTCCGAGCCTTCCAGATACAGGTCGGCCGGGAATTGCAGTTCGTCTTTGTGCGAGCCGCGCAGCACGTGCCAGTGCGTGGTGCCCGAATCGAACCAGACGTCGAGCGTGTCGCGGTTCTTTTCGTACATGTTGGCGTCGTCGCCGAGCAGCTCACGCGGGTCGAGCGTTTGCCAGGCTTCGATGCCGGCCTTCTCGACGCGTTGCGCGACTTCCTCGAGCAGTTCCAGCGTGCGCGGATGCAGATCGCCGGTTTCCTTATGCACGAAGAACGCCATCGGCACGCCCCATTGACGTTGACGCGACAGCGTCCAGTCCGGGCGGTTGGCGATCATGCTGAACAGGCGCTGCTTGCCCCACGACGGATAGAAGGCCGTGTTCTCGATGCCTTCGAGCGCGGTTTCGCGCAGCGTCCTGGCGGAGTCGTTCGGCTTCACGTCCATGCCGGCGAACCATTGCGAGGTCGCGCGGTAGATGATCGGCGTCTTGTGGCGCCAGCAGTGCATGTAGCTGTGCCGATAGTGCTCGGTGCGCAGCAGCGAGCCGGCTGCCTGCAGGGCTTCGACGATCTGCGGATTGGCCGCCCAGATCGACAGGCCGCCGAACAGCGCGAGCGATTCGATGTAACGGCCGTCGCCCATCACCGGGTTGATGATGTCGGAATCCGCCATGCCGCGCGCCTTGCAGGACACGAAGTCTTCCACGCCGTAGGCCGGTGACGAGTGGACGACGCCCGTACCCGATTCGGTCGTCACGTAGTCGCCGAGATAGACCGGCGCCGTGCGCTTGTAGCTCGGATGAGCGGAGGAGAGCGGATGGTTGAAGCGCAGGTTGACGAGTTTCGCGCCCGGCGTGGTCGCGATGATCGACCCTTCCAGTTCGTACTGTTTCAGGCACGCTTCGACACGCTCTTCTGCCAGGATCAGCAAGCCGCGCGGCGTGTCGACCAGCGCGTAGACGATTTCCGGATGCAGGTTCAGCGCCTGGTTGGCGGGGATGGTCCACGGTGTGGTGGTCCAGATCACGATGCCGCCCTCGTTGCGCGGCAGTGCCTTCAGGCCGAACGCCTGCGCGGTCTTTTCCGGCTCCGCGAAGCTGAACAGCACATCGATCGTCGGATCGGTCTTGTCCGCGTATTCGACTTCCGCTTCGGCCAGCGCCGAGCCGCAGTCGAAACACCAGTTGACCGGCTTCAGGCCGCGATATACATAGCCCTTTTCCATGATCTTCGCGAGCGCGCGGATCTCGCCGGCCTCGTTCGTGAAGTTCATTGTCTTGTACGGGTTGTCCCAGTCGCCGAGCACGCCCAGACGGCGGAAGCCGACCTTCTGCTTCTCGATCTGCTCGGTCGCGTAGGCGCGCGCCTTCTGCATCACTTCGGCGGCCGGCAGCGACTTGCCGAACTGCTTTTCGATCTGGATTTCGATCGGCATGCCGTGGCAATCCCAACCCGGCACGTAGACCGCGTCGAAGCCCGCCAGATTGCGCGCCTTGACGATCATGTCCTTGAGGATCTTGTTGACCGCGTGGCCGAGGTGGATGTCGCCGTTCGCATACGGCGGGCCGTCGTGCAGGATGAACTTCTTGCGGCCTTTGCTGGCCGCGCGGATCGTCTCGTAGACCTTGCGTTCCTGCCAGTCCTTGACCCATTGCGGCTCGCGCTTGGGCAGGTCGCCACGCATCGGGAACGGCGTGTCGAGCAGGTTGACCGGGTAGCGGGACTGCGGTTTCGAATCGGCTTTCTTGTTGCTCATGATGAGGTCGCGGTGAATTCTTTCTAAGCGCAGCGAGGCTGCGGTACGCGCATTAAGCGCAGGGCGTTGGGCGCGCCCGGCAGGCATGTCGCGTGATCCACGGACGCCCTTCGATGCGCGCAGCTGTGGGTACATGCAGCACTTGGCGCGCTTGCATGTACCGCGGCGGCTATCTAATTCGGTCGGTGGCCGAGGTGGCGAAACCGGTGGAACGGCTGCCCGGCGTGCCGGCGCCGACGGCCGCGAACCACGCGCGCGCATTGGCGACGTCGCGCGCGATGGCGGCGGTCAGCGTTTCGAGATCGACGTATTTTTCCTCGTCGCGCAGCTTCTTGAGGAATTCGACGCGCACGAGTTTGCCATACGCGTCGCCGTGCCAGTCGAGCAGGTGCACTTCGAGCAGCACGCGGCCGGAATCGTCGACGGTGGGGCGCAGGCCGAGGCTGGCGACGCCGGGCAGCGGAACGTCCGCCACGCCATGCACACGCACGATGAAAATGCCGGCAAGCGCCGGGCGCTTATGCGCGATCGGCAGATTGAGCGTGGGGAAACCGAGGTCCCGGCCGAGCTTCATGCCATGCACGACATGGCCGCTGATCAGGTAATCGCGGCCCAACGCGGCGCGCGCGGAGTCGAGATCGCCCGCGACCAGCGCCGCCCGCACACCCGAGCTGGAAATGCGCGCGCCGGACGGGTCCGCCACGGTTGCCATCTGCTCGACTTCGAAACCGTACTGCTGACCCGCGGCCTTGAGCGAGGCGAAATCGCCTGCACGCTTCGCGCCGTAGCGGAAGTCGTCGCCGATCATCACCCAGCGCGCATGCAGCCCGTTGACGATGATCCGTTCGACAAACGTATCCGGCGACTGGCTCGCGAAGGTGTGATTGAAATGCTCGACCACGACCCGGTCGACCCCGTTGGTGCGCAGCGCCTCGAGCTTGTCGCGCAGCATGGCGATTCGCGGCGGCGCGCCGGCGGGGTTGAAGAACTCGCGCGGGTGCGGCTCGAAGGTCATCACGCAGACGGGCAGGCCGCGTGCATCGGCTGCGGCCCGGACATGGGCGAGCAAAGCCTGATGGCCGCGGTGGACACCGTCGAAGTTGCCGATGGTCAGTGCGCAGGGCGCACGGCTTTCGGCATTGGGAAGACCGCGGAAGACTCTCACGATAGCGGGTTTGAGGTAGGGCGGCCGAGGTGCCGCAAAACAAACGATTATAAACGCTCGGCGCACGAGACGGCGGCGCGTCGCCGTTTCAGTGTCCCCCGAATGATAAAATCCGCGGATGAAAAAACTCGTCATCCTGATTTCCGGACGGGGAAGCAACATGGAAGCGATCGTTCGCGCCTGCGCGGACGAGGGCTGGGCGGCGCAAGTCGCCGCCGTGATTGCCAACCGTCCCGACGCTGCGGGCCTCGCGTTCGCGGCGTCGCATGGCATTGCCACGGCGGTGGTCGACCACCGCCAGTATCCCGATCGCGACAGCTTCGACGCCGCGCTGGCGCGAGAAATCGACAGCTTTGCGCCTGATCTCGTCGTGCTTGCCGGCTTCATGCGGGTGCTTACGGCCGGTTTCGTCGATCACTACGCCGGACGCATGCTGAACGTGCATCCGTCGCTGCTGCCGAGCTTTCCGGGCCTTAAAACCCACCAACAGGCACTTGATGCCGGCGTGCGTCTGCACGGCGCGTCGGTGCATTTTGTCACGTCGCAGCTGGATCACGGGCCGATCGTCGTGCAGGCGGCCGTGCCTGTCGAGGCCGGCGACACCCCCGCCACGCTCGCCGGGCGCGTGCTGGCAACCGAACACATTATCTATCCACGCGCGGTGCGCTGGTTCGTCGAAGGGCGTCTTGCTCTCGACGGCTTGCGTGTCACGCTTACGCCGCCGGAGCCGCAATGGCTCTTTGCCGGTCACACCGCCGGAGAGGGCGCATGAGATTGCATGGTTTTCTGATTGGACAAACCGAGACTTTGCTGGCTGAAGTCCTGAAGCTGAACGGCCCGGCCGACGCCACGACGAGCCGCTTTTTCCGCGCGCACCCGAAGCTCGGGCACGGTGAGCGCGGCGTGATCGCCGAGGCGGTCTTCGCGGTGCTGCGCCGCCGGATGGAATTCGCCCATCTGGCGGAAGGCGGGGCGGGCAGCCCGGCCCGCCGCATGGCCTTGCTGGGATTGATGCAGACCGCGGGGCGCAGCGCGCTCAAGCCGTTTGTGTCGGAAACCGAGTCGAAGTGGCTCGACCATGTCGCGACGATCGATCCGGCGAGCCTGCCGCTGCGGATTCGCCTGAACCTGCCCGACTGGATTTGCCAGTCGCTGAACAAGCGCTTTGAAGCCGACGAACTGGCGCAGCTGGCCGCAGCGCTGAACTATCCGGCGCCGCTGGACCTGCGCGCGAACCCGATCAAGGCAAGCCGCGACGACGTGCTGACCGCACTGTCGAAGGCGGGCATCGAGGCCGGCGCGACGCCTTTCGCGCCGTTCGGCGTGCGGGTGGTCGGCAAGCCGCCGCTCACCAAGCTGGACGCGTTTCAGCACGGCTGGGTCGAAGTTCAGGACGAGGGCAGCCAGTTGCTGTGTTCGCTGGTCGCGCCCAAGCGCGGCGAAATGGTCGTGGACTTCTGCGCGGGCGCGGGCGGCAAGACGCTCGCGCTGGGCGCGGCGATGCGCTCCACCGGGCGTCTGTACGCCTTCGACATCTCCGAGCGGCGGTTGGCCAAGCTCAAGCCGCGTCTCGCGCGCAGCGGGCTGTCGAACGTGAATCCGGTGCTGATCGACAGCGAACACGATGCGAAGATCAAGCGTCTGGCCGGCAAGATCGACCGCGTGCTGGTGGACGCGCCATGCAGCGGCCTGGGCACGCTGCGCCGCAATCCGGACCTGAAGTGGCGTCAGTCGCCGGAATCGGTCGCCGAACTGGCGCCGAAGCAGGCGTCGATTCTGGCCAGCGCGTCGCGTCTGGTGAAGAAGGGCGGCCGTCTCGTCTACGCGACCTGCTCGATTCTGGAAGCGGAAAACGAGGCCGTCGTGCAGCAGTTCCTCGCCGACCATCCGGACTTCGTCTTGGTGCCGGCACGCGACGTGCTCGCCGAGCAGCGCATCGACCTGGAAATGGGCGACTACTTGTCGTTGTGGCCGCACCGCCACGCCACTGACGGCTTCTTCGCAGCCGTGCTGGAACGTCAGAGCTAAACGCATCGTGTTTTTTGCCGACGCGACCGGGTTTCTTTCCTGAACCCGCCGCGCCGGCGATTTCGGCGACATCATGCAAAACCGTCTTTTTCCTCACATGTTCGGCGACCTCGCGCGCGACTTCGGCCAGCCGGTGATGCTGTGGCAGGTCGGCGTGCTGCTGGGAACGCTCGCCGTCGCGTGGCTGCTCGCACGGCTGTTGCGTCGCACGCTCGATCTGCGGCGCCAGACGCGATACCAGACTCTGCGCTTCGGCGCGGAAAGCCTGAACCGCGCGTTCTTTCCGCTGATCGGCGCGGCACTCGTGTGGCTTGCGCAGGCGATCACCGGCCAGTTCATGCACACCGCGCTGCTCGATCTGGCGCTGGTGCCGCTGTTCGGTATCGGCCTGATTTACATCGTGTTTTTCTTCGCGCGGCGGGTCTTCAGTCAAGACGGCGCGAACCATCCGTGGCTGTTCCTGGTCGAGAAAGTGGTGTCGCTGGTCGTCTGGGTCGGCATGGTGCTCACCGTGATGGGCATCCAGGACGACGTGATCGCCTGGATGGGCAGCGTGCATTTCCGTGTCGCCAATGCACACCTGACGTTGCTGTCGTTGATCACGGGCCTGATCTGGGTCTGCGTGACGATGATCGTTGCGATGTGGCTGGGCTCCGCGTTTGAAGACCGCCTGATTCGCTCGACGACCCTCGACGCCAACCTCAAGGTGGTTGTGGCGCGGGTCGGCCGTGCGGCGTTCGTGCTGGCGGCGGTGCTGATCAGCCTGTCGCTGGTCGGGATCGATATTACGGTGCTGGGCGTGTTCGGCGGCGCTCTGGGTGTGGGGCTCGGGTTCGGCTTGCAGAAGATCGCCAGTAACTACGTCTCGGGCTTCATCATCCTGATCGATCGTTCGCTGCGCATCGGCGACACGATCAACGTCAGCGGCCTCCAGGGCATGGTTACGCAGATCCGCACGCGTTATACGGTCGTGCGCGGCCTGGACGGCATCGAAACGCTGATTCCGAACGAAAAACTGATTACGGATGTGGTGCAGAACCAGTCGTCCTATCTGACGCGCGGTCGCGCCACGGTGGCCGTGCAAGTCGCGTACACGTCGGACGTCGAGCAGGCAATGACCCTGCTTGCCGAAGCCGCGCAGGGCGTCACGCGGGTGTTGCAGGACCCGGCGCCGACTCCCTATATGGTTGGTTTCGGCACCGACGGCATCAATCTCGAACTGGGCTTCTGGATCGAAGACGCGGCGACCGGCACATCGGGCGTGCGCTCGGCCGTCAATCGCAACATCTGGCGTTTGTTCTCCGAGCACGGCATCTCGATTCCTTTTGCGCATCGCGAGGTGCGAATCGTCGGCAACGTCGGCGACGCGATGCCGCAAGCGGTAACAATGACCGCTCCCGCGGCCAATCAAGCCGGCAACGCCCTCTGACGGGCGCTCCGAACCCGCCGGCAGGCCGAAAAATGACCACCGGCGCGTTCCATCCGGTTGATACCGCACAAAAAATCCCTATTTGTTACAAACACTTGGAACGCTTCAAGTAGAATGTCGTCCAATCCCGCTGTATGCTTTCACTTTCTTGACACACGCATTTTGCATGTGTCCGGCGTCTCTTGTTCCACAGGTAAATTGCCTTGTTGAATTCCTTGCTCGATTTTCTTGCCCACGGCCTGCTGCACTTCTCGTGGTGGCAACTTGTGCTGTACACGCTGGTCGCGACGCACATCACGATCATTGGCGTGACGGTCTATCTGCATCGCTGCCAGGCGCACCGCGCGCTGGAGTTGCATCCGATCGCCAGTCATTTTTTCCGCTTCTGGCTGTGGATGACCACCGGCATGCTGACCGGCCAATGGGCCGCGATTCACCGTAAGCACCACGCCAAGTGCGAGACGGAAGAAGATCCGCACAGCCCGCAAACGCGCGGCATCTGGAAGGTGCTGCTCGAAGGCGCGGAACTGTACCGTTCCGAAGCCAAGAATGAAGAAACGATGCGCAAATTCAGTCACGGCACGCCGAATGACTGGATCGAACGCAACGTCTACACGAAGTACCCGATTCTCGGTGTGAGCCTGATGATGGTGCTGAACGTCGCGCTGTTCGGCGTCGTCGGCTTGACCATCTGGGCCGTGCAGATGGTGTGGATCCCGTTCTGGGCGGCGGGCGTGGTGAACGGTCTCGCGCACTGGTGGGGCTACCGCAACTTCAACTCGTCGGATGCCAGCACCAACATCTTCCCGTGGGGCATCATCATCGGCGGTGAAGAGCTGCACAACAATCACCACACGTATGCGACGTCGGCCAAGCTGTCGAACAAATGGTACGAGTTCGACATTGGCTGGATGTACATCCGCATCATGTCGGCGTTCCGTCTGGCCAAGGTGAAGAAGATCGCGCCCACGCCGCGTCTTACCACTGGCAAGCTGGTACTCGATCAGGACACGTTGCAGGCCGTGCTGGCAAATCGCTATGAGGTGATGGCACGTTACGGCAAGGCGCTCAAGCGCGCATATCGCCAGGAGCTGGCGCATCTGAAGGAAGTGGGCGCACGCGAGAAGTATCAGGTAATGCGCGGTGCGCGTAGCTGGTTCCACAAGGAAGAAGCGGGTCTCGACGAGCCGCAGAAGCGCCAGTTGCCGCAAATTTTCGCGAACAGCCAGAAGCTGAAGACCTACATCGACATGCGCAACGAACTGGCGGCGATGTGGGAACGCTCGAATGCGTCGCGCGATCAACTGCTGGTTCAGTTGCAAGACTGGTGTCATCGTGCGGAACAGAGCGGTATTAAAGCGCTGCAAGACTTCGCGATGCGTCTGCGCCGTTATGCTTGATCGTATGCCTGAGCGCGAAATCCATTAAAATTTCGTTACGTCACAAAACCCCGCGTTGGCGGGGTTTTGCTTTTTGGGCCGCGGCAATTTCAACGACACGCGATTGACAGTCCGCGGCGGCAGAGCGAAGGCAGAGGAGATCATGGATCAGCAGGTGATCAGGACCGTCGAATATGACCGGCCACAGGCGCAGGGCACGACCTGCGGGATCGGGCAGGCGTGGGCGAAGGTGCCCGACGTGCCGTCGGCGGAACAGAAGGTGGCGCTGAAAGAGCGCATCCGCGCACTGCTCAAGCGCGAGAAAGCCGTGCTTGTCGCGCACTACTACGTCGACGCGGAACTGCAGGAACTCGCCGACGAAACCGGCGGTTGCGTGGCCGACTCGCTGGAAATGGCGCGTTTCGGCCGCGATCACGCCGCGCAAACGCTGGTGGTGGCGGGCGTGCGCTTCATGGGCGAGACCGCGAAAATCCTGAGTCCGGACAAGCGCATTCTGATGCCCGATCTCGACGCGACCTGTTCGCTCGACCTCGGCTGTCCGGTCGATGAATTTTCGGCTTTCTGTGACGCGCACCCGGATCGCACGGTGGTCGTGTACGCGAACACCAGCGCGGCCGTCAAGGCGCGTGCGGACTGGATGGTGACGTCGTCGATCGGGCTGGAAATCGTTGCCGATCTGCACGCACGCGGCGAAAAGATCATCTGGGCGCCGGATCGGCACCTCGGCAGCTATATTCAGAGCAAGACCGGCGCGGACATGCTGCTGTGGCAGGGCTCGTGTCTCGTGCACGACGAATTCAAAGGCATCGAACTCGATTTGCTGCGCGCCGAGTATCCGGGTGCGAAAGTGCTGGTGCATCCGGAGTCGCCGGCTAACGTGGTCGCGCAGGCGGATGTGGTGGGTTCGACAACCCAGTTGATCGACGCCGCGCAAAAACTCGATGCGACGCATTTCATCGTGGCGACCGATCTCGGCATTCTGCACAAGATGCAGCTTGCCGCGCCGGGTAAGACGTTGATCGCCGCGCCCACGGCCGGCAACAGCGCGACCTGCAAGAGCTGCGCGCATTGCCCATGGATGGCGATGAACGGCCTCGCCAATCTGGCTGAGGTGCTTGAACGCGGTCACAACGAAATCTTCGTGGATCGGGAGATCGGCGAGCGCGCACGCCTGCCGATCGACCGAATGCTCGACTTCGCGGCGCGTCACAAGAAGCGCGTGCAAGCCAGCGGAGATCTGGCGCGCGACGCACAGCTGTATTCGAACGTGGGAGCGGCGTAATGGGGGCGGTGGAGCGCAATCAGGTCGAGGCGGTGTCGCCGCTGTTCGCAGAGATCCATGAGCAGTATGGCGCGGCATTTGATGCGGCGTTGGCGCGCAACGTTGCCGACGCGCTGGCGGAAGATGTCGGCGCAGGCGACCAGACGGGCCGCCTTGTCCCCGCAGACGACGTGCGCGATGCACGAATCATCGTGCGCGAAGATGCCGTGCTGTGTGGCGTGCCCTGGTTCAACGGGGTGATGCGCCAGGTCGATCCGCGTATCGACGTGCGGTGGCGTTATCGCGAGGGCGATCGGATGACCGCGGATACACCGGTGTGCGAGTTGCGCGGTCCTGTCCGCGCGCTGTTGACCGCGGAACGCAATGCGTTGAATTTCCTGCAACTGCTGTCGGGTGTGGCGAGCGCAACGCGCCGCTATGTCGACGCAATTGCTCACACTCAAACGCGCATCCTCGATACGCGTAAGACACTGCCGGGTTTGCGGCTCGCGCAGAAATACGCAGTGCGCGTGGGCGGTGGAGCGAATCAGCGGCTCGCTTTGTACGATGGCATCCTGATCAAGGAAAACCACATTGCCGCAGCGGGCGGCGTCGGTGCGGCAATGGATGCCGCGCTCGCGCTAAATGCAGGCGTGTCGATCCAGATCGAAGTCGAAACGCTCGTCCAATTGGAAACTGCACTGGCGCATCGCGCACAATCCATCCTGCTGGACAACTTTTCGTTCGATGCGATGCGCGACGCGGTGCGTATTACGGCGGGGCGAGCGGTGCTGGAGGTGTCTGGCGGCGTGAACTTCGAGACGGTGCGGACTATCGCTGAAACCGGAGTTGATCGTGTGTCGATCGGTGCGCTGACCAAGGATGTTCGCGCAACGGATTACTCGATGCGGGTTGTCTGAGCGGCGCGCGGCAGGCTTAAGCTTTCGCGACCAGTTGAAAGGCCATCGCCGGTTCTCCGGCGATGGCCTTTCCATTTCCGTTTCTGGAAATCACACGTTACGGTTGCGCACGTGTTCCGGCGACAGCACCGTCGGCAAAGCCTTCGGCAATGTAGCCGGCCAATCGCGGCTGAAATGCAAGCCGCGGCTTTCACGCCGCGAGCGAGCGCCTTCGACAATCAGCGACGCCACGTCGACCAGATTGCGCAGTTCAAGCAAATCGCGGCTCACCTTGAAATTCGCGTAATACTCGTGAATCTCGTCACGGAGCAGGGCGAGCCGGTGTTTGGCTCGGGCGAGCCGCTTGTCCGTCCGCACGATGCCGACGTAGTTCCACATCAGGCGGCGCAGTTCATCCCAGTTGTGCGCAACCACGACTTCTTCGTCCGGATCGGACACGCGGCTTTCGTCCCAATCCGGGAGCGGCGCATGGACGGCGGCGCTGAAGCCTTCTTCTTCGATAGCCTGCGCTGCGGAGCGCCCGATCACGAGACACTCGAGCAAGGAGTTGCTGGCAAGCCGGTTCGCGCCGTGCAGGCCTGTGCATGACGTCTCGCCGACTGCGTAGAGACCCGCCAGATCGGTCC
This sequence comes from Paraburkholderia caffeinilytica, assembly GCF_003368325.1. Taxonomy (NCBI): domain Bacteria; kingdom Pseudomonadati; phylum Pseudomonadota; class Betaproteobacteria; order Burkholderiales; family Burkholderiaceae; genus Paraburkholderia; species Paraburkholderia caffeinilytica. The sequence goes on along the minus strand of NZ_CP031467.1, from coordinate 1,302,067 downwards.
GGCCTGCCAGGTCCGTTACGACGCCGCCGCAGGTATAGTGCGCGGCGGGTACGACGGGGATCGGCTCTTTGGTGATGTCGATGCCGAATTCGAGGCAGCGGGCCAGAATCGTCGGGAAGTGTTCGCGCAGGAATTGAGGCGGCTGATGGCTGATGTCGAGATAGACGCAGTCGATGCCGCGTTTCTTGATCTCGAAGTCGATCGCGCGCGCGACGATGTCGCGCGGCGCGAGTTCAGCGCGTTCGTCGTGGTTCGGCATGAAGCGCGTGCCGTCCGGCAGCTTCAGAAGGCCGCCTTCACCGCGCACTGCTTCCGAGATCAGGAACGACTTCGCATAAGGATGGAACAGGCAGGTCGGATGGAACTGGATGAATTCCATGTTCGACACGCGGCAGCCCGCGCGCCAGGCCATCGCGATACCGTCGCCTGTCGCGGTGTCGGGGTTGGTGGTGTACAGATAGACCTTGCCGGCGCCGCCGGTGGCGAGCACGGTATGCGGCGCTTCGATCGTCACGGTGCGGCCGCTTTGCAGATCGAGTGCATACAAGCCGTGGCAGCGGCGGCCTGGCAGGCCGAGACGGTCTGACGTGATCAGGTCGATCGCATAGTGATCTTCGAGCAGGGTGATGTTCGGATGGCGGCGTACACGTTCGCTGAGCGTGGCGACCACTGCATGGCCCGTTGCATCCGCGGCATGAATGATCCGGCGATGGCTATGGCCGCCTTCGCGTGTCAGATGAAAGCCGAGTTCGGCGGCGTCGTCTTTGGTGAACGGTACGCCTTGCTCGATCAGCCATTCGATCGCAGCTCGCCCATGCTCGACGATAAAGCGTGTCGCCGCCTCGTCGCACAGGCCGCCACCGGCGATCAGCGTGTCGCGCACGTGGTTTTCGATGCTGTCCGCCGAATCCAGTACGGCGGCGATCCCGCCTTGCGCCCAATCGCTCGCACCTTCGGTCATCGATCGCTTGGCGACCACCGCAACCCGCCGGGTCTCCGCGAGGTTGAGCGCGACGCTCAACCCTGCCAGACCGCTACCGACAATCGCCACATCGAATTCCATCGCCTGCATCTCCGTCTTTCGTTTTGCCATGACGCCATGCATGTGAGCATGCCGCTAAAACGAGAAAGGATACGCGTCGCGACGAATCAGGGAAAGCTGGCCGAACGGGATAAGACTGTTCTGGTGGGCAGCGGAGAGCTAGTCAGCGCAATATCGGGACTTTGAAAACAAAAAAGCCTCGCACGAATGCGAGGCTTTTTTGCAAATCTTTTTGCCTTCGTCAGGCAGGACCCAAGATTTATTTAATCTTGGTTTCCTTGTACTCAACGTGCTTGCGGACGACCGGATCAAATTTCTTGATCAGCATCTTTTCCGGCATGTTGCGTTTGTTCTTCGTCGTCGTGTAGAAGTGACCCGTGCCTGCGGTCGATTCCAGCTTGATCTTGTCGCGTGCGCCTTTCGCCATGATTTACTCCTTAGGCTTCACCGCGTGCGCGCAGATCTGCGAGCACAGCGTCGATACCGTTCTTGTCGATCAGGCGCAGACCGGCGTTCGAAACGCGCAGACGCACCCAACGGTTTTCGCTTTCCACCCAAATGCGGCGGTTTTGCAGGTTCGGCAGGAACCGGCGCTTGGTTTTGTTGTTCGCGTGGGAAACGTTGTTGCCGCTCATCGGCGCTTTCCCAGTTACTTGGCATACGCGTGCCATGAGAGCACTCCTAATACGCTAATTCTGAGTTCGAACGCCGTGAAAGTTTCCCGAAAGGAGCCGCGCTTGAGAGTTTGTTGAAACTCGAGGCACGTTTCCTTTCCGGAACGCCTTGGTGGCTTCGGAACAGGGGGTTGGAAATAGGCAAACCGGAATTCTAGCAGAAAAAAAGCCGCAAAATCAAACCTTATTTGCGATATCGAACTCTGCACGACCTTGCCGGACCCCTGGTTCGCGCCGCGTCATGGCCAGCCGGCGCGGGCAAAGGAGTATGTGCAATCCGCGCCGATCACCAGATGGTCGATCAATTGCACGTCGATCAGTGCAAGGGCTTCACGCAGCGTATGCGTCAGCCGGCGGTCGCTTGCGCTCGGCTGGACGGCGCCGGAAGGGTGATTATGCGCGACGATCAGGCTGGCCGCATTCAGGCTCAGCGCTCGCCGCACGATTTCCCGCGGATAAACGGCCATGCGGGTGAGCGTGCCACGTGCGCTTTCCTCGCAGCGGATCAGCCGGTGGCGGGCGTCGAGAAAGAGCGACACGAAGACTTCGTTGGGACTTCCGCCGATGCGCAGGCGCAGATAGTCTTGCACGGCTTCGGGCGAGTTCATGAGCGATCGGCCACGCATTTTATCGACCAGCGAACGCCGCGCCATTTCCATGATGGCAATCAACTGGGCCTTTTTCGCAGGCCCAATGCCGCGCAGGCCGGCGAAGTCCGAGTAGGTCGCATCGAGCATGGCTCGCAGCGAGCCGAAGCGGTCGAGCAGGGCGCGCGCAACTTCGAACACGTCGTGGCCCGGCAGCCCCGCGCCGAGCACCAACACGATCATTTCGGCGTCGGACAGCACAGCCGGCCCTTCCTCGATCAGCCGCTCGCGCGGCATATCGTTTTTGCGCCATTTGCCGCGTACAAGCGCCCGGGCCGGGGATGGGCCTCCGTTCACGGCGGCGTCGGCCGTGCCGACGCCGGGATTGACCGCGGCGTGGTTCGCTGCGACGCAGGCGGGCGGCGGCGCCGAGGTGGGTGCGGCGGCGGGCGCGACAAGCGCCGGCAAAGCCGCTTCGAGTGTCGTTTCATCTATCGTGCAGGCATAGTCGGCCATATCGATATGCATCCTCCAGTTCCAGTTTGTGGCGGTGCGCGGTGCGCGGTGCCCGGCCGTGCCGCGATGCGCGCGACGGACCCAAGCCACCGCCCGCTATGTGGCTTACAATAGACGCTTTGCGCACGGCACCCCGAGGGGTTGCCATACGCGTCAACTGCGGCGTCAACTGCGCCCGCGGCGCACGCGTGCAGCGCGCTTCGACTGAGCGAGCATTGCATGAGCATCATCGACATTTCCGAAGTGAAGCCCGGTTCACACGTGACGCTTCACTATCGGCTTTCCCTTGCCGATGGCGCCGAAGTCATCAATACGTTTACCGACAAGCCGGCCACGCTGCTGCTCGGCGCAGGTCAACTGGCGCCGCCGTTGGAAGATATTTTGCTGGGTTTGAAGGTGGGCCACCATTCGACCTTTCAGCTAACGCCGGGTCAGGCGTTCGGTCCGCGCAATCCGGAGCTGATCCAACGGGTTTCGCTGGCCACGCTGCGCGAAAACAGCATGATCGGCGAGGATTTTTCGCCGGGTGACCTGGTCGAATTCAACGCGCCGGGTGGCGGCCGCTACGCGGGCGTCCTGAAGGAAGTTGGCGAGACGTCGGCGTTGTTCGATTTCAACCATCCGCTTGCCGGCCAGGCGCTGGCGTTTGAAGTGAAAATCATCGGGATTCTGTAAACATGAGCATCACGGATACGACTCTTGCCGAAACTGAGATCCTGCTGGCGCAGCCGCGTGGGTTCTGCGCCGGCGTCGATCGGGCCATTGAAATCGTGGAGCGGGCCATCAAACTGCACGGCTCGCCGATTTACGTGCGCCACGAAATCGTCCACAACGCCTATGTCGTGGAGGATTTGCGCAAGAAGGGCGCAATCTTTATCGAGCAGCTGGAAGAAGTGCCGGCCGGCAATACGGTCATTTTCAGCGCGCACGGCGTGTCGAAAGCGGTGCGTTCGGAAGCCGAGTCGCGTGGCTTGCGGGTGTACGACGCCACTTGTCCGCTCGTGACCAAGGTGCATATCGAAGTCGCGAAGATGCGCCAGGACGGCTTCGACATCGTGATGATCGGCCACAAGGGTCACCCTGAAGTCGAGGGCACGATGGGGCAGGCGGGCGAAGGCATGCACCTGGTGGAAGACATCGAAGACGTGCAGGCCTTGCAACTGGCCGATCCCGAGCGGATCGCGTTCGTTACGCAAACCACCCTGTCGGTCGACGACGCAGCCGAGATCATCGCTGCCTTGAAGGCAAAGTATCCGGCGATCCGCGAACCGAAGAAACAGGATATCTGCTACGCCACGCAAAACCGTCAGGACGCGGTCAAGTTCATGGCGCCGCAATGCGATGTCGTGATCGTAGTTGGCAGCCCGAATAGTTCGAATTCGAACCGGCTGCGCGAGCTGGCCGAAAAGCTTGGCGTGCCTTCCTATATGGTGGACTCGCCGGATCAGATCGATCCGGTGTGGGTCGAAGGCAAACGCCGGATCGGTGTGACGGCGGGCGCCTCAGCGCCGGAAGTGCTGGCGCAGGCCGTAATTGGCCGGTTGCGTGAGCTCGGCGTGCGCAACGTGCGTGCGCTCGAAGGCATCGAGGAGAACATCGCGTTTCCGCTGCCGCGCGGGCTGGGTCTGCCTGCCTGACAATCAGCCGACGTTTCTGAAAGAAAAGCGCGCCCAAGGGCGCGCTTTTTTTACGTCCGCGGATTCGTCGGTCCGCCGAAATAAAGTGCCAGATCATCGCCAGAAGCCGTTTTAAGTGTTCTCCCACACAAATTCTTTTGAATTGTGATTTGGCTTTTATTTGATCTTTCGATGATATGTCCCCGTTTAAATCCTATCAAACATGCTGCCTTGATTTTTGACGCACTAGAATGGTGCGCTCATCTTGATATCAATGGAAACGTAATACCTAACGCGAACCACGGCGCAATCGGGGATCGGGCCAGATCGCTGCAACACTTGATGCCATTGGGCGCAACGGTGGTGCAACTGATGCACGAAAAATAGTCGCAACCGGGTTGCGCCTATCGGGGGATTTCTCTCTCAAAATAAGGTTGCAATGCAGGAAAACCCCACCGTTTCAACAATATTGCCCGTCGCATAATTGGAGTTACAATGCGCGCGTTCTCAAGGCCTCCGGGTCCCGAACAATGGATTTTGCAAGGCGCGGGAGACCTACTTAATGCGAGTCAAATTTGCTTACACCGTGTCCATCGTGACCGCGGTTGCGATGTTGACCGCGTGCGGCAAGAAACAGGATAGCGAGGCGGGAGCGGGTGCATCGGCTGCCATGGCGGCGGCACCGGCTAGCGAGGCGATTGTCGTGAAAATCGGTCATGCGGCCCCATTGACGGGCGGCATTGCACATCTTGGTAAAGACAACGAAAACGGCGCGCGTCTGGCGGTCGAGGAAATCAATACACAAGGCTTGACCATCGACGGTCACAAGATCCAGCTGGAGCTCGACGCGCAGGACGACGCCGCGGACCCGAAAACGGGAACGGCAGTCGCTGAAAAATTCGTCGACGATCATGTCGTCGCCGTGGTTGGGCACCTGAATTCGGGCGTTTCGATTCCGGCGTCCAAGATATATAGCGATGCGGGGATCGTGCAGATCTCGCCGTCGTCGACGAACCCGGGGTATACGCAGCAAGGTTTCAAGACGACTTATCGCGTGGTCGCGACCGACGCCCAGCAGGGGCCGGCGCTTGCCAACTACGCAACGAAAGTGCTTGGCGCGAAACGCATCGCGATCGTCGACGACTCGACCGTATACGGCAAGGGACTGGCCGACGAGTTCGCAAAGACGGTGCAGGCGAGCGGGGCGAAGATCGTCGCGCGTGAAGCCACGAATGACAGGGCTACGGAGTTTCAGGCCGTCCTTGGAAAGATCAAGCGTGTTCAGCCGGACGTGATCATGTTCGGCGGCATGGATGCAACGGGCGGGCCGTTTACCAAACAGGCGGCGGCGCTCGGTATCGGGGCAAAAATCCTTGGCGGCGACGGTGTGTGTACCGACAAGGTGGGTGAGCTGGCGGGAACCGCCGTGCAAAACCTGGTCTGTTCGGAGGCAGGACTTGCGCTTTCGAAAATGGACAAAGGAGCGGACTTCGAAAAGAAGTACGTGGACCGCTTCCACACGCCGGTGCAGATTTACGCGCCGTTCACGTATGACGCTGTGTACGTGATTGTCGATGCAATGAAGCGCGCTAATTCGATCGAGGCGCCCAAGGTGCTGGCTGCGATGCCGTCGACCGATTACAACGGGGTAATCGGCCACATCGCGTTCGACGACAAGGGTGATTTGAAAGAGAGCGCCATTACGCTTTACGACTTCAAGGACGGCAAGAAAGCGGTTCTCGACGTCGTGAAGATGCGATGACGGGACGTTCAGCCTGACGGCACCGAAACCACCCAACGGTGCCGTTTTTGCATCCGCCATCGGCGAGTCCACGACTGCATCACAGTCATAAGACGAACCGGGCAGCGGATAACCCTTACCGGTCTTTTACATCAGTACCCGCAGTGCCGTTGAGATTGGCGTACCGCATCACCGCCCACCGGCTGATGAAGAACGCGAATCCAGTTGCACGGGCTAAGGAGCATTAAATGGATATCTTCATCCAGCAGGTCCTCAACGGGCTGGTGCTTGGCAGCGTTTACGCCATCATCGCACTGGGCTATACGATGGTTTACGGCATCTTGGGCATCATCAACTTCGCTCACGGCGACGTGTTGATGGTGGGCGCGATGGTTGCGCTCTCAGCCATAGGCGTGCTTCAGAACCACTTCCCCGGCCTCGGCAATGTGCCGACGCTCATCATCGCGCTGATCATCGCGGCCATTGTGTGCGCGGCGGTCGGCTACACGATCGAGCGCGTGGCCTACCGGCCGTTGCGTAAAGCGCCGCGTCTCGCGCCGCTGATCACCGCCATCGGCGTGTCGATCCTGCTGCAGACGCTGGCCATGATGATCTGGTCGCGCAACCCGCTGCCGTTTCCGCAGTTGCTGCCCACCGACCCGCTCAACGTGATCAAGGCCACGGACACGACGCCCGGCGCCGTGATCTCGATGACTGAAATCGTGATCATCGTGGTGGCGTTCCTCGTGATGGCAGGTCTGCTGCTGCTCGTGCACAAGACCAAGCTCGGCCGCGCCATGCGTGCGATCGCCGAGAATCCGGGCAACGCCAGCCTGATGGGCGTCAACCCGAACTTCGTGATCTCGGCGACCTTCATGATCGGCTCGGCACTCGCGGCGCTGGCCGGCGTGATGATCGCGTCCGAATACGGCAACGCGCACTTCTACATGGGCTTCATCCCCGGCCTGAAGGCCTTTACCGCGGCGGTGCTCGGCGGTATCGGCAATCTCGGCGGCGCGATGGTCGGCGGCGTGATCCTGGGGCTGATCGAACAGTTGGGCGCCGGCTACATCGGCAACCTGACGGGAGGGGTGTTCGGCAGTAACTATCAGGACGTGTTTGCGTTCATCGTGCTGATCATTGTGCTGGTGTTCCGTCCGTCGGGCCTGCTCGGCGAACGCGTTGCGGATCGCGCTTGATCCTGGGCCATTAGGAGTAAACAGACATGACCTCAATTCAACCGATCGAGCCGTCCACGACGCTCATCCCTGAAAAGAACCTGACCAAGACGCTGACGGTCGGCATCATCACCGCGATCTTCGTGATCGCGGCGCCGATGATCATCGGTACGGCAGGCGGCAACTACTGGGTCCGCGTGCTCGACTTCGCGATGCTCTACGTGATGCTCGCGCTCGGCCTGAACGTGGTGGTCGGCTTTGCCGGCCTGCTGGATTTGGGCTACATCGCGTTCTACGCCGTCGGCGCCTACACATCCGCGCTGCTCTCCTCGCCGCACCTGGCGGCGCAGTTCGAGTGGATCTCGCATCTCGCGCCGGGCGGGCTGCATGTGCCGTTCCTGATCATCGTGCCCTGCGCGATGGCCATCGCCGCGTTCTTCGGCGTGATTCTCGGCGCACCGACGCTGCGTCTGCGTGGCGACTACCTCGCCATCGTGACGTTGGGCTTCGGGGAAATCGTGCGGATCTTCCTGAACAATCTCGACCGTCCGGTGAACATCACCAACGGCCCGAAGGGGATCACGGGGATCGACCCGGTGCATGTCGGCGACTTCAGCCTCTCGCAGACGCACTCGCTGTTCGGCTTCCAGTTCCCGTCGGTGTACTCGTACTACTACCTGTTCGTGCTGGCCGCGCTGCTGGTGATCTGGGTGTGTACGCGTTTGCAGCACTCGCGTATCGGCCGCGCATGGGCCGCGATCCGCGAAGACGAAATCGCCGCCAAGGCGATGGGCATCAACACCCGCAACGTGAAGCTGCTGGCGTTTGCGATGGGCGCGTCGTTCGGCGGCCTGTCGGGCGCGATGTTCGGTTCGTTCCAGGGCTTCGTGTCGCCGGAATCGTTCACGCTGCCGGAGTCGATCGTGGTGCTGGCGTGCGTGGTGCTGGGCGGCATGGGCCACATTCCGGGCGTGATTCTGGGCGCGGTGCTGCTCGCGGTGCTGCCGGAATTCCTGCGTTCGACGATGGGTCCGCTGCAGAACATGGTGTTCGGTCATGAAATCGTCGACACGGAAGTGATCCGTCAGCTGGTCTACGCACTCGCGATGGTGCTGATCATGCTGTACCGCTCGGAAGGCTTGTGGCCGTCGCCGAAGCACGAAGACAAGATCGCGAAACTGTCGAAGCGTAGCGGCAAGAAGCCGGTACGGGCCTAACGGCGCAGGGCTACGGCCCTGCATGGGACCAGAGTAAGCGCTAAAGCGCCAACTCTGGTCGACACGAGAGAGATAAAACATGAGCGATAACATTCGACTGTCCGTGAAGGGCGTGAACAAACGCTTCGGCGGCCTGCAGGCGCTGTCCGACGTGGGCCTGGAAATCAAATCCGGCCAGATCTACGGCCTGATCGGCCCGAACGGCGCCGGCAAGACGACCTTCTTCAACGTGATCACGGGCCTGTACACGCCGGATTCGGGCGAGTTCAAGCTCGACGGCGACAACTACACGCCGACCGCCGTCTACCAGGTGGCGAAGGCGGGGATTGCCCGTACGTTCCAGAACATCCGTCTGTTCGGCGGCATGACCGCGCTGGAAAACGTGATGGTCGGCCGTCACGTGCGTACGAAGCACGGCCTGCTGGGCGCCGTGTTCCAGACGCCGGCCGAGCGCAAGGAAGAGCGCGAGATCAAGGAGCGCGCGGTTGAACTGCTGGAGTACGTCGGCATTGCGCAGTACGCGGACTACACGTCGCGCAATCTGTCGTACGGCCACCAGCGCCGTCTGGAGATTGCCCGTGCTCTCGCGACCGATCCGAAGCTGCTCGCGCTGGACGAACCGGCTGCCGGCATGAATGCAACGGAAAAGGTCGAGCTGACCAAGCTGCTCGACAAGATCCGCGCGGACGGCAAGACGATCCTGCTGATCGAGCACGACGTGAAACTCGTGATGGGTCTGTGCAACCAGATGACGGTGCTCGACTACGGCAAGGTGATTGCGCAAGGTCTGCCGCAAGACGTGCAGAAGGATCCGAAGGTGATCGAAGCTTATCTGGGTGCAGGAGTCCACTGATGTCCACAACGCAAACCATGTTGAAAATCAAGGGCCTGCAGGTCAATTACGGCGGTATCCAGGCAGTCAAGGGAATCGACCTCGAGGTCGCGCAGGGCGAACTGGTCACGCTGATCGGCGCGAACGGCGCGGGCAAGACCACGACGATGAAGGCGATCACGGGTCTGAAGCCGTACACGATCGGCGACATCGAGTACATGGGCGAGTCGATCAAGGGCATGCCGCCGCATCTGCTGCTCAAGAAAGGGCTGGCGATGGTGCCGGAAGGCCGCGGTATCTTCGCGCGCATGTCGATCGTCGAAAACATGCAGATGGGGGCTTATCTGCGTACGGATACGGACGGCATCAAGGCGGACGTGGATCGCATGTTCGGCTTCTTCCCGCGCCTGAAGGAACGCGCGACGCAATACGCGGGCACTTTGTCGGGCGGCGAACAGCAGATGCTGGCGATGGCGCGCGCGATCATCAGCAAGCCGAAGCTGTTGTTGCTGGATGAGCCGTCGATGGGTCTGTCGCCGATCATGGTCGAGAAGATCTTCGAAGTGGTGCGGGCGATTTCGGCTGAAGGCATGACGGTGCTGCTGGTCGAGCAGAACGCACGTCTCGCGTTGCAGGCGGCGAACCGTGGTTACGTGATGGACTCGGGTCTGGTGACGATGTCCGGCGACGCGAAGCAGATGCTCGATGATCCGAAGGTTCGGGCAGCTTATCTCGGTGAATAAGTTGGTAAATAAGTTGACGAATAAGTGGGTGAAAACCCCGGACTAAGTTAGCTTTAGCCGTAAAAAAAGGCCGCATGCGTTTCAATCGCGCATGCGGCCTTTCTCCATTCAGGCGGCTGCCTGGTGCCTAAGCGGCCGGAGTGTCCGCCAGTTCGCCGAGGCGCTTGCCGAGACTGATCACAGCATCCGCGCGATAACCGAGCGCCTCATAGAACGCGCGCACGTCGGCCTTCGCGGACAGCACTTGCAAATTCAGCTTCGGGCAGCCGCGTTCGGTCAACGCGCTTTCGACGTGCGCGACCAGACGCGTGCCGATACCGTGACGACGCAGCGATTCATCCACCGCGAGCGAATACAACCAGCCTCGGTGCCCGTCGTAACCCCCCATCACCGTGCCGACGATACGTTCGCCGAACACCGCGACAAAAAACAGTTCCGGTTGCGTCGCCAGCTTGTTGGCGATCGACAGATGCGGGTTGCGTTGCGGTCTCGTCACGTCCCGATACTCCGGGAACGCTTCCTGCCATAGCGCGACCACGGCATCGGTGTCGCTCGCTTCGAAGCGGCGGATCGATAACGGCTCGGTCGTCATACGCGCTTTCCTGTGCGATTACAGCGTGTCGAGAATCGAACGCAGCATCGCCATCATCTGGTCGATTTCTTCGTTCGTGACGTTCAGTGCCGGCATGAAGCGCAGCAGGTTCGGACGTGCTGCGTTCAGCAGCAGACCGTCGGGTTGCATCACGCGAGCCTTCTCGACGATCTGGTTGCCGATGTCCTTGCCGAGCAACAGGGCGCGCAGCAGACCTTCACCGCGTTCGCCTTCGAAGCCGCGCTCTTCCGACAGTTCGAGCAATTTGGCGCGCAGATATTCGCCGCGCGCACGCACGCCTTTGAGGAAACCTGGCGCGGTCAGTTGCGAGATCACCGAGTAGCCGACCGCGGTCATCAGCGGATTGCCGTTGTACGTACCGCCCTGATCGCCCGCTTCGAACACGGCGATGTCGGCCTTCGCGAGCAGCGCCGCGAGCGGCACGCCGCCGCCGATGCCCTTGCCGAGCGTCATGATGTCCGGTTCGATGCCCGACAGTTCATACGCGAACAAGGTGCCGGCACGGCCGCAGCCGCTTTGCACTTCGTCGACGATCAGCAGCAGGTTGTGCTTCTTCGTCAGTTCGCGCAGTTGCTGCATGAACTCGCGCGTGGCGGGAATCACGCCGCCTTCGCCCTGAATCGGCTCGAGCATCACCGCGACGGTCTTCGCGTTGACCAGCTTTTCGACCGATGCGATGTCGTTCAGATCCGCCTTCGGGAAACCCGGCACTTGCGGAGCGTAGATCGTGTCCCAGCCCGGTTTGCCGCTTGCTGACATGGTGGCGAGCGTACGGCCGTGAAAGCTGTGATCGAACGTGATGATTTCGAACGCGCCGTCCTTGAACTTCTTGCCCCACTTGCGCGCGAGCTTGATGGCGCCTTCGTTCGCTTCGGCGCCGCTGTTCGCGAAGAACACCTTGTCGAAACAGCTGTGCTGCGTGAGCAGACCGGCGAGCTTCGCCATCGGCTCGTTGTAGAAGGCCGGCGACGGATTCAACAGCAGCTTCGATTGCGTGTTCAGCGCTTCGATCATGCCGTCGTTGCAATGGCCGAGGCTGTTGACCGCCCAGCCCTGGATGAAGTCCAGATATCGCTTGCCGTTATTGTCGTAGAGCCACGAGCCCTTGCCGTGCGTGAAAACGATTTCGGGCCGGTTCGTGATGTACATCAGCGACTCGATCGGGTACTCATTGAAATTCATAACGGCAGGCTCCAGACAGCGGGGTGAAGGGTGAGTGAGCGATTGGCCCGACACAAACATCGGCCGGGGGAAAACAAAAAAGCAAATAAAAAAGCCACGGCATGCCGTGGCTTTCATGATTCGAACTGCTTGCGCCCTTGTGCGGCGCGAATCCGTGACGAAGCCAGCGGCGCCCCTAAGGGAGCGGCGAGCGGCGACGTCGAAGTTCGGACTGGATGCGGTTCATGCGCGAAAGAATACGACAAGAAAAGCGCTGGTGTAAACCATGAATTTGCATTGGACGGATATTTTGTGTCCGCGGCGGAAGTTCAGGTTGTACGCCGATTATGAGATGTGTGGCTGACTAAAATGTGACATCGGTTGTGGAGCCGCTGTCCGGTAGGGCGAAACAGGCCGGCGTAAACGGCTGCCAGAAATGCAAATGGGCGCTCAGGAGAGCGCCCATTTTTAATCAGGAAGCCGGGGGTCCGCCCACCCGAAGATAGCTGCCGACACTGATCCCGACTTATCGCCAACAATTCTAAAAGCACAGGAGCTAAAGGTCAATGAAACACCTGACAGATGAAGAAATTACGGCAGTTGCCGCACTGCTTTCGGGCGAGCGTCTCGGTACGTTTCAGGCAATGGCAGGGAGCACTCGCGCAGCAGTCGCTCTTCATCAGGAGATGTTGCAGCTTGCCGGCGCACTGATGAGCGTGACCGCGGTGGTCGAAGTCGCACTGCGCAACGCCGTGTGCGACAGACTGACCGAGTATTTCGGCGTTGAAGGTTGGTTGCGTCGACCACCGGCGCCTTTTGCGTGGAAGGACGAGGAGCGTGGCAAGATCGAAGCGGCGGTTCGCAGTGCGCAGCGCGCCGCCTACACCAAGTTGAACTCTTCCGACAAACGCGCTCTCGATGAGGTGGCGTTCCGTCGCGGCGTGCCGCATGGGTTACGGCAGGAATTCAGACTCGACGCGCGGCAAAAGACAATCTCTGTTCGAAGCGGGCAAGTGATCACCCAACTCACTATGTACTTCTGGAAGCGGCTGTTTTCCAACGACTACGAACAGACGTTATGGAAATCGTCGCTCAAGCGCATTTTCCCGGACAAGCGAGTCGATCGGTCGGCGGTCGCCATCCAATTGGAGCACATCTATCAGACGCGTAATCGCGTCGCGCACCATGAGCCGGTATATGGCCGCAGGCTGTTCGATACGCTGACCGCGGTCGATTTTGTTGTTTCGCATCTGGGTGCAGCCGGCAGCGATGGATGCACGCCCTTGCACAAAATGCTCTGGCCGGAGCATGCGGCGCTAGAAAACCAGGCGCACGCGTTGCAGATCAGAATCGACGCCTTCGTAGGCGCACACCCTACATGCGAAAAGCGCGGCCATTTGCACAGCCGCGCTTCCAGAACTCCGCGTCGCGAGCATCGACGCGCATGCGACGATGCTACGCATTCTCTCAAACCGCGTTCGCCAGATCCGCTGCGCTCGTGAACGAGTCCGCGTAGAACTCGTCTTCCGGCAGCCCATGGTGCTGGGTGAAATCGCGTTGCGCCGACTCGACCATCACCGGCGCGCCGCACGCGTACACCTGGTACGGCGACAGATCCGGCAGGTCCTCGATGACCGCGCGATGCACGAAGCCGACGCGGCCCGTCCACGCATCGCCCGCGTCCGGTTCCGACAACACCGGCACGAACTTGAAGTTCGGAATCTCGCGAGCCCATTGCTCGGCGAGTTCGAGCAGGTACAGGTCCTTCTTGCGGCGCGCGCCCCAGTAAAGCGTCATCGGGCGATTCAGGTTCTTGAACACCGCATGCTCGACGATCGCCTTCAGCGGCGCGAAACCGGTGCCCGAGGCCAGCAGCACGATCGGCTTGTCCGAGTCTTCACGCAGGAAGAAGGTGCCGAGCGGGGCTTCGAAGCGCAGGATGTCGCGCTCCTTCATTGCATTGAAGACGTGATCGGTGAACGCGCCACCGGGCATGTGACGGATGTGCAGTTCGATCGGGCCTTCGGTGTGAGGCGCGCTCGCCATCGAATAGCTGCGGCGCTTGCCGTCTTTCAGAATGAATTCGAGGTACTGGCCGGCCAGATATTGCAGACGCTCGTTAGCGGGCAATTGCAGTTTCAACACGACGACGTCGTCGGCCTTGCGCTCGATCGCGTTCACGCGGCACGGCAGTTTCTTGACCTGCACGTCGCCTACGCCGGCCACTTCGCGGATATCCACTTCGAGATCGGAGCATGCCGTCGCGCAGCAGAAGAGCGCCATGCCGCGAGTCTTTTCGTCGTTCGACAAGGCCGACGACGAATGCTGACGCTGTTCGATCTGCCCGCTGACCACGGTGCCTTTGCATGAGCCGCAGGCGCCGTTCTTGCAGCCGTACGGCAGGCCGATGCCCTGGCGCAAAGCCGCGATCAGGACCGGTTCGTCCTGTTCTACCTGAAACTGCCGGCCGCTTTGCCGGAGCGTGACGTTAAATGCCATAGAGTGTTCGAAATCGAAAAGTCGGTAATCGTTATCGGACCCGCGGTGCAACTGTGCGGTACCTGCCTCGCTTGACGGCTACAATGCGTCCACCATGAAAGCGACACGAAATTTACGCCGGCCGCGCGTGTTGATTGTTGGCTGCGGTGACGTCGGCATGCGCTGCGTGCCCCTGTTGCGGCCACGCGCGCATGTCTTCGCGCTCACCAGCCACGCCGAACGCAGCGCCGAATTGCGCGCCGCCGGCGTCACGCCGCTGGTCGGCGACCTCGACGTGCGCCGCAGTCTGAAGCGGCTCGCCGGCCTCGCTCGGACGGTGCTGCATCTCGCGCCGCCGCAAAAGACCGGCGACGACGACCGCCGCACGCGTGCCTTGCTCGCTACGTTGAGCGCGCGCCGTGATCGGGCGATGCGTGCGGCGCGCGGTGCGATGACACCGGTCGGGCGGCTGCGTCGCGGGTCGCGCAACCTCAGTGCCTCGTGGGCGGAATCTGAAGCAGCCAATATTGTACCCGACAGGGTGCGCTGGACCGCCGCTCCACGCGTGCCTGTGAGGCTGGTGTACGCAAGCACGACAGGCGTCTACGGCGACTGTGACGGTGCGTGGATCGACGAGACGCGCGCGCCGCAGCCGGCCAATGCGCGCGCCAAACGCCGCGTCTCGGCCGAGCGGCAACTGCGGCGCGCCACCGCGCGAGGCGCGGTCGCCGCCAGCATCGCGCGGATTCCGGGCATCTACGCGGGCAACCGCCTGCCGCTCGCGCGACTGGAAAAGCGCACCCCGGCCTTGATCGACGCCGACGACGTCTACACCAACCATATCCATGCCGACGACCTCGCCGCGATCCTCGTGCGCCTCGCCACACACGGGCGGCCGGCGCGTGTGATTCACGCGTCCGACGATACGTCGCTGAAAATGGGAGCGTACTTCGACGCGGTGGCCGATGCGTTCGGTCTCGAGCGCGCACCTCGCATCCCGCGCGCGGAGGCCGAACGGCAGATCGAGCCGACCTTGCTGTCCTTCATGCGTGAATCGAGGCGGCTCGTGAACCGGCGCCTCAAAGAAGAGTTGCGTGTGCGCCTGCGGTATCCAAGCGTCGACGATTTTCTGCGCGTGCTGTCCGAACGGCGTGCCACGGGGCCACACGGCGAAGCAAAAGCGGGCGGCTGAGAAAACACGCGGCCAGGCGACGGGTTTCAACACGTTCAGCCGCAAACAACAAATCGCCGGGCCATGCAGCGCCCGGCGATACTCCGCGCGCCGGCCTCTGCGCCGACTGCGCGCCCCCCTTTGTGGCTTATGTCAGCGCCGGCAATGCCTCGAGCAACAGAAAACAAAGCATTGCGCCGATCAGCGCGCCGATCAGGTTCGGATGATATTTATGCCGCAGCCGCATCACGACCAGCAGTCCGCCGACCAGGACTATCCCGAGACATGTGAAAGCAATCATCGCGGATGAAATTTCAATCGTGTCGTGGATGACCATGGCGCCCCTCCTTGAACCCTTTGTAGTCTTTGTTTAAACGAGTATAGAGCGAGTTGTAAGGAAGGGCATGCTGCGATGCAGCGCGCAATGCGGCGTCTCTCAGGGCTTATGTGCGGGCGCGCACACGATTCTCCTGACGCATCAAGGCTCTAAAGGGGGCCTACCGGTTTACCCGCTCCGTAAAGATCCGAGGTCGGTTTCGTCGAGCCATTGCCACGCGCCAACCGCCAGTGTCGCGGGCAACGCGAGTCCGCCGATCCGCTCGCGATGCAGCGCTTCGCAACGGTTGCCGGCGGCCGCGATCATCCGCTTGACCTGGTGATACTTGCCCTCCATCACGGTGAGGGCCAGCGCGTGCTCACCGCGCGCCTCCACATCGACGGCGACGATCGGCCTGGGCTCGCCGTGCAGCAGGACACCGTTGCGCAAGGCGCTCAACTGGGCGTCGTCGATGGGATGGCGCGTGGTCGCGATGTACAGCTTCGGCACCTTGCGTTTCGGCGACGTGAACATGTGCACGAACTTGCCGTCGTCGGAGAGCAGCAGGAGGCCGGTCGTGTCCTGATCGAGGCGGCCCACGCATTGCACGCCGCGTTCGGCGAACTGCGGCGGCAGCAGGCTGAATACGCTCAGGTGATGCTGCGGATCGCGCGAACACTCGTAGCCGGCAGGCTTGTTCAGCAGCAGATAGGCGTGCTCGCGATACGGCCAGACGACCCCGTCCACGCTGAAGCAGAGCGTGCTGTCATGAGTTGGGAAATCGGCGTCGGCATCGGTGCGGACAGCGCCGCAAATGCTCACGCGACCGTCGCCGATCAGCGCCCGGCATTGGCGGCGCGAGCCGAAACCTTGAGTGAAGAGGATGCTTTCGAGATTCATGGCGAGCGAAGAATAGCACCGCAAGAAGCGGAACGCCCGCGGGCGTCCGTGAAAACCCTCGAAAATGAAAATGAATTTTTTTCGGCGAGATTTCCATGTAAATATACTTTCATTCATTTTGATTACACCGTCGCGCCACCGCGTCGGCTCGCTTGCATGATCCTTCACTCGCCAGCCGCTTCGAACCCCGCCGAGCAGGCCATCGCCGCGCGCATCGCCGCAGCCATGCCGACCCTCACGCCGATCCATCGACGCATGGGCGACTACGTGCTGGCGAATCTGTTCCGCGCCGCGACCATGCGAATCGACGAACTGGCGAGCGTGGTCGGGGCATCGGTGGCAACGGCGAATCGCTTTGCTCGCGCACTCGGCTTCGATGGATATCCGCAGTTTCGCGAGGCGCTCGTACGCGGTTTCGAAGCGACGCTCGCGCCGGTAGAGCGGTTGCGTAGCGCGCAGGAATCGCTCGCTTCCGGCGACGATCTGCTCGATGCCTTGCTCGAACAGGCGGCCGCCAATCTTCATGCAACGCGCACTGCGATCGACAGCGCTGCGGCCGAAGCAGCGGTTGAAGCGATCGTCTCCGCGCGTCGTGTATTCGTGCTCGGCTACGGGGCCAGCGCATTTCTCGCCGGATTGATGGAGCACGGCTTGATGCCGTATCACGACAATGTGCAATCGCTCGCGTTGATCGGCGGACCGTCGCACGCTGCGCGGCGTCTGTTCGCCTCGAACGAAGGCGATCTGGTGATCGGAATCGCGTTTCCGCGCTACGTCGAAGACACGATCGAACTCGCGCGGCGTGCGGCAAGCCGCGGGGCGCGCGTGCTTGCGCTGACTGACGGCCCGCGTTCGCCGCTCGCGCAATTCGCCGATCTCTCGCTCTTTATCCGCTCCGAGCGGCGGCTCGCAGCCAATGCCGATTCGGCCGTGCTGGCCGTCATCGAGGCGCTGTGCGACGCGGTCGCCTACCGGGCGAAGCGCTCGGTGAAGGCCGCCGCCGAAGTCACCGAATTCGTGCTGCCCTGGCTCACCGATCCGCAAACGGTTGTCGCCAGCGCAAGCGAGCAGTCCGCGAGCGCTTCCACTCGTATTCCCCGCACTACCAAAGCCAAGAAATGAACTCCAACTCAGTCATCGCCATTCATGGTGGAGCAGGCACGATCGTGCGCGCATCGATGTCGTCCAGCGCCGAAGCCGACTATCACGCTGCCTTGCAAGCTGTGCTGAGCGCCGGACAGCGCGTGCTCGCCGACGGCGGCAGCGCGCTCGACGCCGTCAGCGAAGCGGTGCGTCTGCTCGAAGATTGCCCGCTTTTCAATGCAGGCCGCGGTGCGGTCTACACGGCCGCCGGCACGCATGAACTGGACGCGGCCATCATGGACGGCAGCACGCTCGACGCCGGCGCGATCTGCTGCGTGACGCGCGTACGCAATCCGGTTCTGGCGGCGCGCCGCGTACTCGAACGCAGCGAACATGTGCTGTTCACGGGCGAAGGCGCGGAAGCCTTCGCGGCCGCGCAAGGACTCGAATTCGTCGAGCCCGGGTATTTCCACACCGAAGCGCGTCATCGCCAATGGCAACTCGCGCGTGGCCAGCAGCGCGCGATGCTCGATCACGACGGCGCGACGCTGGCGTCCGCGCCCTCATCGAGCGACGACGATCCCACGCCGCACGAGCCGATCGATCCGAATCGCAAGTTCGGCACGGTAGGCGCGGTCGCGCTCGATCAGCACGGCCACGTGGCGGCCGCCACCTCGACGGGCGGCGTCACCAACAAGCAGGTCGGCCGGGTCGGCGATACGCCGCTGATCGGCGCGGGATGTTATGCGGACGATGCAACCTGTGCGGTCTCGACCACGGGCACCGGCGAGATGTTCATGCGCATGGTGGCCGCCTACGACGTCGCGGCGCAGATGGCGTACCGCAACGTCTCGCTCGAAGAAGCGGCGCACGACGTGGTGATGAACCGCTTGCCGAAGATCGACGGACGCGGCGGCCTGATCGCCGTCGACGCACGCGGCAACGTCACGCTGCCGTTCAACACCGAGGGCATGTATCGCGGTTTCGCGCGGCTCGGCGAGTCGCCGGTGACGGCGATCTATCGCTGATGCTGTCTTGCCGCGCCGTCGCTTGAACGGCTGCTTGAATCTTAGTTTGAGTTTTTGCCTGAGCCACCGTTAGCCGCGTCCGAATCCAAAGGAACCATCGTGCCGACTTCATCGCACACCGTCAGTCCGCTTATCGAAACCTTGCCGCCGCAGCGCGTGCTTGCGGTCGACGATCTGTCGGTCGCATTTCGCAGCGGCGACAAGACCGTCAACGCGGTGCGCAATCTCTCGCTGACCGTCGAGCGTGGCGAGACGCTGGCGATCGTCGGCGAATCGGGCTCGGGCAAATCGGTGACATCGCTCGCGTTGATGCGGCTGATCGAGCATGGCGGTGGGCGCCTTGCCGGCGGCAGCATCGTACTCCGGCGCCGCGACGGCAGCGTGCTCGACCTCGCGAAAGCGTCGTCCGGCACGATGCGTTCGATTCGCGGCGCCGACATCGCGATGATCTTCCAGGAGCCGATGACCTCGCTCAATCCGGTGTTCACGGTGGGCGATCAGATCAGCGAAGCGATTGCCTTGCATCAAGGGAAGAGCCGGTCCGCCGCGCGCGCCGAAACGCTGCGCCTGCTCGACCTCGTGCGCATTCCGGAAGCGCGCCGCGTGGCCGCACGTTTTCCGCATCAGCTATCCGGCGGCATGCGTCAACGCGTAATGATCGCGATGGCGCTGTCGTGCAAGCCCGCACTGCTGATCGCCGACGAGCCGACCACGGCGCTCGACGTCACGATCCAGGCGCAGATCCTGCAATTGATTCGCGGCCTGCAGGACGAGATGAACATGGGCGTGATCTTCATCACGCACGACATGGGTGTGGTGGCCGAGGTGGCCGACCGCGTGCTGGTGATGTATCGCGGCGAGAAGGTGGAAGAGGGTGCGTCGGATACGCTGTTCGCCGCGCCGTCGCATCCTTATACGAAGGCCTTGCTCGCGGCGGTCCCGCGCCTTGGCGCGATGCAGGGCACCGATCAGCCCGCCAGGTTTCCGATTCTGACCGTCGAGCAGGCGGCCTTGAATGGCAGCGATGAGGCCGTGTGTCCCGCTACGGCCGTCGCCGCAGAATCGCAACCATTGGTCCACGACAGCACGCCGCCGATTCTGCGCGTACGCGATCTGGTCACGCGCTTTCCGGTCAAGAGCGGTCTGTTCGGACGCCTGACGGGGCGCGTGCATGCGGTCGAGAAAGTCAGCTTCGATCTGCGCCCGGGTGAAACGCTCGCGTTGGTCGGCGAATCGGGTTGCGGCAAGTCGACGACGGGCCGTTCATTGCTGCGCCTCGTCGAAAGCCAGAGCGGTTCGATCGAATTCGACTGCAAGGAGATCAGCTCGCTCACAGGCTCTGCGTTACAAGTGCTGCGTCGAAATATCCAGTTTATTTTTCAGGACCCGTTCGCTTCGCTGAATCCACGCTTGACGGTCGGCTTCTCGATCATGGAGCCGTTGCTCGTGCATGGCGTCGCGCAAGGCGCGGAAGCCCAGGCACGCGTTGCGTGGCTGCTCGAAAAGGTCGGCCTGCCGCGCGAAGCCGCAGGACGCTACCCGCACGAATTTTCTGGCGGGCAGCGGCAACGCATTGCGATTGCGCGTGCTCTGGCATTGAATCCGAAAGTCGTGATCGCCGATGAATCTGTCTCCGCACTGGACGTTTCCGTGCAGGCGCAGATCGTCAACCTGATGCTCGATCTGCAGCGCGAACTCGGCGTTGCGTATCTGTTCATTTCGCACGACATGGCGGTGGTGGAGCGCATCAGCCATCGCGTGGCGGTGATGTATCTCGGCCAGATCGTCGAGATCGGACCGCGCCGCGCGGTGTTCGAAGCCCCGCAGCACCCGTACACGAAGAAGCTGATGGGCGCGGTGCCGGTCGCCGATCCGGCGCGCCGTCACGCGAAACGCATGCTCGCCGCCGATGAGATTCCGAGCCCGATCCGCGCGCTGAACGACGAGCCGATCGTGGCGCCGTTGATTGCGGTGGGTCCGGATCACTTCGTGGCTCAGCATCGGGTCGGCGGGGCTTACTAGACGCGCGCAAGCTTGAACACAAACCTGAACACGGACCTGAACGAAGCACTAAACCCGAAGCAAAGCCATTTTTTCTCGCAGCACATAACCCTGTTTCAATTCGCAGCCTGGAGCCAACCTCATGAACCTGCTGGTCCCGTCTTCTCCGTTTCGTTTGCGCGCGCTGGTCAGCGGCGGCGCGGTGGTGTTCGCGATGCTCGCGGGCAATGTGGCGCACGCCGACACGACGGCCGTGATGGCCGTTGCGTCGACCTTCACGACGCTCGACCCGTATGACGCTAACGACACGCTGTCGCAAGCCGTCGCCAAGTCGTTCTATCAAGGCCTGTTCGGTTTCGACAAGGACATGAAGCTGGTCAATGTGCTGGCCGATAGCTACGAAGCGAGTCCGGACGCGAAGGTTTACACGATCAAACTGCGTCACGGCGTGAAGTTCCAGGACGGCACCGACTTCAACGCCGCGGCAGTGAAAGCGAACTTCGACCGCGTGACCGATCCGGCGAACAAGCTCAAGCGCTACAACATGTTCAACCGTATCGAGAAGACCGAAGTGGTCGATCCGTACACCGTGAAGATCACGCTGAAGGCGCCGTTCTCGGCGTTCGTCAACGTGCTGGCGCATCCGTCGGCGGTGATGATTTCGCCTGATGCGCTGAAGAAGTACGGCAAGGACATCGCGTTCCATCCTGTCGGCACCGGTGCGTTCGAACTGGTGAAGTGGGATCCGGCAGGCGACCTGACGGTGAAGAAGTTCGCCGGCTACTGGAAGAAGGGCTACCCGAAGGTCGATGCGATCGACTGGAAACCGGTGGTCGACAACAACACGCGTGCAGCGTTGATGCGCACCGGTGAAGCGGACTTCGCGTTCCAGGTGCCGTTCGAGCAGGCCGCGCAATTGCAGTCGAGCCCGAAGGTCGATCTGATCGCGTCGCCGTCGATCATCCAACGCTATATCAGCATGAACGTCAACCAGAAGCCGTTCGACAATCCGAAGGTGCGCGAAGCGCTGAACTACGCGGTCAATAAGGACGCGCTGATCAAGGTCGCGTTTGCCGGGTACGCGACGCCGGCTGAGGGCGTGGTGCCGCAAGGCGTCGAGTACGCGACGAAGCTCGGCCCCTGGCCGTACGATCCGGCGAAGGCGCGTGAGTTGCTGAAGGAAGCGGGTTATCCGAACGGTTTCGAAACGACGCTGTGGTCCGCGTATAACTACTCGACCGCGCAGAAGGTAATTCAGTTCGTGCAGCAGCAACTCGCGCAAGTCGGCATCAAGGCGCAGGTCGAGGCACTCGAAGCGGGTCAGCGCGTCGCCAGGGTGGAAAGCGCGCAGGATCCGGCGACCGCGCCGGTGCGGATGTACTACGCAGGCTGGTCGTCGTCGACGGGTGAAGCGGATTGGGCGATTACGCCGCTGCTCGGGTCGGTCTCGTTCCCGCCGAAGATGGTCAACACCGCGTACTACAAGAACGACACCGTCGACAGCGATCTGAAGCAGGCGCTCGAAACCACCGACCGTACACAGAAGGCCACGCTCTACACCGACGCGCAAAAACGCATCTGGGCCGACGCGCCGTGGATTTTCCTCGTCAAGGAAAAGGTCGTGTACGCGCGCAGCAAGCGTTTGTCGGGTGCGTATGTCGCGCCGGACGGCTCGTTCAATTTCGACGAGATCGCGATCAAGTGATGAGCCGGCCGTCCGGCGCGGTGTGTTCTTCACGAACGCACGAACCGGACGGTCGCGTACTGCTCTGAAAGATCTTTCGTTGCCCGCATCATTGCCGGATTGGGTTTCATGCTGAACTTCCTCGTCAAACGTATCTTTGGCCTGCTGCCGACGCTTTTCATCGTCGCGGTGCTGGTGTTCCTGTTCGTGCATCTGTTGCCCGGCGATCCGGCCCGCCTTGCGGCCGGTCCCGAAGCCGACGAGGCGACCGTTGCGCTGGTGCGCGCCGATCTCGGCCTCGACAAGCCGATGCCCCGGCAATTCGCCAACTTCTTCGTGAAGATCGCGCACGGCGATTTCGGCACCTCCACGCGCAGCAAGCGGCCGGTCAGCCAGGAAATCGGCGAGCGTTTCATGCCGACGCTGCTGCTTACGCTCGCGAGCATGGTGTGGGCGGTGGTGCTCGGCATGGGCATCGGCATCGTCTCGGCGGTATGGCGCAATCGCTGGCCGGACCGGCTCGGCATGACGCTCGCGGTGTCGGGCATTTCGTTTCCCGCGTTCGCGCTCGGCATGCTGCTGATGGAGATTTTTTCGGTGAAGCTCGGCTGGCTGCCGATCGTCGGCGACGGGTCGTGGAAAAGCTACGTGCTGCCTTCGCTCACGCTTGGCGCGGCGGTGGCGGCGGTGATGGCGCGCTTCACGCGCGCGTCGTTCGTCGAGGTGTTGAATGAAGATTTCGTGCGCACCGCACGCGCCAAGGGTGTGCCCGAACGGCTCGTGATCGTCAAACACTGTCTGCGCAACGCGATGATTCCCGTCGTCACGATGATGGGGCTGCAATTCGGCTTTCTGCTGGGCGGCTCGATCGTGGTCGAAGTGGTGTTCAACTGGCCGGGCCTCGGACGCCTGCTGGTGGATGCCGTGTCGATGCGCGACTATCCGGTGATTCAGGCCGAGGTGCTGTTGTTCTCGCTTGAATTCATCATCATCAACCTGGTGGTGGACGTGCTGTACGCCGTCATCAACCCGACCATCCGTTTCAAGTGAGGCCCGCATGAGCATCTCAGTCACCGAGGCGAATGCGGCCAAGGCCGCGCTCGTGGAAAATGCGATCCGCACGCCCTGGAGCGAATTCTGGCGTAAGTTCCGCAAGCAGCATGTGGCGCTCGGCGCCGGCGTTTTCGTGCTGCTGCTGGTCCTGGTCGCGATTCTCGCGCCGCATATCGTGCCGTACGATCCGGAGAATTTCTTCGACTACGACGCGTTGAACGCGGGGCCGTCGGCCGCGCACTGGTTCGGCGTCGATTCGCTGGGCCGCGATATTTTCAGCCGCATTCTGGCGGGTTCGCGTATTTCGCTCGAGGCCGGCTTTCTGTCGGTGGCGATCGGCGCGGTGATCGGCACGTTCTTCGGTCTGTTGGCCGGTTACTACGAGGGCTGGTGGGACCGCATCACCATGCGCGTCGCCGACGTGCTGTTCGCCTTCCCTGGCATTCTGCTGGCAATCGGTGTGGTCGCGATTCTCGGCAACGGCATGATCAACGTGATCTGCGCGGTGGCGATTTTCAGCATCCCGGCGTTTGCGCGGCTCGTGCGCGGCAATACACTGATGCTCAAGCAACTCACCTATATCGAAGCGGCGCGCAGCATCGGCGCGTCGGACTGGACCATCATCGTGCGGCATATTCTGCCGGGGACGATTTCGTCGATCGTGGTCTACTTCACGATGCGGATCGGCACGTCGATCATCACGGCGGCAAGTTTGTCGTTTCTCGGACTCGGCGCGCAACCGCCCATGCCGGAGTGGGGCGCGATGCTCAATGAAGCGCGCGCCGACATGGTCACCGCGCCGCATATCGCGCTGTTTCCGAGCCTGGCGATTTTCCTCACCGTGCTGGCCTTCAATCTGCTCGGCGACGGTTTGCGCGATGCGCTCGATCCGAAACTCGACCGGCCATGAGTTTGACTGAATCGGCAGGCAAAAGCGCACCGCATATCGGGCTGTTGCCGAACGGCCCGCGTGGCACGATCGCCGACGTAGAAGGCGTGACGGTTGGGCATTGCACGCTGGATCAAGGCGCTGTGCAAACTGGCGTGACGGTGATTCGTCCGCATGCCGGCGATCCGTTTCTCGCGAAAGTGCCCGCGGCTGCTTCAGTGATCAACGGCTTTGGCAAAAGCATCGGACTCTTGCAGGTTGAAGAACTCGGCGTGCTGGAGACGCCGATTGCGCTGACCAATACCTTCAGTGTCGCCGCCGTCGCACAAGCGCAGATTCGCGCGGCCATACAGGGCAATCCGCAAATTGGACGCGAATGGTCGACGGTCAATCCGTTGGTGTTCGAATGTAATGATGGATACCTGAACGATGTTCAGGCGCTGGCGGTAAGCGAGCGGCATTACAACGCTGCGTTCGAGGTGGCAAGCGTCGACGTGGCGAGCGGTTCGGTCGGCGCGGGCCGCGGCATGTCCTGCTTCGATCTGAAAGGCGGAATCGGCAATGCATCGCGCGTCGTGGATGTAGCAGGGCAGCGCTATACGGTGGGCGCGCTGGTGCTGGCGAACTTCGGCCGCCTGCCGATGTTGACGATCGACGGCATGCCGCTCGGTCGCGTGCTGGTTGAACGCGCAGCCAAAGCTGCCGCCGCTGGCTCAGCGGCCTTCGCGCATCCGGCGAATTCGGCCGCTTCGGCGAACCCAACGGTCTCGACGAATCCAGCCCTCCCGGCAACGACTGCGAAACCCGAGCAGGGCTCGATCATCATGATCGTCGCCTCCGACGCGCCACTCGACGCTCGTCAGCTCAAGCGCCTATCATTGCGCGCCGCGGCCGGCCTTGCACGAACCGGCTCGGTATACGGCCACGGCAGCGGTGACATCGCGTTGGCGTTTTCAACGACCTACACCGTCTCGCACGAATCCGATTTTGTCGCGCTGCCGCCCGTGCTCGCCGACGCGCGCCTCGATCCGCTATTTCGCGCCTGCGCGGACAGCGTCGAGCAGGCGATCGTCGATGCTTTATGGAGCGCCACGTCTGTGACGGGCCGCGACGGCCACCGTCGTCAGTCGTTGCACGACACCGCCTCCGATCTCGCTCAACTTCTCAAGCAATCCTCCTGATGAAAGTCCTGATTTCCGCCGACATCGAAGGCGTAGCCGGTGTGTTTCATCCCGAGCAAACGCGTGCGGGCAACGGCGAATACGAAGCCGCGCGTCGCTGGATGACCCTTGAAGCCAACGCCGCGATCGAAGGCGCGTTCGCAGGCGGCGCGACGCACGTGTGGGTCAACGATTCGCATGGCGGCTTCCGCAATCTGCTGCCCGATCTGCTCGACGCACGTGCTCAGGTGGTGCTCGGCAAACCGCGTACGCTCGGCATGATGGCCGGGCTCGAATACGGTGCGGCGCTGGTGTTCATGATCGGCTATCACGCCAGATCGCAAACGCGCGGCATTCTCTCGCATACGATCAACAGCTTCGCGTTCGCGCGTGTCTCGTTGAACGGCGTCGAAGTCGGCGAGGCCGGATTGTATGGAGCGTTGGCGGAAGAATATGGCGCACAGGTCGCGCTTTTATCCGGCGACGACGTATTCGCCGAGGAAACCGCGCCGCGTTTTCCGGGCGCGCGTTTTGTCGTCACCAAGAGCGCGACGGGGCATGCGAGCGGGGTCACGCAAACACCGGCAAGCGCTCGCGATGCGATCGAAATGGCCGCACGCGAAGTGGTCCGGCACTACATCGACGCGGGCCGTGCGCCGCACGCCACGCGGGCTGCCGTGACGCCCGTCGAATGCGAGTTGCGTGTGCAAACCACCGCGCTCGCGGATTTGTTCTGCCAATGGCCGACGCTCACGCGTGTCGACGCTGTCACGTTGCGCTTTGGCGCGGAGTCGGCGGAACATGCGGTGCGCATGCTGAACTGCCTGTCGGCGATGTCGTTCATGCTGCGCTGAGCCGCATGACGGAGGGCGTGACTGGCTACACAGCCTGAACGGCCTGTCGGATAGCTTGCACCGGCTCGGTTCGATTTGCTGGATGCATACGCGCAACGAAGAGGTCGCGGCCTTTGCCGGCGGCGCCGATGCCGCGGCCAGCGACTTCGCAAAACTCGCGCAGACGTATCAAGCCGGCTACGCCCTACTGTTGCCGGCTCAACTCCCGCGCGGCCCGATCGATCACATCCGCAACCGCGCCCGCATGCGACACCGGCACAAGATGGCTCGATGAGATCGGCACGATCTTCGCGCCCATCCGGTTGGCCATGAACTGTTCGACTTCAGGCGACACCGCGCGGTCCTTCGTCGTCACGATGTACCACGACGGTTTTTCTCTCCATGCCACCTGGCTCACCGTTTCGCTGAAGGCCTTTGCTGCGATCGGCTGTTGCGCAGCGGAGAGCACGCGCGTCAGATTCTCGGGCACGTCGGCGGCGAAGTCGGCGTGATATTTGCTGCGGTCGAGCCACAGGAAGCCAGTGGAATCCGCGGTGATGGCTTGACCCGCCGGCGCCGGCGCCGCGCGCTTCATCAAGTCCATCGTCGATTCATGGAGATCGGGCGCAATCGCCGCGATGTATACGAGGCCCGAGACGTTCGGCGCGTTCGCACCCGCTTCGGTAATCACAACGCCGCCCCATGAATGCCCCACGAGGATGGTCGGGCCGTCCTGGCGTGCGAGGACGCGGCGGGTGGCGGCGACATCGTCGGCGAGGGACGTGAGCGGATTCTGCACCGAACTCACGTGATAACCCTTCTGCTGCAATTTCGCGACGACACCGTTCCAGCTCGACCCGTCGACGAACGCTCCGTGAACCAGCACGACATTGCGTACGGGGCCGGTCATCGGCGCTGCGGATGGTTTGGGCGCAGCCGCTTTTTGGGTAACGGGTGCAGCGGGCGCGGCCGGCGTCGCGGGTGCCGCAGCCGGCTCCGCGGGCGGCGGGGCCGGTGTTTCCGGTGCGCTCGACTCCATGCCGGGCATGCCCGGCATGTCGGCCGGTTCGGCGGCGGGTTCTGCCGGGGGCACCGCGGTTTGCGCGAGGGCACTCGCCGCAGCGAAACAGAGACACATAGCAGCGGCGCAAAACAAACGTTTGGGCAACATGTTGAATCTCCGAAGGCTGAAACCTCGACTAGGGCAACATACAGAAGCCCCACGCCAGTGACAATCCCTATCCTCGCCGTTAGGTGCGGCGCAAAGCCAGACGCGGGTTGGTCCCAGTATTTAGGGAATATCGGTCGCGGTAAAATTTCCGGTTCTGCCGGGGCGGACCACAAGTCTGATCGGGCGATCGATATCCATACACTTGGGCGCAATTTTGAATAGTGCACAGCAGCAAGACGGCCTGAAGCGCGGGCTTAAAAATCGTCACATCCAGCTGATCGCGCTGGGCGGGGCGATCGGCACGGGCCTGTTTCTCGGCTCCGCCAGCGTGTTGAAGGCAGCCGGCCCGTCGATGATTCTCGGCTACGCGATCGGCGGCATCATCGCCTTCATGATCATGCGCCAGCTCGGCGAAATGGTCGCGCAGGAACCGGTCGCCGGTTCGTTCAGCCACTTCGCGTACAAGTATTGGGGCGATTTCCCCGGCTTTCTGTCCGGCTGGAACTACTGGGTGCTGTATGTGCTCGTGAGCATGGCCGAGCTGACCGCAGTCGGCACCTACGTGCATTACTGGTGGCCGGGCGTGCCGACTTGGGTTTCGGCGCTGGTGTGCTTCGCCGTCATCAACGCGATCAATCTCGCCAACGTCAAAGCATACGGCGAAACTGAATTCTGGTTTGCGATCGTCAAGGTGGTGGCCGTGATCGGCATGATCCTGTTCGGCGGCTATCTGCTGATGAGCGGCCACGGTGGGCCGCAAGCCTCGATCACCAATCTCTGGGCCGACGGCGGCTTTTTCCCGCACGGTTTTCACGGCCTGTTCATGATGCTCGCGGTCATCATGTTTTCGTTCGGTGGCCTTGAACTGATCGGCATTACGGCCGCTGAAGCGGCCGATCCGCAAAAAAGCATTCCGAAGGCCGTGAATCAGGTGATCTACCGGATTCTGATTTTCTATATCTGCTCGCTGGCGGTGCTGCTTTCGCTGTATCCCTGGAGTCAGGTCGCGGCAGGCGGCAGCCCGTTCGTGATGATCTTCTCGCAGATCGGCTCGACGTTGACCGCAAACATCCTCAACGTGGTGGTGCTGACGGCGGCGCTGTCGGTGTACAACAGCGGCGTGTATGCGAATAGCCGCATGCTTTACGGTCTCGCGGAACAAGGCAATGCGCCGCGCGCGCTGATGAAGGTCGATCGGCGCGGCGTGCCCTATATGGCGATTGGCTTATCGGCGCTCGCCACATTCACCTGCGTGATCGTCAACTACCTGATTCCGGCCGAAGCGCTCGACTTGCTGATGGCGCTGGTGGTCGCCGCGCTGGTGTTGAACTGGGCGCTGATCAGCCTGACGCATCTGAAGTCGCGCAAGGCGATGGTGGCAGCGGGCGAGACGCTTGTGTTCAAGTCGTTCTGGTTTCCGGTCAGCAACTGGATCTGCCTCGCTTTCATGGCGCTGATCCTCGTGATTCTGGCGATGACGCCGGGCCTGTCGGTGTCAGTATGGCTCGTGCCCGCGTGGCTGGTCGTGATGTGGGCCGGTTATGTGTTCAAGCGCCGGCGTGCCGCGATGCATGGCGGCGCCCAGGTGGCGGGGCGGTAAGGCGGATATTTCCTGTTGGTGCCGGGGCCGGAGTGGAACAATTCCGGCTATCGCTTTGCTGGAGCGGGTTCGTGGAATTTTGCCGGTACGGATGCCACCAAAAATACCACCGGGCGTGGGGACCAGGTCATTCACGTGCTTCTGGCTGGCCATTCTGTCTTTCGCGTAGTCGTCGTACGCACGTCGCGCACGTGAACAGACTCTGAACACCCGGCGCCCCAGGGAGACGGCCGCCCCGACAGCCAAGGCTGGAGGCGGCCGTTTTGCATTGCATCGCGGCAAATAACGCCTCCATTCACGCGATCCGTATATGGGGCGCGTTTCCCCCTGGCGCCGTCTTGCACGATGCAGAGGAGAGGACTACCTTTGTTTTAGAGCCGCTTACAACGCTCAGCGAAGCGGTCCTGGCAGAAGTGCCGGCGCAGGCAGTACGAAGTACGGCAGGGCGGCACAACGACGCCAGGAGCCTTTTTGTCAGCGGCTCCAGCAAGTGACGCGCAGCGAGGTGGACTATGGCGCTTGCGATTGCCCTGAGCCTGATCATCGTATTGGCGGTGGGGTTTCACTTTGCCAGTCCCTGGTGGATCACGCCGATCGCCTCGAACTGGGTGCGCATGGACGACATGCTCACGATCACGCTGGTCATTACCGGCGTGCTCTTCATCGCGATCAACCTGTTCATCGTGATCGCACTGGTGCGCTACCGCAATCGCAGGGGGCATCGCGCAGCTTACGAGCCGCACAACAAGCGGCTGGAATGGTGGCTGATCGGCCTGACCACTGTCGGCGTGGCAGCGTTGCTGGCACCGGGGCTCTTCGTCTACGCGGACTTCGTACGGCCGCCGCCCAACGTGCTGCAGATGGAAGTGCTCGGCCAGCAGTGGCAATGGCGCTTCCGCTTTGCCGGCCCCGGAGGCAAGCTGGGCACGACAGACGTGCGCTACATCAGCAACGACAATCCCTTCGGCCTGAATCCCGCCGACCCCAACGGCCGTGACAACTACCTGATCGAGACGCCCGAGGTGCACCTGCCGCTCAACCGGCCGATCCAGGTGCTGACACGGTCGCGCGACGTGCTGCACGACTTCTACGTGCCGCCGTTCCGTGCGCGCATGAACATGGTGCCCGGCATGGTGACGACCTTCTGGTTCACGCCGACCAAGGCAGGCCGTTACGACATCCTGTGCGCGCAGCTTTGCGGTATCGGCCACTCCAACATGCGCGGCGTAGTCGTGGTGGAAGACGAGGCATCGTTCGCGCGCTGGCTGGCGCAGCAGAGCACGTTCGAGCAGCGGCAGCAGGCCAGAGTGCAGGCCGCACCCGCCGCTGCGGGCGGCAGAGCTCAGGTGCTTGCTGACCAGGGCAAGGCGCTCGCAGCGGCCAAGGGCTGCATCGCCTGCCATACCGTGGATGGCAGTCCGCTCGTGGGCCCCACCTGGAAGGGCCTGTACGGCAAGACCGAAACGATGGCCGACGGCAGTACGGCGAAGGTGGACGAAGCCTATCTGCGCGCCTTTATCCGCAACCCGAAGTCCCGCGTCGTGAAGGGCTTCGCGCCCATCATGCCGACCTTCGACCTGAGCGAGCAGGAGCTGACCGCGCTGGTGACCTACATCGAATCGCAAGGCGGCCCGGCCGCCATCAGCGCAGCCAAACCCTAGCGGAGCACACGCAATGTCCTACGCACACACCGATCACGGCCCGCAAAGCTTCTGGACCCGCTATGTCTGGAGCCAGGACCACAAGGTCATCGCCGTGCAGTATTCGCTGACGGCCATCGCCATCGGGCTCGTCGGCCTTGTGTTGTCGGACCTGATGCGGTTGCAGCTCGGCTTTCCGGGCAAGTTCAGTTTCATCGACGCCACCCATTACTACCAGTTCGTCACCATGCACGGGATGATCATGGTGATCTATCTGCTGACGGCGCTGTTTCTGGGCGGCTTTGGCAATTACCTGATCCCGCTGATGCTGGGTGCGCGCGACATGGTGTTCCCGTTTCTCAACATGTTGAGCTACTGGGTCTACCTGCTGGCCGTGCTGGTGCTGGTGGCGAGCTTCTTCGTGCCAGGCGGGCCGACCGGCGCGGGCTGGACGCTGTATCCACCCCAGGCCATCCTGCCGGGCACGCCGGGCGTGGAATGGGGCATCGTGTTGATGCTGGTGTCGCTGGCGATCTTCATTGTCGCGGCAACGATGGGCGGCCTGAATTACGTCACCACCACGCTGCAGGCGCGCACGCGCGGCATGACGCTCATGCGTATGCCGCTCACGGTGTGGGGCATCTTCATCGCGACCATCCTGGCACTGCTGGCGTTTCCGGCGCTGTTCGTGTCGGCGGTGATGATGCTCCTCGACCGGGCACTCGGCACCAGTTTCTTCATACCGGCCGTGGTGTCGATGGGGCAGACGCTCAAGCATGCCGGCGGCAGCCCGCTGCTGTTCCAGCACCTGTTCTGGTTCTTCGGGCATCCGGAAGTCTACATCGTCGCGCTGCCGGCCTTTGGCATTGCGTCGGACCTCATCAGCACGCACGCGCGCAAGAGCATCTTCGGCTACAAGATGATGGTGTGGGCCATCGTCGTCATCGGTGGGCTGAGCTTCGTGGTCTGGGCGCACCACATGTTCATCGCCGGCATGAATCCGTACTTCGGCTTCTTCTTTGCCACCACCACGCTCATCATCGCCATCCCGACCGCCCTCAAGGTCTACAACTGGGTGCTGACGCTGTGGCGCGGCGATATCCACCTGACCGTGCCGATGCTGTTTGCCATCGGATTCATCAGCACTTTCGTCCTGGGTGGGCTGACCGGGCTCTATCTCGGCAACGTGAGCGTGGACATTCCGCTGTCGAACACGTATTTCGTGGTGGCGCACTTCCATATGGTGATGGCCGTGTCGCCGATCCTGGTGGTATTTGGCGGCATCTACCACTGGTATCCGAAGGTGACGGGCCGCATGCTCAACGACACGCTCGGGCGCGTGCACTTCTGGGTTACCTTCCTCGGCACCTATGCGATCTACTTCCCGATGCACTATCTCGGCATCCTTGGCATGCCGCGACGGTATTACGCGTATGAGGGCATCAGCTTCATTCCATCTTCGGCGCAGACGCTCAACACGTTCATCACCATCGTCGCGCTGATCGTTGCAGTGGCGCAGTTGCTGTTCCTGTACAACCTGGCGTGGAGCCTCGCGCGCGGCAAGCGTGCCGACGGCAACCCCTGGCGGGCCACCACGCTGGAATGGCAGACGCCGCAAACGCCGCCGGTGCATGGCAACTGGGGCGCCGCGCCGCCCATCGTTTACCGCTGGGCGTACGAGTACAGTCCGACGGGGCAGGAGGAAGACTTCGTCCCGCAAAACCAGCCGCCCGCGACGGCGCCTGAACCGGCCGCCCACCCGACGCTTCAACCCGGAGAGGCACGCGAATGACCACACTGCCCCGCGCCTTCGTTCCCGACGCGCCACCTGTCTTGCCGAATGCGAGCCGCATCGGCCTGATCGTCTTCATGGCGGTGGCAACGACCTTGTTTTCACTGCTGCTGCTCGCCTATGCAATGCGTATGCGCGAGCCCGACTGGCAGCCGATCCCGCATCCGGCGCTGCTGTGGTGGAACACTGGCGCGCTGGTGCTGGCGAGCATTGCCATGCAGCGTGCCCGGCAGATTACCTTGCACCGCGCGGCGTGGCTGGTGTCCGGCGGTGTGCTGGCGGCCGTGTTCGTGATCGGACAACTGGCCGTCTGGCGCATGCTGTCGGCGGCCGGGCAGACCGTCACCGTCAATCCTTCGAATAGCTTCCTCTACCTGCTCACCGGCCTCCACGGGTTGCACGTGCTGGGCGGGCTGGTGGCCTGGGCCGTGACGATCGCGCTTCTCCGGCGAGCGGACCCCTTCCGGGCCCACCGCGCCATCGCGCTTTGCGCCATCTACTGGCATTTCCTGCTGTCTGTCTGGCTCGTGCTGCTGGCGGCGATGTGGTGGATCACCCCTGGGTTCGTCGCCACTATCTGCGGGCCGCTGTATGGAGCCGCGCCATGACCACGCCCACGCTCCCCACCGAATCCGCCGCCACCACGCCCGCCGACGCCGGGCCTGACGGCTGGCGCGGCATCGTCACGGACTGGTCAGCCGACCGCGAAGCCTTCAAGGTGCCGTGGGGCAAGGCGATGATGTGGATCTTCCTGCTCTCGGACACCTTTATCTTCAGCAGCTTCCTGATCGGCTACATGACGGTGCGCATGTCGACCACGGTGCCATGGCCTGACACGTCCAAGGTGTTCGCGCTCACGGTGGGCGGCGTGGATGTGCCCTTGCTGCTGATCGCCATCATGACGTTCATCCTGATCAGCAGCAGCGGCACCATGGCGATGGCTGTCAACTTTGGCTATCGGCGCAACGCAAAACGCGCTGCCGTACTGTTGCTGGCGACCGCGCTGCTGGGCGCGACCTTCGTGTCGATGCAGGCCTTCGAATGGACCAAGCTGATCGTCCATGAAGGTATCCGCCCCTGGGGCAACCCGGTGGGCGCTGCGCAGTTTGGCGCGTGCTTCTTCATGATCACCGGGTTCCACGGCTTTCACGTGAGCTGCGGTGTGATCTACCTGCTGCTGATCGCGCGCAAGATCCTGCAGCCGGGGTTCACGGAGCACGGCAACTTTCAGATCGTGGAGATTGCCGGCTTGTACTGGCACTTCGTCGACCTGGTGTGGGTGTTCATCTTTGCGCTGTTCTATTTGTGGTGAGGCAGACCATGGACCACATCGATTCGGCCCATCGACCCGACGCCGGGCACGGCCAGCAGCATCCGATCGGCATCTACCTGAAAATCTGGGGCCTGCTGTTCGTACTGAGCACGATGTCGTACATGGTGGATTACTTTCACGTGCAGGGCGTGCTGCGCTGGACACTGATCGTCGTGCTCATGATCGCCAAGGCCGGGCTGATCGTGTCGATTTTCATGCACATGATGTGGGAGCGGCTGGCGCTGGTGTACGCCATTCTGATGCCGCCCTTGGGTCTGCTGGTGCTGATGGTGCTGATGGCTGCCGAAGCGCATCACACTTTCGGCATGCGGGAACTCTTCTTCCACTGATATCCCTGTGCCGACCATTCCTCAGGCGAGTGCCTGGAATGCACCGCTCTGAATACAAAACGACCCGACAAATGCCGGGCCGTTTTTGTTTCCTGGCTCGCTGAAACTCTCAGCGAAAAACACCTTCGAATCAGGCGTGCTTCTCACTGAATTCGTTGAGCGGCTCAGGCTGCTTGAGCGGATCGAAGTCCGCCCACCGCCCTTGTTGCCAGCGGCCGGTCGCGCGTTCGATCGCCGCGCCTCCCGCATCGCGCAGCACCCGTGCGGCATCCAACTGGCTGTCCGGCGACACGTGGACGGCCACCAGCACGCCGGAATCACGGGTTTCTTCGTCGCTGGCTTCACGCGTGCGCATCATCGCGCCGACCAATGAACCGACATACGCACTCACCCCGGCCGCGATCAACGACATGATAAGCGGCGCCGAAAACGCCGCGAAGATTCCGACACCGACCACGGCGCCAACCGCTGCGCCAATCGTGATACCCATCTCGGCACCCTTCGGTGCCTCCTTCGCGTTTGCGTCGGCGCTGATATCGCCGCCGGGCCGAAAACGTGCGTGCTGGCCGATCGGATTGACGAAAAACAGTGTGACGTCCTCCTCGACAAAACCTGCATTGAAGAGCCGTTGCGCCGCGTCTTCAGCGGCGGGGAATGTCGTAAAGCGTGCTGCGACGATGAGTGACATGTGGCCTCCTTCCATCGTTGACTGGCGGTTGCAGACTATGCCGCCCTACCTCACCCGCGCCGAGACAGCGGTGTATGCGGTGGCACGCACCGCGACCATGCCGTGATGCCACGATCGGGTTCCATGCCGTCCACTCTGAACAGTCCGCTATGTAACATTACTCCTTTGCCGCCGTTCCGGTCGATCGCTTCCGCTCAAACCGAACGGATAGGATTGCGCCAAATCGCGCGGAAAGCGACGCGCCGTTTGCCGGGCGGGCAGGGTCTTCAGTGATCCGTCGGGTCCTCGTCGAGCTCGATCGAGCAGTCGCCTTCTAACCGAGGCGGCTTGTACTGTTGGTCAAGGCGCTGCCGGACGGTAGCCCGAGCCGGTCCCGGAACGTCCTGCGTTGGGCCGTGTCCATCGCGGCGTAGCGATCGATCCGTGGCTTCGCAGGCATTTGATCTTCTACTGCGAACTAAAAGATTAATTATCGATCCGCTGACAGGTCTGCTGCGGCCAACAACTGACGTGCCTCACGGGTCTCTTGCATGTGCAGTTCATCACGCCGCTCCGTCGCCAGAACGAGGATCATCAGTCGGGTTTGCGATAGCCATGCGGCGCTATCAGTCTCGCGATCTGGCGGACTAGAATGAATTATTCGAATCGATCGGGAGAGAAATTGTGCAACTTCACATGGATTCCCATCATTTCACACACGGCCAGCTCGACTGGCGGGCAGCCGTGCTGGCAGGCGTCATGGCGGGCGCTGTATTCCTGGCGTTAGGGGTTGTCCTGATGGCACTGACGACGGGCGGAAGTCCGCTGGAGCCCCCACGCATGGTCGCCGCGATCATGCTGGGCCGAGGCGCATTGCAATCGTCGCAAACATTCTCAATTGGCATCGTGCTCGCAGCCTTTGTGGTGCATTTTGCCCTTGCCATCGTGTTCGCGCTTATTCTCGGTCTGATCATGACGTCGTTCAACCTTGACTCGAGCATGGGGATGGCTTCACTGGCGGGTGGCGTTTTCGCTGTAGCCGTTTACCTGATTAATTTCTACGGCATGACACGGTTTTTTCCGTGGTTCGCAGAAGCACGCAACTTGGCCAGCCTGTTCGCTCACATCGTCTTCGGTATCGTGGCGGCGAACCTGTACATGAGACTGGAGCGCAACACATCCCGCGGGGTCAAGGCGGACGCGGGCGGCCCATCGTAGTCCGGTGCAAGTGTAACGGTGACATTGCAAGCGGCGTGGACGCTGCATTCGGGGCAGCGCGGCACGCGCATTTGCGCGCCGCGAATGGCTCCGCGACGCAGGACTTTCGATCATGTACGCATACTTCAGGCGGTCGTACGGGCCTGGCTCTTTCGACGGCGAGGGAGGTGTGCCGAGCCGCGAGTGGCGCATCAAGCGCAACTGCTCCCTCACGCCGCGGCAGTCGCTCGCCGCGACCGTGTTCCTCATGGCGCTCGACCTCGCGATCGGCGTGGCAGCGGCATTCGTATTCGGCGCGTGGCTCACGCTGCCGTTCTCGATGCTTTGCACCGTGGCCGTCGGCATCGCCTTTATCGCCTACGCCAGGCACGCGACGGACGGCGAGGTGCTGACGTTCGCGCCTCCGTTCGTGATCGTCGAAGTACACGAGTGCGGACGCCGCACGATGTATTGGATGAATGCGGCTCGCCTGGCCGTGTCTCTCGGCGACAGCGATGGCGCCGTCTACCTTTGCGATGGCTGGCAGCGTGTTCCCGTCGGACGGCAACTGCCTGCCGCCGCCCGCGCGGAGTTCGTGCGCCAATTGCGCCGCTTTATCGTGGCCGACTGTTGACATGCCCGCCGATGATCGCACGGCATGTCTGATCGGCCTCACAGCAACACGCCGAGCACCCCGACGATGCCGATGCCGCACGCGATGCTCGCGCCAATGATCGGCGCCACGCGAAATGCGCCGGCGAAACCGTCGAACGTGCGCAGCATCTCGCCGACCTTGGACGGCTCCGTGATTGAAGCGAAGCGAGTTGTTTGTGCCGATGGAATTGCGCCGACCAGATCCCACGCGGTGTCGACGAGTCAAAGCGGATCGCTGAGGAATAAAAAACCCCGCAAGACGTTGATCTTGCGGGGTTTCTCGGAATACTTCGGCTTTTGCCGGAACAGCTGATGGTGCCCAGGGCCGGAATCGAACCGGCACGCCTTGCGGCGGGGGATTTTGAGTCCCCTGCGTCTACCAATTTCACCACCTGGGCAGGTCTTGCGGCGCACGCGTCAGAGTACGGCACGCGGCGAAGACGCAGATTATGGCCGAAAATTCGACGGCGGGCAAGCCGCTTGCCTTCGTCGCGTGCTCCGTCATCAAACCGTGCGTGAAAATCGTTCGAGCGTCTGCTGACCGAGATAGCGGTCGAACACCATCGCAATGTTGCGCACCAGCATGCGTCCGGCCGTCCGCACTTCGAGCTTGCTGCCGCTCACCGACACCAGTCCGTCCTGCTCGAAGCCGCGCAGGCGCTCCAGTTCCGGCTCGAACGTATCGGCGAAGCGGATGCCGTACGCGGCTTCGAATTCATCGAAGCGCAGTTCCAGATTGCACATCAATTGGGTGATCACATCGCGACGCAGACGGTCGTCCACGGTAAGGCGCACGCCGCGTGTGATCGCGAGCTTGCCCGCATCGATTGCCGCGGCATAGCCGGGCAGGTCCTTGACGTTCTGCGCGTACACGTCGCCGACCTTGCCGATCGACGACGCACCGAAGCCGATCAGATCGCATTCCGCCCGCGTGCTGTACCCCTGAAAATTCCGATGCAATGTACGCTGCGCCTGCGCGCGTGCGAGTTCGTCGGTGGGTCGCGCGAAGTGGTCCATGCCGATGTAGACATAACCCGTGCTCGTCAAGCGCTCGATCACCCGCTCCAGGATCGCGAGCCGCGTGGCGGGAGAGGGCAGCGTGGCCGGATCCATCTGTCGTTGCATCTTGAAGAGTTGCGGCATGTGCGCATAGGCGAACACGGAAAGACGATCGGGTGCGAGCTCGATCATCGTATCGAGCGTGCGGCTGAAGCTATCGACCGTTTGATGCGGCAGCCCGTAAATCAGATCGACGCCGATCGAGTGGAACCCCATATCGCGTGCGGCGTGCATCACCGAGGCGGTCATTTCGAGCGGCTGAATGCGATTGATCGCCTGCTGCACCACCGGATCGAAATCCTGTACGCCGAGACTGAGCCGATTGAAGCCGAGCGTGCGCAGATGCGCAATGGTCCCGGGCGACGCCTCGCGCGGGTCGACTTCGATCGAATATTCGCCTTCAGTATCGGGCAGCAACGTGAAGTATTCGCGCGTCGCAGCCATCAGTTCCGTCATTTCATCGTGCGACAGAAACGTGGGCGTGCCGCCGCCCCAATGCAATTGCGACACGGGGCGCCGCGTGTCGAAACACGCTGCCTGCAAGGCCATTTCGCGCTTCAGGCGCTCGACATAGGGACGCGCGTGCGCGCGGTTCTTCGTGGCGACCTTGTTGCAGCCGCAGTAGAAGCACACGGTGTCGCAAAAGGGAATGTGGAAGTACAGCGAGAGATCGGTGGCGGAAGCGCCTGGGTCCGCGGCGGCGCGCAAATAGTCGGCGGGATCGAAATCGTCGCGGAACTGCAAGGCGGTCGGATAGGACGTATACCGTGGACCGTTCGCATTGTATTTGGCGAGCAGGTCGGGGCGGAACAGCGTGTTGGCGGTGGTCATGGGGCGCTCGGGTTTGACAGCCACCTTTGAGGAGGCGCGAGCCGGCGGATTCTCGGGACCGGTTCGAACTGCGCAAACGCCTCTTGAGCGTGGCCTTTCGTATCCATCGAGTCTACGTGAGCGACCCGTTGCCGGATTGCGTAAAAAGGTCGCACGCGATGCGATGGCACAATGCGGGTCTGGCGTTGCGTTGGCTGTTGTTTTGCGTGTTTTCGAGTTCAGGAAAAATGTCGTGAGTGATGTGCCGAATACCGTTGTGAAGCGCGAGTTCCCGTTCCGGGTGGCCGGTCATGCCTGCCGCCCCGATTGCGGCGCGTGTTGTATCGCGCCGTCGATTTCGAGTCCGATCCCTGGCATGCCGAATGGCAAGCCGGCGGGCGTGCGCTGCGTGCAACTCGGGGACGATCTGCGCTGCGCGATTTTCGGTCAACCGGAGCGGCCGGCGTGCTGTTCCGGTCTGCAGCCGCAGATGGACATGTGCGGCGCGAGCCGCGGCGAGGCGCTCGCGTGGCTCACCCAGCTTGAAACGCAGACTCAACCGCAACCGGCGATGCGTCCATAACGCGCGTGAACGATTGCGCCACGTCATCCGCCCGGACAAACAACCCAACACAACCGCATGCTCGAGAAGCCTTCCACAGGAGATTTCGCATGACTCGACCCGCTGCGCCGACCCGGCGCCGCTTCCTGCTTGCCGCGCTGACAGGCTGCACCGCGCTTGGCATCACCGTGTCGCTCGCGGCCTGCGCGACATCGACCTTCCCGTTCATCCCCTCGCACTACACGTTCTCGCAGCAGCAGGTGCAGGACGCAGTGCAGCGTAAATTCCCCTATCAGCGCACGGTTTCGCAAGTGTTCGACGTCGCGCTGACCAATCCGGTGGTCGGCTTCCTGCCGGACGCGAATCGCGTCTCGGTGAAGCTCGACGCCCGGCTCGCGAGCCCGTTCATGGCGCAACCGGTCAACGGCGTATTCACGCTGTCGAGCGAGCTGGCCTACGACGCCGCCAGCAAATCGGTCGTGCTGAAGTCGCCGAGCGTCGACAACGTCAGCGTGAGCGGCCAGGCGCAGGCCTACACGCAGCAGATCAACGCCGCAGCGGCCGTGCTCGCCACGCAGTTGCTGACCAACTATCCGATCTACACCTTCAAGCCCGAACAACTGCAATTTGCCGGCGTGAATTACGAACCCGGTACAATCACCATCCTTACAAACGGCATACGCGTGCAAATCGTCGAGAAATGACGCTGCGCGCGGCCGGCAGGGCCGCGCGCACATCGTGCCGCCCCTGTTCGTTTAGACAATCTATAGCGATGAGGGTCACGGATGGACTGGCTAATGGCGTGCAAGGCGCTGATTCTGGGCGTCGTCGAGGGGCTGACGGAATTTTTGCCGGTATCGAGCACCGGTCATTTGATCGTCGCAGGCAGTCTGCTCAATTTCACGGATGACCATGCGAAAACCTT
The DNA here is from genome assembly GCF_003368325.1 of Paraburkholderia caffeinilytica. NCBI lineage: Bacteria > Pseudomonadati > Pseudomonadota > Betaproteobacteria > Burkholderiales > Burkholderiaceae > Paraburkholderia > Paraburkholderia caffeinilytica. Next base: position 1,261,812 of record NZ_CP031467.1, on the reverse strand, counting down.
CGATGTCGTGATCCAGCTCGGCGCGATTCTGGCGGTGTGCTGGGAGTTTCGCCGCCGCATCGGCAGCGTGGTGGTCGGCTTGCCCAGCCGGCCCGACGCAAGGCGCTTTACGTTGAATGTGATCATCGCGACGATTCCGGCGATCGTGCTTGGTCTGCTGTTCGAGAAGGCCATCAAGGCGGCGCTGTTTTCGCCGGTGCCGGTCGCGTTCGCGCTGGTGGCGGGCGGGGTGGTGATCCTGTGGGCGGAGGCGCGCCAGCGTGCGCGCGGTGAGGCGGCGGCACGCGTGCAGAACGTCGACGATTTGAGCCCGCTGGATGCCTTGAAAGTCGGCCTTGCTCAATGTTTTGCGTTGATTCCGGGCATGTCGCGCTCGGGTTCGACGATCATCGGCGGGATGCTGTTTGGTCTTGAGCGGCGCGTCGCGACTGAGTTCTCGTTCTTCCTCGCGATTCCGATCATCTTCGGCGCGACGGCTTACGAGCTGTATAAAGACTGGCATCTGCTGTCCGCCGACGCGCTCGGCAGCTTCGCGCTCGGTTTCGTGGCGGCTTTCATCAGCGCCTTCGCCTGCGTGCGCTGGCTGCTTCGCTACATCGCCGCGCACGATTTCACGGTGTTCGCGTGGTATCGCATTGGCTTTGGGCTGTTGATCCTTCTGGTGGGCTACAGCGGCGCGTTGAGCTGGGCGGATTGATTTTCCGCCGTTTCCTGAAGTCATGAAAAAAGGTCCGCGTTTGCGGACCTTTTTGTGTGTGGCGAGTACAACTGCAGCGCGGTTTTATACTGTGCCGCGCTTCCTGAACACCAGATCCCATACACCATGCCCGAGCCGTAAGCCACGGCGCTCGAACTTCGTCACCGGACGATACTCGGGACGCGGCGCATAGCCGTCGGCGGTGTTTTCCAGCGCCGGATCGGCGCCCAGCACTTCGAGCATCTGCTCGGCGTAGTTTTGCCAGTCGGTCGCGCAATGCAGATACGCACCGGGCTTCAGACGCGAAACCAGCAATGCGACGAACTTCGGCTGGATCAGCCGGCGCTTGTGGTGGCGCGCCTTGTGCCACGGATCCGGAAAGAAGATATGGACGCCGTCGAGGCTGTCCGGCGCGATCATCTGTTCGAGGACTTCGACCGCGTCGTGCTGAACGATGCGGATGTTCGACAGGTTCTGTTCGCCCATCAGCTTGAGCAGCGCGCCGACGCCCGGCTCGTGCACTTCGACGCCGAGAAAGTCGTCGCCGGGGCGGTGCGAGGCGATCTCCGCCGTGGTCGCGCCCATCCCGAAACCGATTTCCAGCACACGCGGCGCTGCGCGGCCGAACACGCTGGTCCAGTCGGGTTGTTGCGGTGTGAAGGGCACGACAAAATGCGGACCGAGTTCGTCCATGGCGCGGCGCTGGCCGGTCGATACGCGGCCCGCACGCGTGACAAAACTGCGGATGCGGCGTCGATGCAAGGCTTCGCCTTGCGGGGTGTCGGCGCCGGTCTCCGTGCCGGCCGGTTGGCCTTCAGCGTCGGCGGAAGGCGGCGGGAGTTCGTCGGGCAGGCCGGCGTCGTTTGGATCGTGGATCATTGTCGATACTGCTTACTAGGGTGAGGGCCTGGCCGCTTGCATGGCGTGTTGCGAGGCGCCGCTTGCGCTTGCGCGGCATGGGCCGCGGCTCGCAGGCACGGTCCGCTCGAATCGCTATGCCTTGAGCGCTGCCACCACAAAAAAGCCGCCTTCATGGGAGGCGGCTCGTGCTGGATGCTGCTGACGGTCCAGCAGGAAGGTGGAGCGGGCGATGGGAATCGAACCCACGGCTCTAGCTTGGGAAGCTAGGGTATTACCATTATACGACGCCCGCAGAGCGCACGATTCTACTCGCGAAGAGGCGGTTAGCGCAAATCGCGCTGCCGCCACCCTGATCTGCAAGACGCGCGCCGCGCCGGTCAGATCACGAAATAAGTCAACTGAACGGCCGCGCGCGTCACCACCATCAGCAGCACCTGCACGATTACGAACAGCAGAATCGGCGAGAGGTCGATGCCGCCGAGTTGCGGCACCACGCGGCGCAGCGGATTCAGGAACGGTGCGGTCAGCTGATACAGAATCGGCATGGCCGGCGAACGCGGATTGAGCCACGACAGCAGCGCCATCAGGATCGTCATCCAGATGATCAGATTCAGTGCCCACTTGATGACGGTCAGCACGGCGACGATCAGCAGCGTCGGCACGAGCGTGAGCGGATCGGCGCCCGTGAGCACCACCATCAGCACCACGTACACGATTGCCGCAAGCAGCGCGGCGACAAGACTCGCCCAGTCGATGTTGCGCGTGCTGTGCAGAATGTGCCGCAACGGCAGCACGATCCAGTTGGTGGCTTGCAGCACGGCGTTCGTGACGGGGTTGTACGGCGGCATGCGCACGACTTGCAGCCATGCGCGCAGCAGCAACGCGGCGCCGAACAGCGTAAAGACGGTATTGAGCAGAAAACGGGCGATATCGCCAAACATCTCGTGTCCTTATCCTTCGGAAGGCGGCCGTCGGTCGGCCGCAGGGTGCCGGCGCTGACCGATCGGTGCGCCGGCGGGTTCATTTGGATTGCCTGCGCCATTCCCGGAGGAGGGCGCGTTGCGCGTCACAAATGGGGACGCAGCGGTTCAATTTCCAGATGTTCGAGTCGGGCTAATCGGCGAACCGCATACCGCCAAGCCACACCCGGCTGTAGGACATCACACGGAGACCTTGATTTCGCTGATCAGAATCGTGCCGTTGCCGCCGTCGGTGTAATTCGGAATGTCGGCAACCAGCTGCTCCGAGGCCGGCTTGAAGACCTTGTAGAAATCGTCCGCGCTATCGAACAGGAAGTGACCTGCGGCGACATACGGCGGCGGCGTTCCCGGCGGCCCGGCGTTGATGCCGACGTCGACCGACCAGCCTTTCAGCGACGGCCCGAACAACCTGGCCGCGAGCGGCATGTGCGTGACGCAGTAATAATCCACGTCGAAGTGGCCGTTTTCCCGATACGGATAGAGGATGCTGACCTTGATCATTGTGCGTTCTCGTCTGTTGGTCCCGAAGCGCGGCGCTGGCGGATTGCGCGCGGCGCCGGACGTCACATTATCACGGCTTACTTGACGCTTGCACCTGCGGCGGCCTGATTCAGCGACCGGTTGAGCGATTCTTCCACCGCCTCGGCAATCGCCTCGATCGCAGCGGGCGGTTTGGCGCGGCGTTCGGCCAATCCGACCGCGCGCCGCGTCAGCAAACCGTACAGTGCGGCATGATCGCCGCCGAGGCCTTCCAGCAACGCCAACTGCTTTTCCACAACGCCGGTATCGCCGCGCGAGACGGGCCCGGCGAGCGCGTTGGGCAGCCCCTTGTCGCGGGCGGTTTCGATGGTGCCGGAGAGCATCGGCAGCAGCGCGCGCAGCGCGTCGTCTTCGGCAAAGCCTAGCGTATGCCATAGCGCGACGCATTCGGCGAGGCTGCACAGCGCGAAGCTGGCGGCGTAATGAGCGGCGGCGTGGTACAGCATGCGGCCGCCCGGCGGAATCGACAGCGGATGACAGCGCAGGGCGACGGCCAGCGCCGTCAGCGCATCCATGAGCGCGCCATCGGCCTCGATGGTCACCGAGCAACCGGCGATCCGCTCGATGTCGGCGAGATCGCCGCTAAAGAGGTACAGTGGGTGAAAGCCGCCGATCGAGGCGCCCTGGTCGCGCGCCGGGGCCAGCAATTCCACCGGCGAGGCGCCGCTGCAGTGCACGAGCGCCTTGCCGTATGGGCCGCTGGCCACGTCCGCCGCGAACCGCAGTGTGTGTGCTGTCGTACCGATGCTGTCGTCGGGAACGGCTAAAAAGATGATGTCGGCGGCGTCGACAGCCTGCTGTGGATCGTCGAATGCCGCGCAATGCTCGATTTGACCGGCGAGCCGGCTGGCCGAGGCCGCCGTGCGGCTCGCCACCGCCGTGACGGGATAGCCGGCGCGGGAAAAGCTCAGCGCGAGACAGCGCGCGAGCCGTCCCGCACCGATGAAGCCGAGGCGCGGCAGAGAGGGCTGGGACATGGTTGCCTGCTCCAGACGGGACACTTGAACGGGAAAGCAGCAGTATCGCGCATCCGTCCGGCAGTAGGGTGTCCCCGAGCGGGCATTCCTCTGATCAGTGCGCCCGCGATATGGCAAGTGCGGTCGGTCATCCGGTCGTACGCGCCCCGCGGGTCCGAAAACTGCTCACAATTTCTTCATGAGCCGGTTTGGCAGTTGCTGTTCTGGGTTTTTCGTCTCGCAGTCAGATTCGGGAGGTAACGATGAATATTTTTTCTTACCGAAAGCACTTGCGGTTCTTGACGCACTCGCAGCGCCGTCGCTGGTGGGACCAGAAGAAGCGCTTGACGCCACGCGTGCGCATCAGCGGCGCGTATGTCCCGCCCAACGTCTCCCGAGAATTCGCCTACGTGAAGGTGGGCTGAAAATACCGTCTGCTGATGGGTAAGAAATGCCCGGTGCGATCGCATCGGGCATTTTTCGTTTGAGCCGTCAGGATTGAAGCTAATTTGTAATCAAAGATTACCGGCCGGCGAGAGGCCGAAGCCGCGGGATCTGAAAAGCGGCGGATTCGCATCCGCCGGCGCGCTGGCAAACCCTTAGTTCTCAGTCCGTTACAGAGCGTGTCCGGGCGCCGCCGCGCCGCCGCACATTCCGACCTATTGCTGCCAATTGCAATTTGCAACAAATGCGAACATCTATGCAGAGTCTTTTTCGATACATTGATTCCATGGCATGCAAGGCATGCAAAGTCGGCGACCTTAGTGGGCCGCGCCAGGAGAATAAAAGTGAAAAAGATCGTTCCGTTTGTCGTTGCTGCCGCACTCGGCGTGGGGTTCGCTACTGCTGCTGAGGCGCACGTTTCCGTCGGGATCGGGATTGGCATTCCGGTCGCACCGGCGTATCCGGTTTATGCCGCGCCGCCGCCGGTTTATTACGAGCCGCCTCCGCCGGTGGTGTATGCGCCGGGCTATTACGCGCCGCCTGCAGTCGTGGTGGGTGGGTATTACGGTGGCTATGGCCGTCCGTATTATCACCATGGCTACTACCGCGGTTACTACGGCCACGGCTACTATCGCCGCTAATCGCAAGAAGCGGGCGGGATATGTTGACGGCGTAACGCCGGCTTGATCGCCGGGTTGCGCCGTTTGTGTTTCCGCTGCGGCATACCAACCGACTTACCAAAGCACTGTCGAAGCTGGGAGAATGGCTGTTTCGCCACCGCTCCGGAGAGTTTCGCCAATGCAAGCGCTTCCCGCTCCCACTTTCGACGACGTACTCGACGCCGCTGCGCGTCTCGAAGGCGTCGCTCACCGCACCCCCGTTCTCACGTCGAGCACGTTCGATGAACGCACGGGCGCGTCGGTGTTCTTCAAGTGCGAAAATTTCCAGCGCATGGGCGCTTTCAAGTTTCGCGGCGCCTACAACGCGATTTCGCATTTCGATGCGGAGCAACGTAAAGCGGGTGTGTTGACGTACTCGTCGGGTAATCACGCGCAAGCTATCGCGCTATCGGCGCGCCTCGCCGGAATCCGCGCGACGATCATCATGCCGCACGACGCGCCCGCCGCCAAAGTCGCGGCAACCAGGGGCTATGGCGGCGAAGTGATCAGCTACGACCGTTACACCGAGAGTCGCGAAGAGATCGGCCGGCGGCTCGCTGAAGAGCGCGGCATGACGCTGATTCCGCCGTATGACCATCCGCATGTGATCGCCGGGCAGGGCACGGCGGTGAAGGAGTTGATCGAGGAAACCGGCCCGCTCGACATGCTGTTCGTTTGTCTCGGCGGCGGTGGACTGATCGGCGGCAGTGCATTGTCGGCGGCGGCATTGAGTCCGGCGTGCACCGTCATCGGCATCGAGCCCGAAGCGGGCAACGACGGTCAGCAATCGCTCGCGCGCGGCGAGATCGTGCATATCGACGCGCCGCGCACGATTGCCGACGGCGCGGCCTCCACGCATCTCGGCGACTACACGTTCGCCATCATCCAGAAGCGGGTTGCGCAGATCGAAACGGTTAGCGACGAGCAGCTGATCGAGACCATGCGTTTTTTCGCGCAGCGCATGAAGATCGTGGTCGAGCCGACGGGTTGCCTCGCGGCGGCTGCCGTGCTCAACGGCATCGTGCCGGTGAAAGGCAAGCGCGTAGGCGTGGTGGTGAGCGGCGGCAACGTCGATCTGGCCAAGCTGGCGCAGTATCTTGCCTGACAGGCTCTGCGCCGCGTTGCGCGGCGCTCGGTGAATTTGAGAAGGATGGCTCGCCAGGCTCGCCAAGGCGAGCCGTTTTTTCTAGCTTGCCACCTGTGCGGTCTGCACGATCAGATCGCGATACCCGTTCACGATCACGCTATACGAGAAGTAGGCGAACAGCAGCGCCGACAACACATGGCACGCGCGCAGCAAACCGGTGCCGGCGCGTTTGCGTCCATGGCTGCCGAGTCCGCAGATAAAGATCGTCCAGCACAGACCACCCAGGAAGAAACCGCCGAGGAATACCGGCGCGGTCGTCACGCTGGTGGCGCCGGCTTTCGCAATCAACGCGCCGCCGACCGCGGCGAACCACAGAATCGCCGACGGCGACGACATCGCCAGCAACGCGCCGCGCAAGAAACCGCGCCACGCGGAAAGGTGCGGCGCGTTGGCATCCGCTTCGCCGGCAACTGGCGGCGCCGACGCCGGGAACAGCGCTTCACGCGCCATCTTCCACGTGAGAAACAGCAGGACCGCCGCGCCGCCGATCCACACGACCCAGCGTACCGATTCGAACTGCAGCAGCGCAGCCATTCCCGCGAGCGCGAGCGCCGCGTAAACCAGATCGCCGAAACAGGAGCCCAAGCCCAACCAGAAGCCGGGTTTGAAGCCATGCGACAGCGTCAGCGAAATCATCGCGACGTTGACGAGCCCGATATCCAGACACAACGACAACGACAGGAAAAAACCATCCGACATCATTGAAAAGGCATGCATCCGCGCAACTGCTCCATCGGTTTTGCTATTCAGACTTGTTCGGGCGCGAGCGACCCGGCGGGTGAATGGCTCGCTTCGAGGCCGACAGAACCCCGGAATTCGGCGATGTGATTCGAGGCCTGCGTTTACAGTCCCAACTCATTCCACAAGCTGTCGATGCGCTGTTTGACCGCCTTGTCCATCTCGATCGGGCGGCCCCATTCGCGATCGGTTTCGCCGGGCCATTTGTTGGTCGCGTCGAGTCCCATCTTCGATCCGAGACCCGCCACCGGCGAGGCGAAATCCAGATAGTCGATCGGTGTGCGATCGACTAGCACGGTGTCGCGCGCCGGATCGATACGCGTGGTGATCGCCCAGATCACTTCCTTCCAGTCGCGGATATTCACGTCCTCGTCGACCACGACGATGAACTTCGTATACATGAATTGCCGCAGGAAACTCCACACGCCGAACATCACGCGCTTGGCGTGGCCGGGGTAGCTCTTCTTCATCTGCACGATCGCCATCCGGTAGCTGCATCCTTCGGGCGGCAGATAGAAATCGGTGATCTCGGTGAACTGCTTCTGCAACAGCGGCACGAACACCTCGTTGAGCGCGACGCCGAGTACGGCGGGCTCATCGGGCGGTTTGCCGGTGTAGGTGGAGTGATAGATCGCGTCGCGCCGCATGGTGATGCGCTCGACCGTGAAGACGGGAAACCACTCCTGCTCGTTGTAGTAGCCGGTGTGGTCGCCATAAGGGCCTTCCAGCGCATGTTCGTAAGCGGCGGACGCGCCTTTGGCCGGACGCGGCGGTGCGCCCGCGGGAGCAGGCGAGGGCGTGCCTTCCTGCGGATAGATGAAGCCCTCCAGAACGATCTCCGCGCGCGCGGGTACCTGCAAGCCGTCGACGCCCGGCGTGATGCACTTCGCGAGTTCGGTGCGGCCGCCGCGCAGCAGTCCGGCGAACTGGTATTCGGAGAGCGTGTCGGGCACTGGCGTAACTGCGCCGAGGATGGTCGCCGGATCGGCGCCCAGCACCACGGCCACGGGATACGGCTTGCCTGGATTCTGCAGCGCGAACTCGCGGAAATCGAGTGCGCCGCCGCGATGCGCAAGCCATCGCATGATGAGTTTGTTACGGCCGATCAGCTGCTGGCGATAAATGCCTAGATTTTGTCGGCTCTTGTTCGGGCCTTTTGTGACGGTCAGGCCCCACGTGATCAGCGGCCCGGCGTCGCCGGGCCAGCAGGTCTGAATCGGCAGCTTTCCGAGGTCGACGTCGTTGCCTTCCCAGACGATTTCCTGGCAGGGCGGCGCGCTGACAGTTTTGGGCGCCATGTCCCAGACTGCCTTCGCGAGTGTGAAGAGCTTGCCCGCGTCCTTGAGTCCTTTCGGCGGCTCGGGTTCCTTCAATGCCGAGAGCAGGCGGCCGACGTCGCGCAGCGACTCCAGCGCGGCGCCGTCGCCCTCGCCGGCCTGCGCGTCGATCCCCATGCCGAGCGCGACGCGGCGTGGCGTGCCGAACAGATTGCCGAGGACCGGGAACGCGTGCTGCTGCTGGCTCTCAAACAGTATCGCCGGACCGCCGGCGCGCAGTACGCGGTCGCACAGTTCGGTCATTTCCAGGACGGGCGAGACGTTTTGCGAGATGCGGCGCAGTTCGCCGATCGTTTCGAGGCGGCCGACGAAATCGCGCAGGTCTTTGTATTTCATCTGGTGCGGTAGAGCGCCGCGCAAGCGGCAAAAAGGTAGGGCGCCGCAGGGTTTTGCGGTGCCAGAACGATTGTCGATTTTACCTGTGTTGGCAGGTGCACGTAGATTGGCCAAATGGCCGGCTTCGGAGGGACTAATCGAGATAGCTCAAGAAGCGCGCACCGCGCGGTTCTTGACGGACTGAACACTGTTCATTATTACAATTAGTTATACTTTTGCCTATCTATAGTGTTGACGATCTATAAAACCCTGCATAGAATCCGTCCACATTGGTTGCAGGGCGTGAACCTTTTTACCGCCGCCCCGGTCCCTTCAGACGCAACGCGTCACCGCTTACCGACCCCCTGCACGGTATTTGGCGGTCTTACTGAAGTCCTCGCCAGCGCCTGTTGACGCTGGTTTTTCGCGTGGGAGCCTCCGCCTGCATGTTTTTGGCATGCCGCGGGCCTCTTTTCAAGATGGCTCCCCACAAACGGTCTGTGCCGTTTTCCCGACGTCGCTGCTGCCCTAACCAGACAGAGCGCGCGATGTCTTGACTCTGCGAATGTGCGTTACCGCCTGTTCAACTGGCGGAGTTCGCGGATCATGCAACATGGGAGATCTGAATGAACGCCTGGTTATCGTGGCGTCCCGATGAGCGTATTGCGCAAGTTGTGCGTGGTGCGTTGCGTCGCGGGACGCGAATGAGTCATCACCTGTTCAGCATCGTCGGCGGTATCGCTGTCGTGCTGGCACTTACGCTGTGGCTGATGCCGGCCTGGCGCGGCACCCTTGCCGCGAAGCTGATGCCGGTCATTTCCGCTGCTGTGCAAGCTGGTCCCGCCCGTCTGCTGCAGGGCCACCCGCTGCCGGCTTTCGGGCCGCCCGGCGCGTCCTCCGACGACTCGCTGTCCGCGAATTCGACCAGCAGCGACGCCACTAGCGGTGCGAACAATGGCAACAATGGCGTCACCGCCAGCAACACCGGCTACGACAGCGCCTCCGACGGCACTGGCACATCCGGTATGGGCGTGGCGGCGCTGAACGGCCTCGATCCGCGCACCATGCAGAGCGTCTCCGCGCTGGCACGGCTGATCCCGCCGCAGCGCGTCTCGGCCGATGCGCGCGACGACCGCGTGCTGGTCTCGACCCGTGAGCAGGATCTGGTCTCGTCGTATCTGGCGCGGCGTTACCGTGTCGCTCAGGAGCCTGTTGGCGAACTCGTGAAGGCAGCGTTCGACACCGGCCGTGAAGTCGGTCTCGACCCGCTTCTCCTGCTGTCGGTGATGGCCATCGAATCGGGCTTCAACCCCTACGCCGAGAGCGGCGTGGGCGCGCAGGGCCTGATGCAGGTGATGTCGAAGGTTCACTCGGACAAATTCCAGTATTTCGGCGGCCAGAGCGCCGCGCTCGAACCGGTTGCGAACATCAAGGTGGGCGCGCTGGTGCTGAAGGATTGCATCGCCCGCGGCGGTTCGCTGCCGGGCGGTCTGCGTCTCTATGTCGGCTCGACCTCGCAGGACGACGGCGGCTACGGCGCCAAGGTGATGGCCGAGCGTGGCCGTCTGCGTGATGTGGCGCGTGGCCGCAAGGTGCCGATCAACGCGCCGCAGGCGCCGGTGCTGACGGCGTCGAACACGGCTACGCCTGCTGCGGCTAACGGCAAGCGCGTGCAGATGACGCTCGATAGCGGTCATCCGCTGAGTTCGGCAGCGCCGGTGAAGACGCCGGTGTCCGAGCAGAACGACGCCAGTTCCAATGCGACCAAGCACGTGGCATCGGCGCCGGAAATGGGCGCCTGAGGTTGGCGTAACCAGTTCGTCAGGCAAGAAAGCAGCCGGTACAAAAAAAGGACACCCGAGCGGTGTCCTTTTTCGTTTTGTGGCTGACATCCGTGGTGGCGCGTTCGGCCGTGAGGCGAGCGTCACAGGTGTTAGTTGCAACCGGTCTCGCCGGGTCCCCCTCCTCGAGGACTCAAGCCGCTGAGAGCGCGCTGATGCCTCTATCCGATCAGTGCCGTCCGAACAGCTTCGCCAGCCGCTCGACCGCTTCTTCCAGCTTCGGCAGGGCGGTGGCATACGATAGCCGGATGTAGTCCTTCGGCGCGTGCGTGCCGAAGTCCATGCCCGGCACCAACACCACCCCCGCGTCGTGCAGCATGGCTTGGGTGAGCGCTGCGCTGTCTCCAGCCGCCCGGTGCGCGACCGTGCGGCAATCGGCGTACACATAGAACGCGCCGTCCGGCATGACCGGCACCGAGAAACCCAGCGATTCGAGCGCCGGCGCAATGAAGTCGCGGCGGCGCTTGAATTCGAGGCGGCGCGCTTCGTAGATGGCGATTGTTTCCGGTTCGAAGCAGGCCAGCGCCGCATGCTGCGCGAGCGCCGACGCGCAGATGAACAGGTTCTGCGCGAGCTTTTCGAATGCGCCGACCATGCCGGGCGGCACCACCAGCCAGCCCAAACGCCAGCCAGTCATGTTGAAGTACTTCGAGAAGCTGTTGACGGTGATGACGTCGTCGCCGAACGAGAGCGCCGAGACGGGCTTCGCGTCGTAGCTCAGGCCCTGATAGATCTCGTCGACAATGGTAAAGCCGCCACGCGCCCGTACGGCCTTGACGATGCGTTCGAGTTCGGCCGGTTCGATCGACGTGCCCGTCGGGTTCGACGGCGACGCCAGCAGCACGCCGCGGGTGTGCTCGTTCCACAGGCGTTCGACGTCGGCGGCGGTCAGCTGAAAGCGTTCGGCCGGCCCGCTTGGCACCATCACCGGCTTGCCTTCCGCCGCGATCACGAAGTGGCGGTTGCACGGGTAGCACGGGTCAGGCATCAGCACTTCATCGTCGCGATCGACCAGCGCCGCGCAAGCCAGCAGCAGCGCGGCGGACGCGCCGGCGGTGACGACGATCCGCGCCGGATCGATGCTGACGCCATAGACCTCGGCGTAGTGCGCCGAGATCGCTTCACGCAGCGCGTGCAGGCCAAGGGCGTTGGTGTATTGCGTGACGCCGCGGCGCAGGGCGCTCGCGGCCGCTTCGATGACCGGCTCGGGTGCGGTGAAGTCAGGTTCGCCGATCCCCATATGAATGATGTCGCGCCCGTCGCGCTCGAGCAGCGCTGCCTCCTTGGCCAGTTCCATCACATAGAAAGGCTGGATGGCGTCGACGCGGGCAGCAAGCCGCACCAAGGGTTCGGTCACGGAGTTCATACGATCAAATCCAGTTCAGAAGCAAAAGCGGGACGGCGCCTGAAGCATGAGTTCATGCGCATGGCGGCGTCCTTGCAAGCACCCGGCGGTATGGGGCTGCGGTATGTAGCAGGCATCCAGCCGGGCAGCGATGCGAAAGCCGGTTAGACGCCGCCGAAACAGGCGATCGGAGTGTTCCAGCGGCACCGCTCCGCTCTTCGTAGGGCGGTGCTGGCCGGGGCAACGTTTAGCGCGAGGCGCATGAGCAGGCCATGCGCCCTGTTCTCAATGCTTGCGAGCCGCTTGGGTTTCAGCAGCGCGCAGTTGCGCCGACAGTTTGTCCAGCACGCCGTTCACGTACTTGTAGCCATCCGCGCCACCAAACGTCTTGGCGAGTTCGACCGCTTCGTTGATGACCACGCGATAGGGAATATCGAGGTGATTCTTCAGCTCGAAGGCGGCGACCAGCAGCACCGCACGTTCGACCGGTGAAAGCTGGTCGATCGGGCGGTCGAGGCACGGTGCGATATCCGCGGAGAGTGCTTCCGAATCGCGGATCACGCCGTGCAGGATGGCGTTCAGATGTTCGTGGTCAGCCTTGTCGAAGCCTTGCGCGCCGCGCAGCTGTGCGTCGATTTCACCGCCGGGCGAACCCGACAGCAGCCACTGGTAAAGTCCCTGCGTGGCCAGTTCGCGGGAGCGTCGGCGTGCGCTCTTCATGCCTCTTCCTCTTCTTCGTCTTCTTCCTCGTCGTCACCGCCGAGTTGCTCGAGCGCGACCGCGAGGTTCGCCATTTCGACGGCAACGCGCGCTGCGTCACGACCCTTCTCGGTCATGCGCGCGACGGCTTGTTCGTCGTTTTCCGTGGTCAGCACGGCGTTCGCGACCGGAATGCCGAAGTCGAGGCCGATGCGGGTGATGCCCGCGCCGCTTTCGTTCGACACGAGTTCGAAGTGATACGTCTCGCCGCGAATCACGGCGCCCAGCGCGATCAGCGCGTCGAATTGGGCGCTTTCGGCGAGCTTTTGCAGCGCCAGCGGGATTTCCAGTGCGCCCGGCACGGTGACCAGCAGCACGTCTTCGCCGGTCACGCCGAGGCGTTCGAGTTCTTCGATGCACGAATCCGCGAGGCCGTTGCAGACGGGCTCGTTGAACCGCGCCTGAACGATGCCGATACGCAGTCCGTCGCCGTCGAGATTCGGTTGGTATTGTCCGATTTCCATGTGAATTCCGTAGTGTTTTGAGTTGGCGCTTAACGCGCGTGAATGGTCGGATCAGCCTTGTTGCGGAGCCTGTGCGGTGCTGCCCGGCATTGGCACGAAGCCGGTGACTTCGAGGCCGTAGCCCGACATGCTGCCCAGCTTGCGCGGGTTCGACAGCACCTGCATCTTGCCGACACCCAGCTCGCGCAGGATCTGCGCGCCGATGCCGTAAGTCTTGAAGTCGACCGGCCGGCGTTTGAGCGCCTCGGCTTTTTCTTTCGAGTCGAACGCCTTGAAAACGTCGACCAGATGATCCTTCGAATCGCCGCAGTTCAGGAGCACGATCACGCCGAGGTCGCGCTGGGCGATCTCTTTCATTGCCGCATCCAGCGTCCACGAGTGAGTCGACTTGCCGACTTCGAGCAGATCCAGCATGGACAGCGGCTCGTGCACGCGCACCGGTGTGTCGTGTTCCGGGTTCGGCGTGCCGCGCACCAGCGCGATGTGCGGCTGGCCGCTTGGCTGGTCGAGATACATCACCGCGCGAAACGCGCCGTGCGCGGTTTGCATGGTGCGTTCGCAAATGCGCTCGACGATCGATTCGGTGCGGCTGCGGTAGTGAATCAGATCCGCGATCGTGCCGATCTTCAGATCGTGCTCTTTGGCGAATTCCATCAGATCCGGCAGGCGCGCCATCGTGCCGTCGTCCTTGATGACTTCGCAGATCACCGCCGCCGGCGTGAGGCCTGCCAGCGCGGTGAAGTCGCAGCCGGCCTCGGTGTGGCCGGCGCGCACCAGCACGCCGCCAGGCTGCGCCATGATCGGGAACACGTGGCCCGGCTGCACGATGTGCTCGGCCTTGGTGTCCGGCGCGACTGCCACGGCGATGGTGCGGGCGCGGTCGGCCGCCGAGATGCCCGTGGTGACGCCCTCGGCAGCTTCGATGCTGACGGTGAACGCCGTGCCGTACTGCGTGCCGTTGCGATAGGTCATGAGCGGCAGGTTCAGCAGCTTGCAGCGTTCCTGCGTGAGCGTCAGACAAATCAGGCCGCGGCCGTAGCGGGCCATGAAGTTGATCGCTTCCGGCGTGACGAATTCGGCGGCGATCACGAGGTCGCCCTCGTTTTCGCGGTCTTCTTCGTCGACGAGAATCACCATCCGGCCTGCTTTCAGTTCGGCAATGATCTCTTGAGTGGAGGCGAGCGTCATGTTGGCGGAGTTTTTCGAAGAAAGCGCGTATTTTACGCCACGCGCGCGCCCAAGTCGCCTGGGCCGGACGGCATAGGCCGTTTGGCGAGGCAATTGGGCTGTCCGGCGGCGGTTCGGCGGAGCGGCGTTGCTATAATTCGTCGCGCCCGCGAGGGCCGCCTCCAGAAAACGACTTCCCCGCTCAACCCGTTCGAGACAGATCATGCCGCACTACCGCTCACGCACATCGACTCATGGCCGCAACATGGCCGGCGCCCGCGCCTTGTGGCGCGCCACCGGAATGAAAGACGACGATTTCGGCAAGCCGATCATCGCGGTAGTGAACTCCTTCACCCAGTTCGTGCCGGGCCATGTGCATCTGCGCGACCTGGGCGCGCTGGTCGCGAAGGAAATCGAAGCGGCGGGCGGTGTGGCCAAGGAATTCAACACCATCGCGGTGGACGACGGCATTGCCATGGGCCACGGCGGCATGCTGTATTCGCTGCCCTCGCGCGAACTGATCGCCGATTCGGTGGAATACATGGTCAACGCGCACTGCGCCGACGCCATGGTCTGCATTTCCAATTGCGACAAGATCACCCCGGGCATGCTGATGGCCGCCATGCGCCTGAACATCCCGGTCGTCTTCGTGTCCGGCGGCCCGATGGAAGCGGGCAAGGTCAAATCGCCGACGGACGGCCAGGTGATCGCCAAGATCGACCTGATCGACGCGATGATCAAGGCGGCTGACCCTAAAATCAGCGACGCTGAAGTGGCCGAAGTCGAGCGCAGCGCCTGCCCGACGTGCGGTTCCTGTTCGGGTATGTTCACCGCGAACTCGATGAATTGC
Source organism: Paraburkholderia caffeinilytica (assembly GCF_003368325.1). Lineage (NCBI taxonomy): Bacteria > Pseudomonadati > Pseudomonadota > Betaproteobacteria > Burkholderiales > Burkholderiaceae > Paraburkholderia > Paraburkholderia caffeinilytica. The sequence continues at coordinate 1,246,712 of NZ_CP031467.1, read as the reverse complement.
CTGACCGAGGCGATCGGTCTGGCGTTGCCCGGCAACGGCACGATCGTCGCCACGCACGCATGGCGCAAGGGCCTGTTCGAGCAGGCCGGCCGCCTGGTGGTGGACCTGTGCCGCCGCTACTATCAGGAGGAAGACGCGTCGGTCCTGCCGCGCAGCATCGCCAGCAAGCAGGCGTTCGAGAACGCCATGGCGCTCGACGTGGCCATGGGCGGTTCGACCAATACCGTGCTGCACCTGCTGGCCGCCGCGCAGGAAGCGGGCGTCGATTTCACGATGTCCGACATCGACCGCATCTCGCGCAAAGTGCCGTGCCTGTGCAAAGCAGCGCCCGCTACCGACAAATACCATATCGAAGACGTGCACCGCGCCGGCGGCATCCTCGGCATTCTCGGTGAACTGGCGCGTGCGGATCTGCTGGACCTCTCGTGCGGCAACGTGCATAGCGGCACGCTGGGCAATGCGATCGCCAGGTGGGATGTCGCCGGTGGCGCGGGTGAGGAGGCCCAGAAGTTTTTCCGCGCGGCGCCGGGCGGCATTCCGACCACCGTCGCGTTCAGCCAGGAAGCCACATTCGCGTCGCTGGATACCGACCGTAAGACCGGCTGTATCCGCAGCAAGCAGGACGCGTATTCGAAAGACGGCGGCCTCGCCGTGCTCTACGGCAACCTCGCGGAGAAGGGTTGCATCGTCAAGACCGCGGGTGTCGACGAATCGCAATGGATTTTCTCCGGGCGCGCGCGCGTCTTCGAGAGCCAGGATGATGCTGTCGACGCCATTCTGGGCGACAAGGTCGTGGCGGGCGATGTGGTCGTGATCCGTTACGAAGGCCCCAAGGGCGGCCCCGGCATGCAGGAAATGCTGTACCCCACGTCGTATCTGAAATCCAAGGGGCTGGGCAAGACCTGTGCGCTGTTCACCGACGGCCGTTTCTCAGGCGGTTCGTCCGGGCTCGTGATTGGGCACGCGTCGCCGGAAGCGGCGGAAGGCGGCACGATCGGTTTGGTGGAAGACGGCGATGTGATCGAGATCGACATTCCTAAGCGCAAGATGCACCTGGTAGTGTCGGACGAGGAACTGGCGCGCCGTCGCGAAGCCATGGAGGCTCGCGGTGACCAGGCCTGGATGCCGGTGAATCGTGAGCGCGTGGTGTCGCAGGCGTTGCAGGCCTATGCAGCGCTGGCGACGTCCGCGGACCGCGGTGCCGTGCGCGATCTCTCGCAATTGAAGCGCAAGTGAGGCGTCGTTGAAGCGTATTTGCTCGGCTCGCTGATACAGGGGGCGAGAGGCCGGGCGGCGTTCGCAATGGACGCCGCCCTTACGTCGCTCAAACAGTCGGGATATCAGCCCGGCGGGTCGGGGTCGGAGCGCAAGCTGCGGCGGCGAAGAATGAGCGGCTAGCGTCGTGAGTTAGAAGTTCGTTGAATCAACTTCCCGTTCTTTCCGGAACGACGAAGTGCTGATTAAAAAGCCGCGCCGAACCGCTCGGCAAGCATTTCCTCCTGGACTGCCCACCCATCGTTGCCCCCGCGTATCACGTGCCACACCGAACACGGTGCTACGTGATCGGCATCAATCAACGAATGTTCAACTCAAGACACTAGTACGCGATGGCGCCGTATCTTTTGGCAAGTGTTCCTCTGCAGGCTTGTCCGAGACCTCGGCAACTACCCGAAATGCTCGATCAGCAGTTCAGTGAGAACTCGAACCTTTCGCGCAGGATGCGATCCTGGCGGCCGGACGACAAACATGCCGGCCGTCGGCGGAGGATAGCGAGTCATCAAAGAAACGAGGGCGCCAGACGCCAGATAGGGCTCGACGAGGCACGCCGGAAGCCAGGCGATGCCTAGTCCCGCGACGGCGGCAGCGGCGAGCGCGATGCCGCTGTCGGCCTTGAAGCGCCCTTGCGGACGAACAGAGATCGTTTTGTCGCCATCCGTAAATTGCCAAGCTTCAGTACCTTGCATGAGCGCCTGGTGGGAGAGAAGCTCTTCCGGCCGCTCTGGCGCTCCGTACGTTTTGATATAGCCCGGACTTGCGACAAGTTTTCCGCCGATGGGGCCAATGCGCCGCGCAATCAGGTTCGAGTCGCCAAGATAGCCGACTCGTATCGCGCAGTCGAAACCTTCTCCGACTATGTCGACAAAGCGGTCGCTGTAACACGCGTGGATGTGAAGCTGCGAGTGGCGCCGCGCGAGCTCTGCAAACACGGGCGCCAAATCCGTCGGGCCGATGGAAAGCGGCGCAGCGATTCGCAGACGTCCACGGAGGTCGCCAGCAGGGAGAATCGTCTCCCGCGCAATATCGATCTCGGCGCAAACCCGGGCAGCATGGTCGCGGAACGTGGCGCCGGCTTCTGTCAGCGCGGCGCCGCGCGTGGTCCGTGCGAGCAGCTGGATACCAAGGTCCGCTTCAAGCCGGCACAGCCGCCGGCTGACGATGGACTTCGAGACGCCAAGACGCCGGGCGGCCGATGAGACGCCACCCGCATCGGCCACTTCGACAAATGTTTGCAGGTCTTCAATGTCCAGCATTTAGCGTTCCACTTTCAGCGACACTGTTCGGCAAAATTCGAGACTACCACGTCGCATATAGGAACGGCATCCTTGCTTCCCGAAGACCACTTGAAACGAGGCATGTGATGTCGTCCACTTTCCAGCATCCCGGCCGCTCCGCTGCCGTGACCGGCGCGGGGAGCGGCCTCGGCCGCGAAATCGCGTTGGGGCTCGCCGCCAAGGGCTATATCGTTTTCGGCACGGCCATGTCCGTCACCGAGGTTCAGGATCTGAAGGACGCGTCCGGTGGGCGCGTCAGCCTGATCGTTTGCGACATGACCAAGGAACAGGCCGTGAAAGCCTGGGCAGGCGGCGTGTCCGACGCACTCGGCGATGCCGGCCTCAATCTGCTGATTAACAACGCGGGCATCCTGACGCCCGGACCGATCGAGCTTTTGCCTCTCGATGCCATCCGACGCGAATTTGACGTCAATGTGTTCGGTGCGCTCTCGGTCATAAACGCATTCCTGCCGGCGCTAAGGAAGGTTCGTGGCCGCATCGTCCAGGTCAGCACCTGGACGGCGAGCGTGCCGCTTCCCTTCAATGGGCCGTCAGGCGCTTCAAAGGCGGCCATGGAGGTGTTTGCGGCCGTCTACCGCGCCGAGCTGAAGCCTTTTGGCATCGATGTCGTGGTGGCTCCTGCGGGCAATATGAAAACCGGCGGCCCGGCGAAAACAGCCGCCGCCCTTGCGCATGTCGCCGACCGCATGACGGCCGAACAACGCGAGCTGTACGGACGATCCTTCGCGACGTTCGCCGACAAGCTCAACGGCATGCAGAGTGCAGGTCTGGAATCGGTCCTGGCGGCCAAAAGAATCATTGAGCTAGCCGAACAGGTGCCGGCGCCGAGCATCGCCCCCGTGGGCGACGATGCCGCCGAAATGTTGCGCGCCGCTCGTGACATGCCTGACGCTGAACAAGACGCGCTGCGTCTGCGGATGGTTGGCCTCGGCTAGAGCCGCCCCACAACGCCACGTCTTACGAGGCCGAAGAAGCTTCTCGACCGCCACTCGTTCCGGATATTTCCAAACAAACCAGGAGAATCAAATGACATTCGATAACACCCTGCGCAGAGGACTTGCGGCTGCCGTCTTTGCGTTGAGCGTCGCCGTGCTTGTCCCATCGCAAACCGCACTGGCCAAGGATGCTAAAGCGAAAGCCGACATCGTACTGGTTGATCCACACGACAAACATGCTGTCCGCAATGTGGACAACGTCCTCACTCTCTATGAAATGATGATCAATGAGAACAAGGCGGAAGAAGGCACAGCCAGGTTTCTTGTTCCCGGTTATGTCCAGCACAACCCATTGATTGCTGACGGCTCTGTGGCGCTTGGCAAATATTTCGCCGGCGTAAAATCGGCGCATCCTGGTGCTCACGTCGTCGTCCACAAGATCATTGCTGTCGGGGACTATGTGTTCGCTCATGTGAATTTTCTCAATCTGCTAACGGACGACCCGGATGACAAGGGTGTCGCCGGCGTCGATATTTACCGGATGAATGCCGAAGGAAAGGCCGTCGAGCATTGGGACGCGCTGCAGCTTGTCGGTGACCCAAAAAACTCGGCTCCTTGGGTCGCGCCGAACATCCCCCGCGCCAATTCAAACAAGATGTTCTGAACGTGGAGCTCTTCGGGCTGATGCCTTAAGCTGCACGTCGCGAGTAGATCAACAGCTCTTGGAAAATCGACCGATCTCCGGTCGGCATGCGTGTGCGGCGACTCGCGCTTCGAGCGCTATGCAACGCTACTGAGCAAGTATGGCGAGCACGGCGCGCAGAGGGGCAAATGAGACTGTAAACAGCCCATCGAGCGGCTTGGTCATTTCCAGTATCAGGAAAATTGCCACGGAAGTGGATAACGCGCTCATAAACAACGCTGCAATCACTGTAGCGTTGGCGGGGGTGAGCATGCCAAACGCGCCGAAAATAATGGCAAGCCACAACACCAGGGCTACCAGCAGCGGTATAGGGAGTGAGTTCACTGCCTGCAGCAGCGCCAGTCCGCGCACAGCCAGCACTTCATCGGCAATCTGGATGGCGTTGGTCTGCAACTCATGCTGCTCTGCGTTACGCGGCGAGAGCTCCTTCAGTTTGTGCTGAAGACCTTCCACCTCTCTTAGCGCCTCTACGCTGCCAAGTGCTGCCACCTTTGCGGGGTCGCGGGAGGCGAGTGTCTGGATCCACGTGCCGTAGCTCTGCTTAACCAGGCCACGGATCTCCTGCGTTTCAGGTCCATATTGGGCTAGCACGCGATCCAGACGAACGACGCCGGCGGCATTGTGCACAAGCTCACTGTTCACTGTTTCGAATGAGCTTTTCGCCGACGAGATCAGCAAGCCAAGCACCAACGCGGCCATCGTTGCGATCAGGCCGGTCGACAGCTTTACGACGCCGACTGAATCGTCACCAAGGTGATGCTGCGGCAATATGGTACGCAGGTACAGGCCAAGCAGCGCGCTGCCGAATACACATACAAACACGATCGACGCGATAACGAAGTCGCTCACAGTTCAATCCCCCGTCTCTGGTCGTAAGCCCTGCGCCAATGGTATCCAAAACGGACGCCGGGCAACGGTGGTCGAGCGGACCTAACCCTTTCCGGTTGTGCTGGAAGGTGAGCGTTTGACCCGACGCGGATTGGCTACCGGCTGCAACGCCCACCATACCGTGCGCAGCGCGGCTTCGCCAGTTGGCCGTCAATTTGACTCCGAAGGTTGCGCCACGTGAGCGCGGCATACACCGCGCCGATCGCAAACGCCGTACTGATCGCTTGATTTCTCGCTACGCAGAGGATGACGTTGACACTTTCCGGTCCTGAACATCCGTGCGTCACGCCGAATGCCGTTATCGCCTCATACCTGGACGAAGCCGGTTCCGGCCAGCGTACCGAATGGAAGCGAGGCCAGCGGGCCACCCACATCCAGCGCGCCGAGATCGACTGCAAAAAAGCCGGTCTGTTCGATAAGCGAGCGAACCGTCGTTTTGGCGTCCACGTCGTCGCCCGAGTAGAAGATCGCGCGGCGGCCGCCGGACACCTCAGGTTCAGTCAGCGCGCTCGCGTCGAGATGGTTGAATGCCTTGACGAGGTGCGCGCCCGAGACGAGTTCGCCGACGACGCTGCTCGAGTGCCGTCCGCCGAGATCGACTGCCCTGATGCCGTAGGCGGCCAGCGGGTTGTCCGGATCATTGGCGTGCGGCGAGTTGGGATCGATCCATTCGACCGGGTTGGTCCCGTCGACGACAACGCGTCCGTTCCATGCGGGCAGCCCGCCAAGAACACGCTTCAAGTCCACCCAGCGAATGGCGATGAATACGATGTCTGCGTGGGCTGCTTCCTCCGTCGTACCGGCCTTGATCGTCGGGCCGAGTTCCTCGACTAATTCCGTGAGGGATTCCGGACCCCGGCTGTTCGAAATGGTGGCCGATATGCCCGCCGCGGCGAACGCCCGCGCCAGATTTGACCCGAGCGCGCCTGCGCCGATGATGCCAATGCTCTTCATCCTTACTCCGATATCAGTTGGTTCGGCTCAGGCCGCCGTGGCCACCGCCGTCCCGTGGTTGGGCCGACGAAAAACTGCTGCGCACGCACCGATCCCGCGTCAAAATGTATATGTGTCGATGACGTGATGACATTTAAAGATAAAAAAACGATCACATGGGTGGAAGCGTGAATTTTCCGAGTCGCGACACTTCGACGGCAATATCGGCGATCGTGAACCTGGATAGCTCGGTCTCGAGTGCCTTCCGGGCTTGCTCCAGTGCAGGGCGCATTGCCTCCTGGATGTTGCCGCCGACAGGGCACTCCGCACATGGCGGCGAGCGGTGCAACGTAAAGAGTTCTGTGTCCTCGACCGCCTCATAGACGTCGAGAAGCCGGATCTCATTGGCCGGCCTGGCGAGCAACGCGCCTCCACCTGCGCCCAGTTGTGACTTCGTAAGACCCGCCTCGCTTAGTCGCGACAGCAAACCGCGAATGACGACCGGCCCGGTATTCGCCGAATTGGCCAGGTCCTCTGAGCGCAACGGCTTATCGGCGCTCACAGCAAGTGCTGCGAGCGTATGGATGGCCACGGCGAATCGGGTGCTAGTCGGCATAGTTTAGATGCGAAAGTGTGTAACATACACTATTACAGAAGTGCCGATATGTCAACGTCTGTGGGTGGCCGTTGCGGCGAGGGAGGTCACTGAGCTGGATGCGGGATGGTCGGCTGCGCGAGACGCGGGCCCGACTCTGGAGGCGTGACGGTATACGAACCCGAACGAACCCGAACCGCAAAAAATAACGGTGTACCGTCACCAAAGCGGAGATTCAGCTGGTTTGGCGAAGCGACGGTAGGCAGTCGATTCGCCAATGACGGAACTACTTCAACGGTTTGTAGCCGTCCTGAGGCGCGCTGAGCATCCGCTCCACATACCGCGCAATCAGGTCGATCTCCAGATTCACCTGCGAACCCTCGCGCAAATTCCTTAGCGACGTCACCTGCACCGTGTGCGGAATCAGATTGATCGAGAACTCGCAGCCGTCGTCGCGATCCTTAACCGAGTTGACCGTCAGGCTCACGCCGTTAACCGTGATCGAGCCTTTGTAAGCCAGATAGCGGCCGATTTCGCGCGGCGCCAGCACGCGCAGTTCGTGCGACTCACCGACCGGCGCGAAACGCGTGACCGTGCCGAGTCCGTCCACGTGACCGGAGACGATATGGCCGCCGAGCCGGTCGTGCGCACGCAGCGCCTTCTCGAGATTGACTTCGCCCGGCTCGCCAAGGCCGACCGTGCAGTTCAGGCTTTCGCGCGATACGTCCACGTCGAACGAATGCGCGGTTTTTTCCACCACCGTCATGCAGGCGCCCTGAATCGTGATGCTGTCGCCGAGCTGGACGTCCTCGAGATCGAGGCCGCCCGCTTCTACGCTCAGGCGCACGCCCGCGTCGCCATCCGTGCCGAGGGGTTTGACTGATTCGATGCGGCCCACCGCCGCGACGATTCCTGTAAACATCGTGCTAATCCTTGATCAATTCGAAGTTGGTTGGGGGGCGGGCTCAGTCCCGGTTTCGGGTGCCGGATGCGGCACGGCGCGGGGCACAAAGCGCGCAAGAATCCGCAGATCGTCGCCGATCCGGTCGATCGCGTGGAAGTTCAGTTGTGTGCGGCCGTCGAGCGTTTCCGGCGCGTTCAGATTGAACATGCTCATCGAGTCTACGCCGAGCAGGCTGGGCGCGAGATAAACCAGCAGTTCGTCGACGCAGCCTTCGCGCAGCAGCGAGCCGTTCAGCTTGTAGCCCGCCTCGACATGCAGTTCGTTGACGCTGCGCTCGCCGAGTACTTTCAGCACGGCGGGCAAATCGACCTTGCCGGCTGCGTTCGCCAGTTGCACGATTTCCGCACCGCGATCGCGCAGTGCGCTGGCTCGCTCGGTATGACGCTCGTCGAGATTGCCGCAGAAAATCAGCGTGGGTGCGCCGGCCAGAATCTGTGCGTCAGGCGGCACGTCGAGCTGGCTGTCGATCAGCACGCGGTGTGGCTGGCGCGGCGTGTCGACGGCGCGCACGGTCATGCGCGGATTGTCTTCCCTGACGGTGCCGATGCCCGTCAGAATCGCCGACGCGCGGGCGCGCCACGCGTGACCATCCGCGCGCGCCGCTTCGCCGGTAATCCATTGACTGGCACCCGACGGCAAGCCGGTGCGGCCGTCCAGCGACGCGGCCACTTTCATGCGCACCCACGGGCGGCCGCGCGTCATGCGCGAAACAAAGCCGATGTTCAGCTCGTGCGCTTCGGCGGCGAGCAGCCCGCAACGCACTTCGATGCCTGCGTCGCGCAGCATCTTGAGGCCACGCCCGGAGACTTGCGGATTGGGGTCTTCCATCGCCGCGACCACGCGCTCGACCTGCGCTTCGATCAGTGCGTTCGCGCACGGCGGCGTGCGACCGAAATGGCTGCACGGTTCGAGTGTCACATAGGCCGTGGCGCCGCGCAGATCGTGGCCGCGCGAACGCGCGTCCTTCAACGCGCGAACTTCGGCATGATCCTGGCCGGCCGGTTGCGTGAAGCCTTCGCCGATTACCTCGCCGTTCTTGACGAGCACGCACCCGACGCGCGGATTCGGGTCGGTCGTGTACATGCCGCGCCTGGCTAGAGCGAGCGCGCGTTCCATATGGACGAAGTCGGTTTGCGAGAACATCGGTGTCCGGTCGGGTACGGTGGCTAGGCAGTATTGAGCCTGGGTTCAGGTGGTTAGCGTGTCTCGCCGGGCTTCAGGCCGCGAGCGAGGCGAACGCGCCGCGCGCCGCGTCGATCGTTGCGTCGACGATCGCGTCGTCGTGCACGATCGACACGAAGCCCGCTTCATAGGCCGACGGCGCGAAGTACACGCCCGCGTCGAGCATCTTGTGGAAGAACGCATTGAAGCGCGGCACGTCGCTCTTCGTGACTTCGGCGAAGCTGGTCGGGACCGACTCGGTGAAGTAGAGGCCGAACATGCCGCCGAGCGAATCGGCCGCGAACGGCACCTTGGCTTCGTGCGCGACTTTCGCGAGACCTTGCGCGAGACGCGCGGTGCGCGCGGCGAGCGTGTCGTAGAAGCCCGGCGCCTGGATCAGTTGCAGCGTTTTCAGACCCGCGGCGACCGCGATCGGATTGCCCGACAGCGTGCCCGCCTGATAGACGCCGCCGAGCGGCGCGAGATGAGCCATGATGTCGCGCCGGCCGCCGAAGGCCGCCGCCGGCATGCCGCCGCCGATCACCTTGCCCAGACACGTCAGATCCGGCGTAATGCCGTAGACCTCTTGCGCACCACCCAGGGCGACGCGGAAACCGCACATCACTTCGTCGAAAATCAGCACCGAGCCGTACTCGGTGCACAGGCGCCGCAAGGCTTGCAGGAACTCGGGCGTGGCGCGCACGAGGTTCATGTTGCCCGCCACCGGCTCGACGATCACCGAGGCGATCTCGTTGCCGAACGCCTTGAACGCTTCTTCGAGTTCCGCGACGTTGTTGTACTCGAGCACCGTGGTGTGTTTGGCGATATCGGCCGGCACGCCCGCCGAAGTTGGATTGCCGAACGTGAGCAGGCCCGAGCCGGCCTTGACCAGCAGGCTGTCCGCGTGGCCGTGATAGCAGCCTTCGAACTTGACGATGCGGCTGCGATTCGTGAAGCCACGCGCGAGACGCAGCGCGCTCATGGTCGCTTCAGTGCCGCTCGAGACCATGCGAACCTGTTCGATCGACGGGACCAGTTTGCAGATTTCTTCGGCGATTTCGATTTCGGATTCCGTCGGGGCGCCGAAGGAAAAGCCTCTAGCCAGGACGCGCTGGACTGCTTCCAGCACTTCCGGGTGGACGTGGCCGAGAATCATCGGGCCCCACGAGCCGATGTAGTCGATATAGCGTTGGCCGTCCGCGTCCCAGAAGTACGGCCCGTCGGCGCGCTCGATAAAGCGCGGCGTGCCGCCTACCGAACGGAATGCGCGGACCGGCGAGTTCACGCCGCCGGGGATGGTGCGCTGCGCGCGATCGAAGAGGGTCTGGTTTTTGGACATGGTGTGGCTGGAATTTGGGTTGCGCGGCGGTGCGGGTGCGGCTTCTTGCGCTCCGCGCGGCGCTGAAGGTTGGTGGGGAAATTGTACCGGAGTCGGCGTCAAGAGGTTTTGGGCTTGCCCACGCCGGGGGACGTGTCGAGCTTTGGCGGCTTACGCCTGCCCGTGAGCTCGGCCCAGCGCTTTTCCAATGCGCCTTCCGCCATCGGCTTGATCACGGTGCCCGAACTCTGCGCGTCCCATGTTTGCACCGAAAAAGGATGCGCGCGCAACATCTCGCGTGGAATCACCACACCCTCGTGTGCGTCGACCACCCAGTCGTACACGAAGTCGATGCACAAGCGATAACCGCGCCTGGTCGCCGGATCGGGGACTTCGTACGGTGCGCGCGTCACATAGCCCGAACCGAAAATACCCTTGGGTTCCTGGGCAACGCGGTGCAGGAATACGCGGTCGCCCGGCAGGATGCTGCGGGCAAATCCGCAACCCCATACGTCGGCCACCGCCACGCCCGCGGCGACTCGCTTCGCCACGTCGGGCAACTCGGGCCATGGCCATTTCTTGGGGCTCCAGATCAACAGGAAGGCAGTCATAACGGGGTTGGGAAAACGGTGTGGAAGGGTGTGACAGACAGGTTTGTGTCATGCCCGAAGCGTTCTGGCGGCAGCTTAACCGATCGACGGCGCGCTTGTCGCGAGGCATGAATGGCCCGCGGCCGCGCGAGTCTGGACGCGGTGGATGGCGTAACCGTCGCGTACAATCGAGGTCGTCAAGCTGGTGCTTTCCCTGTTTCACCGCGTTTCGCTGCCAATGAGGGCGCGGCGCTTCATCTGGATTCCCATGTCTCACGTCACCCGAAGCCGGCCCGATGGCCGGCTGATTCTGTTGCTCGGTGCGCTTGCCGCATGTGGGCCGATTTCCATCGATATGTATTTGCCGAGCCTGCCGACCATCGCGCAGGCATTCACCATCAGCACCGGCGCCGCCCAAACCACGCTCACCAGCTTCATGTTTGGTTTTTCGATCGGCATGCTGCTCTATGGCCCGCTGTCGGATACCTATGGCCGCCGGCCCGTGCTGCTCGGCGGCATCATCATGTATGCGCTGGCAAGCGTGGCTTGTGCGCTATCGTTTTCGATCGGTTCCCTAGTGACATTCCGTTTCGTGCAGGCGCTCGGCGCGGGCGCGGCCTCGGTGCTGGCGCGCGCGATCGCCCGCGACGCGCACGGACCGACCGACGCCGCGCGCGTGCTGTCGATGCTCGCCATCGTCACGTCGATCGGGCCGTTGCTCGCGCCGCTGCTCGGCGGGCAGTTGCTGTTGCTCGGCGGCTGGCGTGTGGTTTTTATCGCGCTGACGCTGTTCGGTACGGTGTGCGCGGTGACCGCGTTCTTCAAGGTGCCGGAAACGTGGCCGCCCGAAAAGCGCGCCCACTCGGCGCTGCTGAAATCGTTCGGCGCTTATGGCAAGTTGCTGCGCGATCCGGTCGCGTGGGGGCTGATGCTGTGCGGCGGCATGGCGTTCGCGTCGATGTTCGCCTACATCACCGCGACGCCGTTCGTGTACATCGAATATTTCCATGTATCGGCGCAGCATTACGGCTTTCTGTTCGCGCTGAATATCGTCGGCATCATGTTCGGCAATTTCATGAATACGCGTCTCGTCGGCCGGCTCGGTTCGCTGCCGATCATTTCGTTTGCCGCGACCGTGAGCTGCATCGCGTCCCTGTTCGTCTGTCTCGTCTCGCTGACGGGGTGGGGCGGGCTGTGGTCGATCGTCTTCGGTTTGTTCTTCGTGGTCGGGGTCGTGGGTCTGCTGTCCGCCAACTGCACGACGGATCTGATGCATCGCTATCCGGTGAACGCCGGCGCCGCGGCCGCCGTGTTCGGCGCAGTGCAGTTGGCGCTCGGTGCGTTGGCGAGCCTCGCCGTCGGACTTTGGCAAGACGGCTCGCCCAAGGGGATGGGCATCGTCGTGGGCGTCGCGGGCGTGCTCTGTTATGCAGGGCGGATTCTGGTGATCAAGTGGCACGGAATGAAGGTGCCGGCCGCTGTCGTTTGAGATCGCGTGTAGCTGTGCGAGGCGGGCGGGCGTCGCTAAAGGCGGATCATTGTTCCTTGGCCGAAACGCGCGGCAAGCGTGCGTCTTCATCGCGCACGGACCAATGTGTCTACGGAAAACACCAGGTGTTGCGTGCGCGCTACCGTGCGTTTCAATTTGCGTTGCTATGATGGAGTCACTGTTCCTCGGAGCGGCAATCATGGCGATCAGAGACTTGATGAATGGCGAACGGCAACATGCCGCTTTCGCTGAAGCGCAGAAGCTGGCAGACAGCGGCGCCTATCACGATTACACAGACATCGAATACGTCTTGCGCTTTGATTACGGTTTGTCTGATGTATCGGCGCTGCTCGACAGCCAGTTGATGCATCGCGACCTGAATCGCCGTTGCGCCGATGCGCGTGAGAAGCTGGATGCGCTTAGCGTTTGACGCGTCTGACGTGGGCGGTGAGCGGCATGCAGCGTCGTCCTGCGCACAACCATGCGCCGCGAAGGCGCCATCCCCTTTGGAGTTGCATTCATGGCTGTTAGCCAGCACGACCCGCATCTGCCGCATTTAGACAATCCCGCTGCGTTGGCAAAGCCGGGCGGCCATTACAGTCACGTCGCGATTGCGAATGGTTTTGTTTTCGTCTCGGGACAGTTGCCGATCAACCCACAGGGCGAGAAGCTTGCCGACGCTTCGTTCGAAGTTCAGGCCGAGCAGGTGTTGGCGAATGTTCAGGCTGCGCTTGAAGGCGCCGGCAGCAGCATTGCGCAACTGGTGCAGGTGCGCGTCTATATCGCCGATGTCGAATACTGGGCGAGCTTCAATCAGATTTACGCGCGTTGGGCAGGTGAGGCACGGCCGGCGCGGGCCGTCGTGCCGGTTCCGCACCTGCACTATGGATTGAAGGTCGAGGTTGAGGCGACCGCGCTGGTTTAGGCTGCGGTGTCGAGGCGTTGCGCCTCAGTGAATGATGAGCCCGTTGAACTGGGCATTGCCCACGCCGGACGCGATATTCACGCCGACGTTGCCGCTTACCGCCGCCAGTGAACCGGCACCGAGTTTTGCGGTGGCGCTGCCCGTCACTTGCGCGACGGTATGCAGATTCTGTTGCGAGACGATTGCGGCTTGGGGTGTGGTGATGAGGACGATCTGGTTGGCCTGCGCGTTCAGCGCACCGGCTGAGAGATTCGCGCCGATGTTGCCGCTTGCGCCGCTCAACGTATTTGCGCCCAACGTGGCTGCGGACGTGCCGGCTTTCGCGCTGCCGCCGACGTCCTGCAGATTGGATAATGTAGCTGAGCCGAACACCGCCGCGCTGTCATCGTCGGACAGCGCCGCCGACGTGCCTGCAAACGCGGACGATGCGCCGGCGCTCACGCTCGCGGCAGCCCAAATTAGTGCAACGGCTAAGGTATGGCCTTTCATGAGCGACTCCCTGGCGTGCTGACGGCACAGATAGTCTTGATATCGGCCATGGGAGCGAGATGTTGAGGGAGGGGTTCCCCTTAATGCGGACGGTGCCGGACAATTGACCGATACGAACCTGGTCCACGACAAGTTCGGCCAGAAATTACCATCTCCCGCGGCCGCCATAATAGCCGCCGACGCCAACACCCACGCTCACGCTAGGGACGGCGTAGTAGCCGGGCGCATAGCCATATCCATATGCCGGCGCGTAGCCATATGGCGGTGCGACGACACATCCGGAAAGCCCTACTGCGAAACCTATCGCTAACAGTAACTTGAGCATCGTTCCTCCCGCTTTATGCATTGGAGGAGTTGCGCGCCGCATTCGTTCGGCCTGCCTTGTGACGGCAAATTACGAAACCGCGGTTTAATTGGGCTTCATTTACAGTTGCTTACGCGTTCGACGGATTTGCATTCGCCAATTGGCGGGTTCTTTGATCGTCAGAAATGAAAAACGGGCCGATAGGCCCGTATTCATTGATTGTCTGGCGGAGGCGGTGAGATTCGAACTCACGGAAGGATCACTCCTTCGCCGGTTTTCAAGACCGGTGCCTTAAACCGCTCGGCCACACCTCCAAGCCCGAAATTGTAACCTGAAAAATCCTCGTTGCGACACCCCGCGGGGCTGCAATCAGTGCGGATCTTTCAGAAACAGCGCTTGCAGATCGTTCAGGAAGGCCTGCCCGAGCGGCGTCGGTGCAATCTTTTCGTGGTCGCGCGTAATCAGCTTGCGCCGTTCCGCCTCCTGCAAAGCCGGTTCGATCGAGGTCATCGAGAGCCCCGTACGCTCGATAAAGCGATGCACAGGAAACCCTTCCACCAGCCGCAGCGCGTTCAGCATGAACTCGAACGGCAGATCGCGCGGCCCGACTTCGTTCTCTTCCTGCACGGCCGTGCCGGCCAACGCCTGCTCGATGAAGGTGGCCGGATGCTTGTAGCGCACCTGACGCAGCACGCGGTTCGGAAACGACAGCTTGGTATGCGCGCCCGCGCCGATGCCGAGATAGTCGCCGAAGCGCCAGTAATTCAGGTTGTGCTTGCTCTGCCGATGCGGCTGCGCATACGCGGACACCTCATAGCGTTCATAACCGGCTGCCGTTGTGCGTTCGTGAATCCAGTCCTGCATGTCGGCGGACGCATCGTCGTCGGGAAGCGCAGGCGGGAATTTGGCAAACAGCGTGTTCGGTTCCAGCGTGAGGTGATACAGCGACAAATGCGGCGGCGCGAACGACAACGCCGTCTCCACATCCGCCTGGCATTCCGCGAGCGTCTGCTGCGGCAGCGCGAACATCAGATCGAGGTTGAAGTTGTCGAAGGTGGTGGCGGCCACTTCGACTGCATGGCGTGCCTGCGTCGAATCGTGAATCCGGCCGAGCGCCTTCAGATGCGCTTCATTGAAACTCTGGATGCCCACCGACAGGCGATTCACGCCGCTCGCGCGAAACTGCGCAAACTTGGCGGCTTCGAACGTACCCGGGTTGGCTTCGAGCGTGATTTCCGCATCGGCGTCGAGCGGCAGCAGTGCGCGCACGTCGGACAGCATCCGGTCGAGTCCGGCTGCCGACAGCAAGCTGGGCGTGCCGCCGCCGATGAACACCGTATGCACCTGGCGCCCCCACACGAGCGGCAGCGCCATCTCGAGATCGGCGCGCAGCGCGTCGAGATATTCCGTTTCCGGGAACGTGTCGCCCTTCCATTCGTGCGAGTTGAAATCGCAGTACGGACACTTGCGCACGCACCACGGGAAGTGCACGTACAAGGCCAACGGCGGCAGCGACGTCAGACGAATGCTGCCGGGCGACGTGAAGGCCTGGATGACGCCGTTGCCGATATCGGCAGGCGCCGGTTTGATCGGAATCACGCTTCCTCCGTCAAACGCGCGAGCAGGTGGCGCAACGCGATCGCACGATGGCTGCTGGCGTTCTTCACCGCCGGCTCGAGTTCGGCGGCGCTCGCATTCAGCGACGGCAGGAAGAAGTACGGGTCATAGCCGAAGCCATGCGCGCCGCGCGGCGCATCCAGCATCTCGCCGTGCCAGCGGCCTTCGGCGATCAACGGTTCGGGGTCGTCCGCATGACGCACGAGCGCCAGCACGCAGTAGTAATACGCGCGGCGGTCGGTTTCGCCTTGCAAGGCTGAAACGAGCTGTGCATTGTTCGCGGCGTCGCTTTTCTCGCCGCCGGCGAGTTGCGCGTAACGCGCCGAATAAACGCCGGGTGCACCACGCAGCGCGCGCACGCACAAGCCGGAATCGTCGGCGAGCGCGGGCAGGCCGGTGAGCTTCGCCGCGTGACGCGCCTTGGTCAGCGCGTTTTCGACGAAAGTCGGATACGGCTCGTCCGCTTCCGGCACGTTCAACTCGCCTTGCGGAATCAGCTCGATGCCGGCCGCGCCGAGCAGCGCCGCGAATTCACGCAGCTTGCCCGCGTTGTTCGATGCCAGCACGACTTTCTTCAACGGCGAGTCGGACGCCACAACGCCGTTGCGTTGACGAACCTCACTCACTCTTTTGCTCCAACGCTTCTTTCTGCTTCGCGATCAGCGTGTTGATGCCGTTGCTCGCCAGATCGAGCAGTGAATTCATTTCATCGCGCGAGAACGGCACGCCTTCGGCCGTGCCCTGAATTTCGACGAAACCGCCCGCGCCCGTCATCACGACGTTCATGTCGGTGTCGCATTGCGAGTCTTCGTCGTAGTCGAGGTCCAGCACCGGCAAACCGTCGTACACGCCGACCGAAATCGCCGCGACGTAATCGGTGATCGGCGAGCTTTCGATACGGCCGGCGGCCAGCAGTTTCGTCACCGCGTCATGCGCCGCGACGAACGCGCCGGTGATGCTGGCCGTGCGCGTGCCGCCGTCGGCCTGAATCACGTCGCAATCGATATGCAGCGTGCGCGCGCCGAGCTTCTCGAGATCGAACACCGAGCGCAGCGCTCGGCCGATCAGACGCTGGATTTCCTGGGTGCGGCCGGTTTGCTTGCCGCGTGCGGCTTCGCGGTCGCTGCGGGTGTGCGTGGCGCGCGGCAGCATGCCGTACTCGGCGGTCAGCCAGCCTTGGCCGCGGTCGCGCAGGAACGACGGCACGCTCTCGGCGATGCTCGCCGTACAGATGACCTTGGTGTCGCCGAATTCGACCAGCACCGAGCCCTCCGCATGCTTCGTGTAGTGGCGCGTGATGCGCACGTCGCGCAGCTGATTGGCCTGGCGGCCGCTGGGGCGTTGGGTGTTGTCGGTCATGTTGGGATCGGTCTGGAAGAAAAGCAGGAAGGAAACCGCAATTTTACCGCCGATCGCGCCGGGCGCGGGGCAGCCTGTCCGGCGGACGCCGGCCCGCATGCGCAGGGGCTTTGCGCGGGGTGGTCCCGCGTATGCGGCGGCGCCCGTATGAAGCGGCCTTGCCGGTAAAAATGGGATAATGCGGATTCTCCGCCCCGCGTCTCGACCATGCCGGGCGATTCGACTTTCCGGCCATCGTCAAACGCATGGCCACAATCGCGAGAAATACGATGATCTACAGCATGACTGGCTATGCGAGCGCCACGCGCGAACTCGTCCCGGCCTCAGGCACGGGCGGCGTGAGCGTATCGGTCGAACTGCGCACGGTGAACTCGCGCTTTCTCGATCTGAACTTCCGGATGCCGGAAGACGTGCGCGTTTGCGAACCGACGCTGCGCGAAATGCTGATGAACAAGCTCTCGCGCGGCAAGGTCGACATTCGCATCAACCTGCAACGCAGCGAACAGTCGGCTAACGCCGGATCGGTCAATCGCGATGCGCTGACGCAACTGGCGCTGCTCGAGCGCACGGTGTTGTCGACGTTCCCGGAAGCCGGGCGTCTGCGCACCGGCGAAATTCTGCGCTGGCCCGGCGTGCTGGCCGAAACCGGCGTCGCGCCCGACGTGCTGCGCGATGCGGTACTCGCGTGCGGCAAACAGGCGATTGCCGATCTGATCGACGTGCGTGGCCGCGAAGGCGCGCAACTGGCGACGATGCTGCTCGCCAACGTCACCGAGATGGAGGCGATCGTCACGAAGATCACGCCGCTCGTGCCGGAACTGATCGCGAGACATCAGCAGAAAATCGTCGAACGTCTGCAGGAAGCGCTCGGCATCGCCGCGCCGGATACGGCGGCGACAATCGTCTCGCGTGAAGAAATCAACGAGCGGATTCGCCAGGAAGTGACGATGTACGGCATCCGCATCGACATCGCCGAAGAACTGTCGCGCCTCACGGCTCACCTGAACGAAACGCGTCACGTGATCGAGAAGGGCGGCAAGGTCGGCAAGCGGCTCGACTTCATGATGCAGGAACTCAATCGCGAAGCGAACACGCTCGGCTCGAAGGCGGCCGCGAAGGAACTGGCCGATTCGTCGATGACCCTGAAGCTGCTCATCGAACAGATGCGCGAGCAAGTACAGAATCTGGAATAAAGCTGGAGCACAACGAACATGACCGACCACACACGCGACCACAGCGCACCGCGCAACCCTTACGCCGGTGCGTATCCCGGCAACCTGTTCATGGTGGTCGCGCCTTCGGGCGCGGGCAAGTCGACGCTCGTGAACGCGCTGCTCGCCGGCGACGACGCGATCCGTCTGTCGATTTCGTACACGACGCGCCCGCCGCGCCCGAAGGAGCAGGACGGCGAGCACTATCACTTCACGACGGTCGACGATTTCCTGACGCGTCACGCGGCCGGCGAGTTTCTGGAAAGCGCGGAAGTGCACGGCAACTACTACGCGACCTCGCGCGTGTGGATCGAAGAGCAGATGAAAAGCGGCCATGACGTGCTGCTCGAAATCGACTGGCAAGGCGCGCAGCAGGTGAAGAAACAGTTTCACAACGCCGTTGAAATCTTCATCTTGCCGCCGTCCCTCGATGCGCTCGAAGAGCGTTTGAAAAAGCGCGGCCAGGATGAGCCGAACGTGATTACGCGCCGTCTGCTGGCAGCCGGCAGCGAGATGGCGCACGCGGCCGAAGCGGAGTACGTCGTGATCAACGACAACTTCGATCGCGCGCTCGGCGAACTGCGCTGCCTCGTGGCGGCGACGCGTTCGCGCTTCGCCTCGCAATACGCGCGCCACACGCAGCTTTTCGTGCAGCTCGGCATCCACCTGCCACACGCGTGAACGCGGCGGTGTATCGAGCACATAAGGTAGAATAAGCAACATCAATTAACGCCCCCAGACCTGTCGCTTTGCGCCAGGCCCCCCGAGGGCAACAAGAAGACTTGGGGCGGCCCAGCGTTTTCTGGAAAGAAGGAACCCAACATGGCCCGCATTACCGTCGAAGACTGCCTCAAACAGATCCCGAACCGTTTCGAACTCGCGCTTGCCGCGACCTATCGTGCGCGTCAACTCGCGCAAGGTCATACGCCGAAGATCGAAAGCCGCGACAAGCCCACGGTCGTCGCACTGCGCGAAATCGCAGCCGGCCAGGTTGGCGTCGAAATGCTGAAGAAGGTGCCGGTTTAAGGCGCACGGTTCCGTTTTCGATTGCCTGTATTTGCCAGGCTAGTTTGCCAGACCCGTTTGTCCGGTCTTGTTTGTCACACGTAATTGCATCAACGTTCAGACCGGCGTCCAACCCTAACCGCTACGGAGGCGAAAATGAGTGCTACCCCGCCCACCGCCACGGAAGTGGAACACGACGCCGATTCGCCCTCGTCTGCACGGAAGTACATCGACGCGGTCCTCGAACAGTCGTTTCGCCATCTGTTCGGGCCGACCGCCACGCCGGAGCAGCCGCGCCGGCATGACGTCGTTTCGATCGCCAAGCTGACATCCGTTCTGTCCGGCTATCTGCAGCCGGAAGAGATCAAGGACATCAAGGCGGCGTTCCATTTCAGCGACGAAGCCCACCTTGGCCAGTATCGCCAGAGCGGCGAGCCCTACATCACCCATCCTGTCGCCGTCGCGGAAATCTGCGCCGGCTGGAATCTCGACGACCAGTCGATCATGGCGGCGCTGCTGCATGACGTGATGGAAGACCAGGGCGTGACCAAGGCCGAACTCGCCGAGCGATTCGGTGCGAAGGTCGCGGAACTGGTCGACGGGTTGTCGAAGCTGGACAAGATGGAGTTTCGCAATCGCGAAGAGGCGCAGGCGGAAAACTTCCGCAAGATGCTGCTCGCGATGGCGCGCGACGTCCGCGTGATTCTGGTCAAACTCGCCGACCGGCTGCACAACATGCGCACGCTGGGCGCGGTGCCGCATGAAAAGCGCCGCCGGGTGGCGCGCGAGACGCTGGACATCTACGCGCCGATCGCGCACCGGCTTGGCCTGAACAATACCTATCGCGAACTGCAGGATCTGAGCTTCGCGAACTTCAACCCGCATCGCTACGCCACGCTCGAAAAAGCCGTCAAGGCCGCGCGCGGCAACCGGCGGGAAGTGGTCGGCAAGATTCTGGAATCGGTGCAGCGCGCGATTGCCGACGCGAAGCTCGACGCCGAAGTCACCGGCCGCGAGAAAACCATCTTCAGCATCTATAAGAAGATGCGCGACAAGCAGTTGTCGTTCTCGCAGGTGCTCGACGTGTACGGCTTCCGTGTGGTGGTCGAAAGCGCGCTCGAGTGCTACACCTGCATCGGCGCGCTGCATGCGCTCTACAAGCCGGTGCCGGGCAAGTTCAAGGATTACATCGCGATCCCGAAGGTGAACGGCTATCAGTCGCTGCACACCACGCTGGTCGGCCCGTTCGGCGCGCCGATCGAGTTCCAGGTGCGCACGCGCAAGATGCACGAAATCGCCGAAGCGGGTGTCGCTGCGCACTGGTTGTACAAGAACGGCGGCGCGGATCTGAACGACGTGCAGAAACGCGCGCACCAGTGGCTCAAGTCGCTGCTCGACATTCAGAGCGAAGCGGGCGACTCGAGCGAATTCCTGGAACACGTCAAGATCGATCTGTTCCCGGATGCGGTCTACGTGTTCACGCCGAAGTCGAAGATCATGGCGCTGCCGCGCGGCGCCACCGCGCTCGACTTCGCGTATTCGATCCACAGCGATCTGGGCAACCAGTGCGTCGCGGTGAAGATCAATAACGAACTGCTGCCGCTGCGTACCGAGTTGAAGAGCGGCGATATCGTCGAAGTCATTACGGCGCCCTATTCGAAGCCGAATCCAGCTTGGCTGGGTTTTGTCCGGACCGGCAAGGCGCGTTCGGCGATCCGCCACTATCTGAAGACCATGCGTCTGAACGAATCCGTGCAGCTCGGCGAGCGTCTCGTCGACCAGGCGCTGAAGGGCTACGGGCTGGCGCTGTCGGACGTCACGCCGGAAGCGTGGGAAAAGCTCGTGCAGTGGACGGGTAACAAGAACCGTCAGGAAATTTTCGCGGATATCGGTCTCGGCCGCCGTGTCGCCGCGGTCATGGCCAAGCGCATCGAAGTGCTGATGAGCGGCCGCGATGCCGACGACGACGGCTCGCGCGACGGTACGGCGTCGCATGCGCCGCCGGTCGTCATCACCGGTACCGAAGGCATGTCGGTGCAATTGTCCGCATGCTGCCGTCCGATTCCGGGCGACGACATCATGGGCTACATCGGTATTGGCCTCGGCATGGCGATCCACACCACGGACTGCCGCGTCGCACAGCGTATTCACCGCCGCGATCCGGGCCGCTGGATCGACGTGGCGTGGGCGCCGCAGCCGGGACGTCTGTTCGACGTCGCGGTAAAGGTGCTGGTCAAGAACACCAAGGGCGTATTCGCCCGCGTGGCGGCCGACATCACGTCGGCGGACGCGAACATCGTCCACATCGCGATGGACGAAGATCTGTCGCAGGAGTCTACGGTGCTGCGCTTCGTGATCCAGGTGAGCGATCGCGTCCATCTCGCCAACGTCATGCGTCGCGTGCGTACGAATCCGGACGTGATGCGTATTGCGCGTGAGCGGCCGAGCGAGGAGGGCCATCACCGTCACGACGGCGGGATGCGGATCGACCGCGAGCGGGCGGATTACTGATCTGACGGCTGGGTCGGGTCTGCTCGGCGGCGATGGACGACTGCTCGCCTCGGGAGGGCGCCAGGCGGCCTTCGTTCGAATCTGAACGTACCCGCCTGTCAGCCAGTCTCACCGGAACCTTAGGGGGAACGCTTATGAACGTAGCCGACCTCGCCGGCGTGGCGCTCGATTACTGGGTGGCGCGCAGCCTGCACGACTTCGTACGCGAAATCTACTTTACCGACAGCGGCGAAACCGTCTCGATCCGCGGCATCGACCGCGGCCGCCCGTGGGATGGGCGTTTTACGCCGTCCACGTCATGGGAAGCGGCCGCTGTGGTGCTGGAGCGCGCGCAGCGGCTGGAGGTGCGTGAACGCACCGATCATGGCGCGGCACATTGCATCGCGGAGTTCGAAGGCAGCCATCGAACCGTGGAAGGGCGTGGAGACTCGTTACGGGTCGCGCTGCTGCGGGCGTTTGTTGAAAGCCGTTTCGGCCGGAGCGTGGACGAGGTGTTGCAGCAGGCGCAGGCTGTGACTGGCGAGCGGGCGATGTTGATCGGCGAGGAAGCAGCGGAAGGTTCGTTCGAGGATGTGCAGAGTCCCGATGGGCAGATCGGTGACATTCAGTCGATACCGCGGTAGCCGCGGTGGCGCCGTCAAGGCCAGGGGTTTGGCGGGATGGGCCGGTTGAAGCAGGAACGGGTTGAAGCAGGAACCGGTCACGCAAAAACAAAGGGCCTTCCGATCAGAAGGCCCTTCATAGGTGGTGCGGCTGGCAGGATTCGAACCCACGACCCCTTGGTTCGTAGCCAAGTACTCTATCCAACTGAGCTACAGCCGCACGCTAAACAGGTGACGCTTAATACGATGATACTGCAATGAAGCCGGGTAAAACGTAAGGGCCTCCCCGGAGGGAGGCCCTCGAATAAGTGGTGCGGCTGGCAGGATTCGAACCCACGACCCCTTGGTTCGTAGCCAAGTACTCTATCCAACTGAGCTACAGCCGCACGCAGAAACGAGATTATAGCAAAGGTTTTCAAAAAGGGAAGCATGTAACTGCGATTTGTCTCATTGCCCTGATCGTGTACCCTTGATAGGCAGTCGATTGCTGCAGTTAATGGACCATCATGAACAAGGCCTTTGTCAAAGAGTCGAGCGAAGAGAATGACGACGAGCTCGACGTCGCCCAGCCCGAAATCCCCGCGGGTACGAAAAACTACATTACGCCCGCCGGTCATCGGCGTATGCGCGATGAACTGCTGCATCTCATCGATGTCGAGCGGCCGGAGGTGGTCAGACTCGTGTCGTGGGCGGCCTCGAACGGCGACCGCTCGGAAAACGGCGATTACATCTATGGCAAACGCCGCCTGCGAGAAATCGACCGGCGGATTCGCTTTCTGACCAAGCGTCTCGACATCGCGGAAGTGGTCGACAGCAGCAAACAGGAAAACATCGACCAGGTTTTCTTCGGCGCGACCGTCGAATACGCAACGGAAGACGGCGAGGTGCATACGCTGACAATTGTCGGCGTCGACGAGGTCGACCTCGATGTCGGCCATGTGAGCTGGATCTCGCCGATCGCGCGGGCGTTGCTCAAGGCAAAGATCGGCGATACGGTGACGTTGTACACGCCAGCCGGCCCCCAGCCGATCGACATCCTGGACGTTAAGTATCCGCTACCTGATACCGGTGGCCAGGCGGCATAAAAAAAGGCGCCGCGAACGGCGCCTTCGATACTGCAGGTGTTGCCAGCTGCTTTAGAAGCGGTGACGCAGACCTGCGGTCACTGCGACCTGGCTGTTCGTCGACGACGCCGCGCCCAGGCCATTGATGTTTGCATCCAGGCCCGAGCCTTCGTTGACGCGCTGATACACGCCCTGCAGGTACACGTCCGTGCGCTTCGACAGCGCGTAGTCCGTTTGCAGGTTGAACTGGTTGTAGTTCGGACGCACGCCATTGAGGCTTGCGCGCGTGTAGGTGTACGAACCCGCCAGGCTCAATGCCGGTGTGAGGGCATAACGGCCGTTCACTTCGAAGTTCTGGAAGTGGGCGCTGTTGCTCGGCAACGCGACGCCGTTGGAGAAGCCCGATGCGGCCGCGCTGAGGCCTGTCAGGCCCGTCAGGTTGGTCTGCGTGTAGAGGACGCCGGCCGTTGCCGGGCCGAACGTGTAGTTCGCGCCTGCTCCCCAGGTTTGCTGACGCTTTGACGCGAACGTGAAGTCGTCCGACACTGCGCCGCCGGTATTCGCCGTGCCGCTGCCGTTCAACTGCATGAACGCCGCTGCGACGTTCAGGCCACCCCAGTTATACGTTCCACCAACGCTGTAGGCGCGGTTGTTCGCAAATCCGCCAGCCTGGTTCGAGAAGCCGTACATGGCGCCGCCCTTGAAGCCGCCGTAGTTCGCGCTGGTGTACTTGACCGAGTTGTTGACGCGGAACGAGTTGTTCAGGTTGTCGTTATCGAACGGGTGGGCGAACTGCGTGCCGCCGTACTGCGTGCCCGTCAGGGACAGCGGGCCGACGAAGTCCACCATGCTGTCGTATTGACGGCCGAGGGTCACGGCGCCGAACTGGTCGCTCGACAAGCCGACGAACGCTTGACGGCCGAATTCACGGCCACCTTGCTTCAGCGTGCCGTTGTTGATGCCGAAGCCGTTTTCCAACGTGAAGATGGCCTTCAGGCCGCCACCGAGATCTTCCGAACCACGCAAGCCCCAACGGCTGCCGTTCACCGAGCCGCTCGTTTCCTGCCAGTTGCTGTGGCCGTGCTGGTTATTCGTATAGGTGATGCCGGCGTCGATCAAGCCATACAGCGTGACGCTGCTCTGGGCATGTGCTGCCGTTGCAAAAACGCCCGTGAGGGCGGCGACCATGAGAGTCTTCTTCATCTTGTAACTCCGAGAGCTAGAGTGGGCGTTGAACCCAGGCTTAAGGAGACCTTCACGCGGGCGCTGCGAGAGGCGAAATCCGCATGAGAAGCGCGCTATATGCCACGCGCCGGTTTCCGATTAGGCAGAGTGTAGAGAGGCGCCCCGCAACACGGATGTTCCGAATTTCACAA
Source organism: Paraburkholderia caffeinilytica (assembly GCF_003368325.1). Classification (NCBI taxonomy): domain Bacteria; kingdom Pseudomonadati; phylum Pseudomonadota; class Betaproteobacteria; order Burkholderiales; family Burkholderiaceae; genus Paraburkholderia; species Paraburkholderia caffeinilytica. The sequence goes on along the minus strand of NZ_CP031467.1, from coordinate 1,222,100 downwards.
TAAAGTATTACGGGATATGAAACGATAGACGAATGCCGCTTAAGCCTTGCTGATAAAGGCTTGCAGCGTTATTCCGGTGAAAGTGAGAGGCGAGTCAACTGAATCGCGTTGTTCATTTGCTACAGTAATCGATGCAAAAAAACAACGCGATAAATCGTAAAAAAGATTGTTGTCGTTATAGCAATAGATGGTTGCCGATTGTGTTAATAATCGATATCGACTAAGCCAGTTATACTGGAGACACTGCTTTCCGAAGCAGACTTTTTCGTTGACGAAAAAGATCTCCAAACCTTTGTCGGCGCGACTTCCCAGTCGCGCTTTTTTTTGCCTTCCGGTTGCGGTTTCGCGGACGCTAGTCAGTGCGCTGGCGCAGCACCTTCCGCTTCACTCCAGTCGGCCGCTGCCGAAACGCTCCAGTCTTCCATGACATAGTGGCGAGCATCCATGGGTGACGAAAGCAGATTTTGCCAGTGGTCCCCATGCCACATGGGATCGACCGCGAAGGCCGAAGCTGACGTGGCGACCGGCCCGGATTGCGCAGCAACTGTCTTTGCGTGCGATTGGGTGAACCAGGCGACGAAGCGACGGAATTCATTGAACAGCATGGCAATCTCCTGACGCGCATGACTTCCCAGTACTGATTTCCATCATGCTGGCATGAGTGCGGCGCAACAACTCGGACAAACACTTACTAAAAACATGTCTTGTTACATATTTTCGTCGGCATCCTGAAATTATTTCCGATAACAGCTGTATTCGATATTGAATAGGTAATATTGACGTGAAGCGTTATTCTGTTTTTGCTGAATATGCCTTCAGAATATTTCGATTGGTCCGACATTGACTTATCGCACCGCGCGCTAAGTGAATGTGAAAAATTCGCTTGACGTTGATTCTTCGTTCCCCGTATAACAGCGATGCTGGATTTCAACTGCCAGATTTGCAAGTGCTTAGGGTTTTGCAAATGCCCGATCGCAGATGAAATGGCCATGAAATTCAGCTTGAGGGCAATGCCCCGATTTTGATAAATCCTCGAGGAAAACTGGAATATGGAAACTGGTGTCGTCAAATGGTTCAACGATGCTAAGGGCTTTGGCTTCATTACATCGGATTCGGGCGGCGAAGACCTGTTCGCGCACTTTTCGGAGATCCGCACCGAAGGCTTCAAGTCGCTGAAGGAAAGCCAGCGCGTTTCCTTCGAGGTCAAGGCCGGCCCGAAGGGTAAGCAAGCGGCGAACATCCAGCCGCTATAAGCCGCACTGCGCTGCTCCGCGTATATCGCCGCGCAGCCGCTGATCGCCAAAAAGCCTTCGCCAGACGCGAAGGCTTTTTTTTATGGGTAATTCGTTATTACCATCGCGACGGAAGTCGTTAACTATCTGGTTCGGATTAATCCGGGAAACATTGAGGTGTAAATTGCGCCCTGGAATCCAGAATCGGCATCATAAAAAATAATAACGATTAACACCTTTATGGGTGAATCCCGGGCCGCGCGGGAAGGCAGTTTTTGTCCCGCACGACGACGGACGACCAGGGCAAAGCAGTAGTGGCTGGTTGCCCGCCGGCTAACTGGTGCATACTTGCCGCAAAGCCACGCGTCCAAAGTATCCCTTTCCATGTCTGAACAGTTTCTGCCGGAACCGGCCCAAGATGTGCCGATCGTCTTCGTCGACCTTGAAACCACCGGCGGCTCGACCAGCGAGCATCGCATCACCGAAATCGGCGTGGTTGAAATAGGACCGGCCGGCGTGTCGCGTTGGAGCAGTCTGGTCGATCCTCAGCAACCGATTCCTTCCTTCATCCAGCAGCTCACTGGCATCACGAACGCGATGGTGCGAGGCGCGCCTACTTTCGATGTCATCGCGCCGGCACTATTCGAGCGCCTGAACGGCAAACTGTTCGTCGCGCACAACGCCAGTTTCGATCGCGGTTTTCTGCGCGGGGAGTTTCGCCGGGCCGGACTCGCGTTCGATCCGGATGTGCTGTGCACCGTGCGGCTGTCGCGCGCTTTGTTTCCGGCGGAAAAGCGTCATGGACTCGACGCATTGGTGGAGCGTCATGGCCTCGTCCCATCCGACCGCCACCGCGCGCTCGCCGACGCCGATCTGATCTGGCAGTTCTGGCAACGTCTGCATAGCGGTCTCGTGCCGCCGGACGTTCTGCAGGCACAGATCGAGCGCACGACGCGGCGCTACCGGCTTGCCGGGGATATCACTGAAGATCTGCTCGACACCGCACCGGCCGGTTGCGGTGTCTATGCGTTTTATGGGGAAGGCGATCTGCCGCTGTATGTCGGGCGAAGCGTGCGTGTGCGCCAGCGGCTGCGCTCGCACCTGACGGGTGAGCGGCGTTCGTCGAAGGACGTGCGGCTCGCACAACAAGTGCGGCGGGTCGAGTGGCGCGCCACTGGCGGCGAGTTGGGCGCCATGCTCGCGGAGGCGCAATGGATCGCGACATTGCGTCCCGGTCACAACCGGGTGCCCCGCGTCATGAAGGGCGATCCGGTGGATGCGCCCTGGCCGTTCGAAGGTCCGATCGTATTTGAGGAGCGCGAAGAAGCGTCGCACGCGCGCGCTTTTCACGTTGTCGACCGGTGGCGTTACCTTGGGCATGCGCTCTCGCTCGAACAGGCGGCGGCGCTGCATGCTTCGAGCGCAGACGGACCGTTCGAGCTGTCCACTTACCGTCTTCTGCAGAGCCATCTTGCGCGTGGCTTGCGCGTCATGCCCTTGAGCATCTCGAGCGGCACGCCTGTGCCGAGCCTGGCTTGACGCGGTTTTTGTGCTGCAAGCGGCTCGTCAGGGCGGGTTCAATCGCCAGTTGGGTGCGATGGACCAATGGAGCGGCTCCACGCCCCTAAGCTCGACCGCGCAGACCGATCAGCCGGTCGCACCCACTCCACCCGCTTCGCACACATGGCCGAGAGCGCGCGTCAGCGCGCTCGAATGGGTCGAGTCATAGCGCGTCAGCGATTTCCAGTTAGCAAGCGATTGCGCCACGCGCGACGGACAATCCTGCGCCGCGCGCAGCGGTTGTACGCGTGCGAGACCAGCCATGAGCGATTGCGTGAGCTGATCCAGCTGCGGCCTCGTGCTGGTGGCCAGGTCGGGCGCGGGGCCTTCGGGCGGGCGCGTGCTGCGCCAGGTGGCAAACAGCGCGTTTTGCACCTCCTTGCTGGCGTCGATCTGATCCTGGAAGAAGGCGTGCGCAAAGGCCGGATCGACATTCGCAGCGGCGGCGCGCTTTTCGACGTCGGCAAGCAACGCATTCTCGCGCGGCGTATCCGTAATCGCCTGATGGTTCGCCCACTTCCAGCGCGCAACGGGCTCCGCGAGGGCGAGGCGCTGCGAAGCCAGTGCAATCAGATTGGTGAGCGCGGTGTCGTCGCCGTCCGCGACGGCAGGGGCGGGCGCGAGTGCAAGCGCGGTGAACAACGCGAGCGCGCATGACGCTCCAAAGCGATATGAGCGATTCATGGAAGGCTGAAGTGGCCGGTCGGCCGCAGAAGAAAAACCAGAAGAATAGACGATGCGCGGATCGAGCGGGCGCGCTAAACGATGGAAAAGCGAACTACGGGGATATATTCAAAGACGCCTGTCAACGACGCGCGCCATCAATGCGGGCCATATGGGCCAGGCGCCGCACTCGAGCAGGCGTAACCCGCGCAGCGAAAGCGGCAAACGACAAGCGTAGGGGCGCGTACCAACCTTCGCCGCGCGCCGGACGCGCGGACGCCGATGCTGCATCGCGCCACTGCACAATTACTTCTGGTCGCACGACTTACGTTGTTCGTCGAAAAATGCGCGAACGTGCTCGGGCAGTTCGGCACCCAGAAACTCGACGCCAGCGGGTTCCGGATCCGGGCTAAAAACTTTATCCGGGGTCGGAATCTTCGGTGGTTTGGCATCCATGATCTTTCTCCTTTATTACAAACCGATTATCTGCCTCGGTCCCCGTTTTGCACCAGTGTCTGATGCGGCTCACATGTTCTGTGTTGCTTTAACGGTACAGCCCAACATTGGAACGGAATGTTTGAATAGAATTTATAGGTTGACTGCGCACCACTGAATTTTCCGCGGCCAATCAAAACAGTCCGATATCTTCCCCGTTTTCTTCCCAGCCTTGCTCAGCGCGCCTTCCGCGCATTATCTTTGTTGCATCACAGCATCGCGCTTTCATCGCTGTTGATATGAACAAATCACGGCGATTTTTGTGCGCTGCCGCATCGGAAGGATTTTCTCAGCGGTAGGCCGAACGTTCGTTAATTACCGATTGGTTCAGTGTGTTCATTCAGCCCCCTAATTGTTGGTAAACGAACGATTGCGCGACTTCGTTGACGAACTGGAATACTTTTCCGGATATTTTTTGCAAATAAAAAGGCGCCGCGTTCTGGGCGAAGCGCGGCGCTCGAGGTGGACGATTCTTTATGCGTTCGGTGCCGGAATTTTCACGGGTGCGGAGTACGCCGCGGGTTTGTCGGCGACTTCAACCTGCCCATGAATCCGCGCCTGATGACCGTCGGCAAACATGTAGTACGGGAAGGGGCGGGCAGGTTCCGAGGCAGCGTCGAGCCGCGCGATCAATTCCGGGGCGAGCGTGAAATCGAGCGAGCCGAGCGACTCCTGCAGTTGCTCCGGCCGGGTCGCGCCAACAATGATGCTCGACACGCCGCGCTTCTGATGCAACCAGTTCAGCGCGACTTGCGCCATTGGCCGCCCCGCCAGATTTGCAACGGCCTCCAGTTCCGCAACGATGCGAAAGTTGCGCTCGGTCAGCTTGTCGAATCCCGGCGGCGGCGCGCTGGCCATGCTCGCGAGGCGCCCGTCGCCGGAAACAGCACGCGCCGCGCCGCCTTGCGAAGGACGGTATTTGCCCGACAGCACGCCCATGCCAAGCGGACTCCAGGGGACGAGCCCCATGCCCAGATTGGCGGCGAGATCGGCGAATTCATTTTCGGCGTTGCGCTCGATCATCGAGTATTCGAGCTGCATCGCCGCGACGGGTTCGAAGCCGCGCCAGTCGGCGAGCGTCTGCGCCCGCCCCGCGAACCATGCAGGCGTATCCGACAGGCCGACGTAGCGGATCTTGCCGGCGCGCACGGCGTCGTCCATCGCGCGCATCACTTCGTCCACTGGGGTGACGCGATCCCAAGTGTGCAGGTAATACAGGTCGATGTAGTCGGTGCCCAGGCGCTTGAGCGAGCCGTCGAGCGCGCGCAGCAGATTCTTGCGATGGTTGCCGCCCGCGTTCGGGTTGCCGGTCTCGGCGTTGTAGCCGTACTTGGTGGCGATCACGAGCCGGTCGCGCAGACCGCGCGCCGCGACGAATTTGCCGAGCCATTTCTCGCTGGTGCCTTCGGTGTACAGGTCGGCGGTATCGATGAAGTTGCCGCCGGCATCCACGTACAGGTCGAACAGGCGTTGCGCCGATCGCTCGTCGGCGCCCCAGCCCCATTCGGTGCCGAAAGTCATCGTGCCGAGCGCGATCGGGCTCACGCGAAGGCCCGAGTGGCCGAGCAGGGTGTAGCGGTCCATCGTCATGTCAGTCTCCTTGAGCAGTCTGGCGGGAAGAATTGAATCGATGGTGCAATCGTGCGCCGATTCTTTACTTGGAAAAATGCTGCTCATCTGCAAGGATTGTGAAGTCTGACTTAATAATGGGGATCGCGATGGACCCAGCCCAGTTGCCGGCGTTGGTGGCGTTCGCATGTGTGGCGCGCCACGGCAGCTTCACGCATGCGGCTGCGGAGACCGGTGTGACGGCGTCGGCGTTGTCGCAAAGCATTCGTTCGCTGGAGACTCAGTTGAATGTGCGCCTGTTCAACCGGACCACCCGGCGTGTCGCCCTGACGGAGGCCGGCGCGCAGTTTCTCGCGCGCGTGCTGCCTGCGCTGGGCGAGCTGGAGGCGGCCTTCGAGGCGCTCGAGGAAACCCGTGACCAGCCTGCGGGCACGCTTCGCATCAATCTGCCGAGGGTCGCGAGCGAACTGCTGGTGCTGCCGCATCTGGCCGAGTTCACGGGCCGCTATCCGCAGATCCGTCTCGACCTGACGCTCGACGATGGTTTCGCCGATGTGGTCGGCGAAGGCTTCGACGCCGGTATCCGGCTCGGCGAACGCGTTGCGCAGGACATGGTGGCGGTGCCTTTGGGCGGCGAGATCCGGATCGTCGTAGCCGGCTCACCGGCCTACTTCGAACGCTATCCAGCGCCGGCGACGCCGGCCGATCTCGCCGCTCACGATTGCCTGCGCTACCGCTTCTCGACGAGCGGCGGCATCTATCGATGGGAGTTCGCGCCGCCCGACGATCCATCGCGCGTGTTCGAAGTCGAGACCCGCGGGAGTCTCGTCACCAACGATCTGCACACGATGGTGCAAGCGGCGGAGCAGGGCGTGGGGCTCCTGCACGTGATCGACGACTACGTGAACGAACAACTCGAAGACGGCCGGTTGATCCGCGTGCTGGACGCGTGGTGTCCGAGCTTTCCGGGTTTCTATCTGTACACCGCGAGTCGCGCGCAAATGCCATTCAAGTTGCGCGCGCTGATCGATTTCCTGCGGGAGAAGCGCCAAGTCCGATAGGCCTCGCGTGTTGTTTTGACTTCATGCCGCGCGCCGTTTCTTCAGATGGGGTGCTATGCGGCTCTCGTTGGTGCGCTCAACGTCAGCCTGCGGAGAACGCGTCATAGCCGGTTGCTTGTGGGCAGCGCCAACGTCGATGAATCGTGGGGTCATCTCTTCACGCCAAAACATCGCCACCTGATGACAAGCCGGTCGACGCGCGAACCGCTGCCTATCATTGAGGAAGCTATCTGCGGCGAATGGTGTGGTGGGTAACGGACGCGCCAGGTCTGCCGCGGAAGATGGCTGCCTTAGCCCTTCTGAGAGTTCGCCATGGAAAACGCTGTCTACTGGAAAGGACGCCAGGTCGGAATCGAGTGCGCCGGCAGGATCTTGTGGTTCTCGTCAGCGCCGCAAGAAGCGGTGTTGGCGTACCGCATGAAACCGGCCGAGAACGCGATCGTCGAAGACGCTGCGGTTGTTCGCAATCTTGGCGTGATCGCGCGATCCGATCGATTGAATTTTGGCGATTGAATTGAAGCTGCCGTGATCGGTTGGTGCGGGCAGACGATGTTTAACTAACCGCTGTCGACGCTGGCCGTGACGGGGGTAAGTCGCGCCGTCTCGAATTTCAAACGCAGGCGCGGGGAATAGCGGGAGCAGGCAGCAACAGAAAGCAAAAAGCCCAGTCACAAGGACTGGGCTTTTTGCTTGAATCTTGTGGTGCCGGAAAGAGGAATCGAACCCCCGACCTTCGCATTACGAATGCGCTGCTCTACCGTCTGAGCTATTCCGGCATCAGGAGAAACGAGATTATAGGGACTTCTTTAGGAACTTGGCAAGCCCCTGTGGTCACTTTTTTGCTTCGAGATGGTAGCGGGTGACGCGGTCGACTTCGTTCTTCGAGCCGAGGAACACCGCCACGCGTTCGTGCAGACTTTTCGGCTGGATATCCAGAATCCGCTTCTCCCCGTTGGTCGCGGCGCCGCCCGCCTGCTCGACGATGAACGCCATCGGATTCGCTTCGTACATCAGACGGAGCTTGCCTGGCTTGTCCGGCGTGCGCTTGTCGGCCGGATACATGAAGATGCCGCCGCGGTTCAGGATGCGGTGCACGTCGGCCACCATCGACGCGATCCAGCGCATGTTGAAGTCGCTTTGACGCGAACCGTCCTTGCCGGCCTTCAGTTCGCCAATGTACTGCTCGACCGGCGGATACCAGTGGCGTTCGTTCGACGCGTTGATCGCATATTCGCGCGTTTCAACCGGAATGCGCATATCGCTTTGCGTGAGCACCCACGAACCCAGTTCTCGGTCGAGCGTGAAGCAGTTCACGCCGTTGCCGGTGGTCAGCGCCAGCACGGTTTGCGGGCCGTATACCGCATAACCTGCCGCGACCTGCTGCGTGCCGGGTTGCAGGAACGACTGCTCGGTGGGTTGCTGGCCGTCCGGGCAGCGCAGCACCGAGAAGATCGTGCCGATCGACACGTTGACGTCGATGTTCGACGAGCCGTCGAGCGGATCGAACACCAGCAGGTATTCACCCTTCGGGTAGTTGGCCGGGATCGGGAAGAACTGCTCCATTTCCTCGGACGCCATGCCCGCCAGGTTGCCGCCCCATTCATTCGCTTCGAGCAGGATTTCGTTCGACAGGATGTCGAGCTTCTTCTGCACTTCGCCCTGGACATTCTCGCTGCCCGCCGTGCCGAGCGCGTCGCCCAGCGCGCCCTTGCTGACGTGGTAGCTGATCGCCTTGCACGCGCGCGCGACGACTTCGATCAAAAGGCGCAGGTCGGCTGGCAGGTTGTTGGTTTCGCGCTGCTGCTCGATCAGGTACTTCGTGAGAGTGGTACGACGTTGCAAAGCCATTGCTGTACTCCGGGAAGGCTTGGGGAATGTCTCGATTTTAACCGCTCGCTGTGTCGGTTCCGTGCTTTTGAGATGCGAGGGCGTGCGTTCGTGTTGCTGAGCGCTGCAAAGGCCCGTGAAACTCAGGCTTTGCGGCGAGCCTTGATGGCCGTGACATGGCCGGCCAGGTGGGTGGCAAGCGCCGCGGCACGGGCGTGTTCGGCCGGGATCTTCGGCATTTTGGGGCGGTTCGCCTTGGGCATCGGCTCGATCTCGCGTTCGATCTGTTCGCCGGCCGCCGCGGTGGCGACGCGCAGATCATAGGCGATTTGCAGATTCAACCAGAATTGCGCGCTCGCGCCGAAATAGCGTTCGAGCCGCAGCGCGGTGTCAGCCGAGATGGCGCGTTTGCCGCGCACGATGTCATTGATGCGCGGTGCCGGTACGCGCAACGCAAGTGCGAGCGCATTGACGGACATACCGAGCGGCTCGAGGAACTCGCACCGCAGAATCTCGCCGGGATGGATTTCCGGGATGCTGTCGCCGGTGGCGATGTCGGAGAAATCGATGCTGCCCAGATCGGAGCGTTTGATGACCATGCCGGTCTCCCAATAATCAGTGATAGTCGACAATTTCGACATTCAACGCCTCCCCGTCGACAAAATAAAAACAGATGCGCCACTGCGCGTTGACGCGAATGCTCCACTGCCCGCTGCGCCGGCCCTGCAAGGCTTCGAGCCGGTTGCCCGGTGGCGCATGCAGGTTGCGGATGGACGCGGCTGCATCGATCATGAGCAGCTTACGGCGTGCGAGCGCCTGCATGTGAAGCGGCAGTGAATGCACGAACTTGCCCTGAAAGATTGCCGCGGTAGCCTTGTCGCCGAATGTCGTGATCATGGGATGATATAACGCATTGCGTTAAACGTAAACCGTTAAATGAATGCGTTTACTTTCACCCTGCCGAGCCGATACGAACAGTCGTCCAGATGGCTAACGTTGAGGCGCACACACTGCCCATGGCGAAATCCAGGACGAAAAAAAGCCGGCAGCACGTGCCGGCTTTTCGATGCAGGAAGCGCCTTCAGACGAACGTCACGCCAACGCTTTCTCCACGATCTCGCGCACGTCGCGCGATTTCACCTGCGACGCGACTTTCTCCAGCGCCGCGCGCATACCGTCACGCAGCGTCGGTGTAAAGCGGCGCCATAGTTCCAGCGAGCGGGCGAGGCGGGCGGCCACTTGCGGATTGATGGCATCGAGCGCGATCACCTGGTCGGCCCAGAACGCATAGCCGGAACCGTCTTCGGCATGGAACTGCGCGGGGTTCGCCGCACAGAAGCTGAAAATCAGCGAGCGCGCCCGGTTCGGATTTTTCAGGTTGAACGCCGGGTGCGCCATCAGTTTGCGCACGATCTCGATCACCGGACGCTGCGCGCTGCCACGTTGCGTGGCTTGCAGGGCAAACCATTTGTCGATGACAAGCGGTTCCTTTTCGAAACGCCGGTAGAAGTCTTCCAGCGCTTGCTGTGCCTCAATGCTGCCGCCATTCGCCGCCGCTGCATTGAGCAACGCCGAGAGCGCCGCTGAGCGGTCGGTCATGTTGTTGGCGGCGTCGTATTGTGCGGACGCGAGCCGCACGGCTTCCGACGGATCGTCCAGTTCCGCGAGATACGACAGCGCGAGATTCTTCAACGCGCGATGGCCGGAAGCCTCCGGCGTCGCTTCATAGGCCCCCGGCGTGCGGTGCTTTTCGTACACGGCGAGCCAGTCTTTCCTGAGCGCATTCGCGAGGCGCTTACGCACGAACTGCCGCGCGGCGTGTACGGCGGCCGGATTCGATTCGGCCATCTGCTCGGCCAGATAGGCTTCCGACGGCAGCATCAACGCCAGTTCGCGGAACGAAGGCGAGAGCGTTTCGTCGGTCAGCACGCGCGCGAACGCGGCGACGACCGAGTCGTCGAGTTGCAGCGGCACGCCCGTCGCGGCGCGCCCGGCGAGCGTCAGCAGCTCGCGCGTGGCGAGCCGTTGGCCGGCTTCCCAGCGGTTGAACGGGTCACTGTCGTGCGCGAGCAGGAACGCGAGCTCGTCAGGCGAGTAATCGTATTCGACGACCACCGGCGCCGAGAAATTGCGCAGCAGCGAGGGCAGCGGTTCCTGCGCAACGTTGACGAAGGTGAAGGTCTGTTCGGTCTGCGTGAATTCCAGCACGCGCGTGGTGGCGTCCGAAGGCCGGGTCTCGCCATCCAGTTGCAGCGGCAGGTCGTGGCCCTCCTTGCCGATCAAACCGATCGCGAACGGGATCAGCAGCGGGCCTTTTTGCGTTTCACGCGCGGCCGGTGCGGCATCGCCATAACCTTGTGTGAGCGTCACGCTGTAGCGCTGTTGCGCGGTGTCGTACGCGGTGCGTACCGAGACGCGCGGCGTGCCGGCCTGGCTGTACCAGCGCTCGAATTGCGCGAGATCGCGGCCGTTCGCATCGGCGAGCGCGTGACGGAAATCGTCGCAGGTCACCGCCTGGCCGTCATGACGCTTGAAGTACAGGTCCATGCCCTTGCGGAAGCCGTCGCGGCCGAACAGCGTCTGATACATCCGCACGACTTCGGAGCCTTTTTCGTAGACCGTCATCGTGTAGAAGTTGTTGATCTCGACATAGCTTTCCGGGCGCACCGGGTGCGCCATCGGACCGGCATCTTCGGCGAATTGCATCTGGCGCAGCACGCGCACGTCTTCGATGCGTTTGGTGGCGCGCGAGGCTTCATCGGTCGCACCGCCCGCCATGTCGGCCGAGAATTCCTGATCGCGGAACACCGTCAGGCCTTCTTTCAGGCTCAGCTGGAACCAGTCGCGGCACGTCACGCGGTTGCCGGTCCAGTTGTGGAAGTATTCGTGGCCGACCACCGCCTCGATGTTGGCGAAATCGGTGTCCGTGGCTGTTTCGGGGTTCGCCAGCACGTACTTCGTGTTGAAGATGTTGAGCCCCTTGTTCTCCATCGCGCCCATGTTGAAGTCGCTCACCGCGACGATCATGAAGCGGTCCAGATCCAGTTCCAGCCCGAAGCGCGACTCGTCCCAGCGGATCGAGTTGATCAGCGAATCCATGGCGTGACGGGTCTTGTCCAGATCGTGCGGTTCGACCCATACCTGCAGCAGCTTTTCCTTGCCCGAACCGCTTTTCACGCGCTCTTCGAGCGCGACCAGCTTGCCCGCGACCAGCGCGAACAGATAGCTCGGTTTCCTGAACGGATCTTCCCAGCGGGCGAAATGGCGGCCGTCCGGCAGATCGCCTTGTTCGAGCAGATTGCCGTTCGACAGCAGCACGGGATAGTCGGCCTTGCTGGCGCGCAGCGTAACCGTGTAGGTCGCCATCACGTCAGGGCGGTCGAGGAAATAGGTGATGCGGCGAAAGCCCTCGGCCTCGCACTGCGTGAAGAAGTTGCCGCCCGACACATACAGGCCCGACAGCGTGGTGTTCTCCGCCGGATTGCAGAGGCTGGTGAGCGTGAGTTCGAAGTGATCCGGCACGTTGTCGAGCGTGAGGCCGTGTTCGTGCGCATGCGCGTGGGCGAACGGGGCGCCGTCGATCGCGGCGCCGACGAACTCGAGTTGTTCGCCCATCAGTTCGAGATTCGCGGCGTGGGACGCGTCCGGGTTGCGGCGCACCCGCATCGTGTTCCTGACGACGGTGCGTTCGGGGATCAGATCGAACTCCAGTGCGACGGTGTCGATCAGGAAGGCAGGCGGCGCGTAATCGGCGCGGCGGATCACATTGGGCGTTGCGGTATCGGCCATGGCGTTCTGTAGTGATGGGACTCGAGCCGTCACGCGTGCTTATGGCGCGCGAGCCGGGCTTGTCGAGCCATTGTACAAAGGCTCGGCGGATCGTGCGGGTCGAACTTTTTACCGATTCGGCTGGTCAGCGTATTATCGGGGCCGCTCTGCGCGGCAAAGCGTGCGCACGAGCCGACCCGCTGGAGAATGGCGACAACAGGCATCACGAGGTAGACCATGAAATTCGATCGATTGACCCGCCGCGCCGCGCTGCTGCTGGCCGGGCTAACGGTGCTGCTGTCCGGCTGCACGAGCTACGTGACCTCCCAGGTCACGGCGTTTTCCGACTGGAGCGGCAATGACGCCACCCGTACCTATGCCTTCACGCGGGCGGCGGATCAGCAGAACAATCTCGAGCTCACCACCTACGAGCGCCTCGTCGGCAACGAACTTGCCACGCACGCGTTCCGGCAGGTCGACACGTCCCAGGCGCGTTATCTGGTCGGGCTGTCGTATGGGATTCGCTCGGACATGGTGACGGTCGCGCAGCCGGTGTATTACAACCCGTGGCCGGCGCCGTACTGGGGCCGGCCGTTCGATCCGTGGGGCCCGTGGGGTGCGTTTCCGACCGCGTATGTGAACCAGAGCTACCCGATCTTCACGCACCTGCTCGGCGTGCGGATCACTGAGCGCGCCAGCGGCAAAGAGGTCTATAACGTGACGGCGCGCAACTCGGACGAAGAATCGTCGCTGGTGAGGGCCATGCCGTATCTGGCGCGCAGCGCGCTGGCCGATTTCCCGCTCGGCAACGGCGTGGTCCACACCGTGAGGATTCCCGTCGACAAGAACGGCGGGGCCTCGAACGAAGTCGCGACGACGGGCGCCGCGCCCGCCGGTGCGGCGGCTCCGGCTCCGGCGCCGGGCGCGAAGGTCGTGCAATAAGCAATGCAATAGGCAGTGCAGCAAGCACGGCACCGGCGCGGCAAACAGCATACGCTGCGGCGCAACAGAAACGGCCCGGCAGGTCATCCTGCCGGGCCGTTTCGCTTTGCAACCTGCGCGAAGCATGCTTTTGGCCGAAAGCCGATGACTCGACCGCGATATGGCGAAAATGGCGCTGCGGTAAGCGCCCGTAAGTCGCGCGCGAAATTTAAGCGATGCGTGGCGTCTGACTCAGCAGATCGAGGCCGCGGCATTGAAGTGTTCCGAAACGAAACACTCGTTTAGAAAGTTAAATGAAAGTTTCTGTGTCTATTTGTGGATGCGACAATGCCCGTCTGGGCCGCGAAGCTCGCCGCAAGCGGCTTTGCGGGCTGCTGACGTGAGCGCAAGGGCCGCCACGCCTGGATTTTGACATTGTCCAGGCATCCGTCGCACCAGCGATACGGATACAGATGGATACGTCTTTTGTGGCTGATTTAATCCAGAATATTCAGTATGATTCCGGCGACCATAGGGAGCCTGAGTCAATCAATCAGACAAATTGGCAAAGGCGCCTAAATAATCGGGGCCAAGTGCCGTTAAATCGCTGAACCCTATATAAGACGATTGGATTGACCCCCGGCTGAAGATTGTCGTTCCGCGCGGCGCGCATACGCTGTGACGGCTGCGTATTCCGTCAGGCGCCCTCAGCCTCTCCTCGCTTCTACGCGCGAACAC